>CAJMRO010000001.1:0-68570 GCA_905215825.1 uncultured bacterium
CTCCTCTTTCACGTCACCTTGCTCGCCTAGGGGCGTTTTCGCTGACTTATGCTCAGTCTGCAACTCAATTCAGATCCAAGCAAAAAGGCCGAAGTCCCGAAGGGTTTCGGCCTTTGCTTTGTCTGAAGTTCAAGCGCAGTTTATCGATTCTCAATTGACCCGATATTCTTGAGCTCGATGGAGATAAGGCCGTTGGGCTCGTTGACGAACTCGATATACTCGGAGTTCGAACCCATCTCGGCCGGGAAGCTGATCTCGATGCCCGTGTCGGTACGAATCTTGTGATTGCGCACGGCCGCGCGTTCGACCTGCTTGCGCTCCACGGGCACACGCTCAGGCACCTTCTCCTCGGTCAGTGCCGCGCGCACGCTCTCCTTGATGACCGGCTCGTCCTCAAAGACCTCGTCGACGATATCCCAAGGCGGCAGCTCCTCGTCATCCTCGACCTTCTCGGCCACAGCGGCCTTAACCTTTGCGAGCGCCACGGCCGTGTTGGCACCGTGCTCCCCGGCGACTTCCTCGACCACACGCGTCACGGTGTCGATGACCTCCTTGCCCGATACGCCCGTGTCGCACTGCAGCAGGCCATCGGGGATAAGCATACGGTCCTCGCCGGCGATCTTGCGTTTCTTGTCCACATAGCCGATCTCCATGGTGCTCGCGCGCACGATGGCATAGCTCGGCACCTTTTGCGAGGGGTTCGGCAGAATGGCGTAGTGGCGCGCGATGTCGTTGCGCACCTCCCCTTCCTCGCGGCCCACTTCGTGCATAAAGGCCTGCTTGGAGCCCAGCAGCATCACGGCAAACCAGCGGGCATCCTCATCGTCGTCAAAATCAGCCACGAGCACGTCGGTGGACTCAGCTTTCTCGGCCTTGGTGAGTTCGGAAGAGATGAACTCCGCAATCTGCTGCGACAGGTCCACGAACTCACGCTCACCAAAGAAATAGCTCTTGAGCTCGCCGCCGAATGCGGAGTTCTCGGCAAACGTGGCACGCTTGTTATCGGCCGAAGTGCGCGCGCGACGCAGATGTGTGGTCACGAAGTTGCGGACAGTACGGCTTTCGATATCCAACTCGCGCTGGCTCATGACGTTGACGGCAGAGTCAAAGTCCAGGATATGCAGAATCGCGTGATTGATTTTCATATACGGCATTCCGTTCTAGATCGATTTCGGCACGAATCAGTATAGCGGTCGAGCCCGCCCCAGGCGCTTCGAAGATTGGTGCATCGGGGACAGGTTGCTTGCACCAATGGTTAGCGCAGGAGCTCGGACTGCCAAGCCTCGAGCTGTTCTGCCAAACTCTTGCCGGCAGCGGGCACGTCGATCTGGGGTCGTTTGGGCAGCAGCGCACACTTAAGAATCGCAACGATGGTCTGCGAGACAAAGCGTCGCGTATCCTTGTCAAAGCCTTACGCTGCCTGGAGCATCACGGGTAGGCTCTCGCGCAGATTCCCAGCGATATCCGCAAACCGCTCAGCACCCGTAGCCTCAAACACGGAGAACAACGCATCTACAAAACGCTCGCGTTCGCTAGGCGACACTGCAAGCAGCATCTCACGAATGGAACCATCAACGTATCGAGCACCGGCAGACAGGCGCTCACAGTACACGAAGTCGTGACCATCAACCACCCAGCTAAAGGGATTGTGCTGCAGCAGGCTGAACTCGGTGCTCTCAACGATGGCATAGTCCTCCTGTGTCTCGAACATCATGCCAAAGATCGACGACCGAGGTAGCGTCTTGTCGATTCGACCGGAAAGATCGGCAAAGGCGTCGCCGTTCAGAAACTCCTCGACGAAGCCCGGGCCATCATGGGAATACGCCCGTTCGATTCGTTCACGGGCAACATCGGAGCACATCGCTGCACCGTACACCGCAAGGTTTCCACCCTTGGAATGACCCCCGCACAAAAGCGGCCCGCCAATCGCATCCGCCGCCTCGTCCACATAACGTGCCGCGGATTCCTGGGCCGGCACAGGACACCGGAACGCCATGTTAAAGTCTTCTTTCCAGCCCACAATCGTACTATCGGTCCCCCGGAAGGAAAGATAACTAAACCCCGCCGGAAACCGGAACGCCATGGCTGCGAACTGCTCCGTCGCCACCATATCGCTCACAGCACGATAGCCGCAAACGTGCACGCCACGGTAGCGAGGACTTGCTGCCACGGCCTCCAACAAGGCCCTGCTCCCCTCCGGGTCCCACAAGTCGTCAATCATGTCCCGGTAGCACTCGGCACGCAGCAGCTCGCGTACGTCTAGGCCCTGCCAGTTCGTCAGCTCCGCCATATCACCCGGCAAACGCAAATAGGACAACCACGCAAAGACGAGGCTATCCACCGCGCAGAACGGCCGCTCCTCAAACGGATCAAACGCCGTCTGGGCATAGGTCAAAAAATTAGGCGAATCCGACATGGCCCTCCCATCAACTATGGTGCATTGGGATGGTGCATTGGGGTCAGGTTACTTTGCACCAAAAAGGCGCCCGGACCGTGTGGGCCCGGACGCCTTCATTGTAGCTTTTCGCTCTAGCGAGCTTGATTTAGCAGGAGAAATCGACGCTGTCGATGATGTCCTTGAGGGCCTTGGCGGAGACGGTGAGCTCATGCTGCTCGTCGTCGTTCAGCGGCACGGGGACGCGGCAGACAACGCCGTCGCGGCCAACGACGGTCGGCATGGAGATGGCAAGATCGGACAGGCCATACTCGCCCACCATGAGCGAAGAGACGGGCAGAACGGTCTGCTCATCGCGCATGACGGCGGTGCAGATGCGCTTGACGGCCATGGCGACGCCATAGTAGGTGGCGTGCTTCTTCTCGATGATGGTGTAGGCGGAGTTCTTGACGTCCTCGGCGATGCGCTTCTCGGCAGCCTCATGCTCCAAGTGGCCGTGAAGCTCACAGAAAGTGTTCAGCGGAACGCCGGCAACCTGAGCGCTGGACCAAGCGACAAACTCGGAGTCGCCGTGCTCGCCCATGACATAGGCCTGGACATCGCGCGGGTCAACCTCGACGTGAGCGCCGAGCATCTGCTGCAGGCGGCCGGTGTCGAGCACGGTACCGGAACCGATGACGTGGCCCTCGGGCAGGCCGGACATCTTGATGGCGGCGTAGGTCAGGACATCGACCGGGTTGGAGACGATTAGCAGAATGCCGTCGAAGCCGGACTTCTTAATCTCGGGGATAATGGACTTAAAGATGCTGACGTTCTTGTTGACCAGGTCCAGGCGGGTCTCACCGGGCTTCTGGGCAGCGCCAGCAGTGACGACGATCATGGCGGCGTCGGCGACATCGGAATAATCGCCGGCGTAGATCTTCATCGGCTCGGCAAACGTCATGCCGTGCGCGATATCCAGGGCCTCACCCTCGGCACGGTTCTTGTCCACGTCGATGAGGACCATCTCGGAGAACAGACCACTCTGCATCAGTGCGAACGCCGAAGACGAACCGACGAAACCGCAGCCGACAATAGCGACCTTCTTCTCGTTAACCATTAGAAACTCCCATCTCTCTCCACAAACAAGCCGCCCGGGAACGACCCGAGCGGCTTGTCGTAATCCCAATACATCCAATCGGGACTTTGATTATGCTCCTATTCGCAGCCAAAAATCGACCGTTTACCGAAATTGTTTGCAGTATTCGTAAAATAACTGCACGAAATCGGTTTCGAGCTATTGACGAGTCGAAATAGGTTTCTAATACAAGCCCGCCTCGCGAATGGCCTCGACAGCCAAAGCGATCTGGTCGGGCGGCAAAACCAGCGCCATACGCACGTGCCCCTCGCCCGAAGGGCCAAAGCTCGCGCCCGGCGTCACCACAACGCCGGCCTTCTCCATAAGCTCCTCGCAAAACGCCATAGAATCGGTGCGACCACCGGGAAGCTTGGCCCACACAAACATAGAGCCATGCGCGTTGGGTCGCTCCCAGCCCAGGCCCTCAAGACCGTCGCACAGGGCATCGCGGCGCTCCTGGTACTTCAGACGCTGCGCCTCGACCTCATCGCGCGGACCGTTCAGGCAGGCGATAGCAGCCTTCTGGATCGGGAAAAACATACCAAAGTCAATCTGGCTGCGCAGCTTGGCAAAGGCCGAGACCACATCCTCGCGACCGACCAAAAAGCCGATGCGGGCACCGGTGACGTTAAACGACTTAGAGAGCGAGAAGAACTCAACGCCCACCTCGAGCGCGCCAGGGTACTGCAGGAAGCTGCCACCCGGCTCGCCGTCGAACACGATGTCGGAGTATGCGTTGTCGTGAACGATGAGCAGGTCGTGCTCGCGGGCGAAAGTGATGATCTCCTCGTAGATCTCGGGCGTGCCCACCGAGCCGACCGGGTTCGCGGGCAGCGACACGATCATATACTTGGCACGATCGGCTACCTCGGGATCGATACCCGCCACATAGGGCAGGTAATTATGCTCGGCAACCAGCGGATAGTATTCGAGCTTGGCATCGGCGATCTTGGCACCCGCCTCAAAGACCGGGTAGCACGGATCGGGAACCAGAATGGTGTCACCCGGATCGAGCAGGGCCAGGCCCAAATGGCCCACGCCCTCCTGCGTGCCGTTGCACGACTGCACCATAGACGGCGTAATGCCCGAAACGCCAAAGCGGCGCTCATAGTAATCGCACACGGCTTGCTTGAGTTCGGGCAGGTCGCGCAGGGCATACTTCCACATCTCGGGATCTTGGGCTGCCTGCGTGAGCGCCTCGACCACATGGTCGTACGGCTTAAAATCGGGCGTGCCCACGCTCATGTTGTAAATGGTCTTGCCCTGAGCCTTCAGCGCGAGAAGCTTGTTGTTGAGCGAGGCGAAGACCTCCGCGCCAAAGCGGTCGAGACGCTGCGATGCCTGCATGGTGCCACCTTTCGATATGAAAAACGCGGCGCTCCGACAAGAGCGCCGCGCGATACGGGCCATCAGATTGCAAAAGTGTAACGCTTGCAACCCCCGTATTGGTTCAATTTAGCCAACCTTAGTCAACTGGATTGAGCGCGTCGATCTGCGCAAGCCACAGACGCGAGCTAGCGTCACTCGGCATACGCCAATCGCCGCGCGGGCTGAGCGTCACCGAGCCCACCTTGGGACCATCGGGCAGGCAGCTGCGCTTAAACTGCTGGGCAAAGAAGCGACGGTAGAACGTACGTAGCCACGTGTGGACGGTCTTGGCGTCGTAGACGCCCTCGAAGCTCTTGAGCGCCATGCGGTAGATCTTGCCCGGCTCAAAGCCAAAACGCAGCAGGTAGTAGAGGAAGTAGTCGTGCAACTCGTACGGGCCCACCAAATCCTCGGTCTTCTGCGCAATCTCGCCGTCGCCCGTGGGCGGCAGAAGCTCGGGGGACACCGGCGTATCGAGGATATCGAGCAAGACCTCGGCAATGCGCCCGCCAAAGACATCGGCGGCATAGCGTACCAGATGGCGCACAAGCGTCTTGGGCACGCTCGCGTTGACGGCGTACATGCTCATGTGGTCGCCGTTATAGGTAGCCCAGCCGAGCGCCAGCTCCGACAGGTCGCCCGTGCCAATGACAAAACCGCCAGCCTGGTTGGCCAAATCCATCAGAATCTGCGTACGCTCGCGCGCCTGGCTGTTCTCGTAGGTCACGTCTTGGACAGCCGGATCATGCTCAATGTCCTTGAAGTGCTGCTCCACGGCCGCGTGGATCGAAACCTCGCGGAAGCTCACGCCCAGGTCGCGGGCGAGCGACTCGGCATTCGACTTGGTGCGATGCGTCGTGCCGAAGCCGGGCATGGACACGGCAGTGATGCCTGTGCGCGGCAGCCCCAGTGCATCGAAGGCACGCACGGTCACAAGCAGGGCCAGCGTGGAGTCCAGGCCGCCCGAAAGACCAATGACTGCAGCCTTGGTACCTGTGTGGGCGAGGCGGGTCTTGAGGCCCGCGGTCTGCAGGTCGAGGATGGTCTCGCAGCGCTCAGCCAGGTCACCATGGTCGGCAGGCACGAAGGGCGCGCGGGGGAAGACACGGTCTATGCCGAGCGCATCGCGCAGGACAGGCTCTTCGGCGAGCGAGCCCTCAAACGAGAACTCGACGGTCACGGCCTCCGGCGCATCGTCCGCGCGCGTCCATGTCGTCGAGCGACGGCGTTCAGCAACCAGGCGGTCAAGGTCAACGTTGGCGATGGCCATATCGCAGGTAAGCAGTTTGGTCGCGGCGAGCTTGGAGCCGTTTTCGTAGACGAGGTTCTCGCCCGCAAAGACCATGTCGGTCGTGGACTCGCCCTCGCTCGCGTCCGCGTAGGCATAGGCGCAATACAGGCGCGCGCTCTGGTTGGAAATGAGGCTGCGGCGGTAATCCGCCTTGCCGATAATCTCGTCCGAAGCCGACGGATTGAGGATCACCGTCGCACCGGCAAGCGCCATCTCGGTCGAAGGCGGCGCCGGTACCCACAGGTCCTCGCAAACCTCAACGCCCAGCACCATATCCTCGGCACCCTCATCACAGCAGCGGTAGACAAGCCCCGAACCCAGCGGAACCGGACCCTGACCGGCAAATTCAACCCACACGGGATCCGCAGGCGACGGAGCAAACCAGCGACGCTCATAGAACTCGCCATAGTTGGGCAGATACTTCTTAGCCGTGAGGCCCAAAAGCTCGCCCGCGCAGCACACGGCGGCGCAGTTGTAGATATTCTCGGCAACTGCAACGGGAAGACCGATGGTAAAGACAATCGGCAGCTCGCGGGTTTCATCGAGAATATGTGCCAGTGCGGTCTCGCAGGCATGCAGTAATGTGCGGTTATGGAACAGGTCGGCCGCGGTATAGCCGGTCAGGTTAAGCTCGGGCAGTACCAGCGCGCGAACGCCGCGCTCGGCAGCATCGCGAACAGCCGCCAGCGCAACCTCGGCATTGTCCTCGACATCGGCCACGCGAATCCGCGGCGACGCCGCCGCCACACGCAAAAAGCCATCAGACTGAGAAAGGTGAAGATTCATAAGAATGCTCCTGTGCGTAGACGCCATTCACAACAATTAGCTAGCCCTATTGTAGTTCAACCGCCGAGTGTAACCGCATCCCACCAACTTGGTGAGCTATTGATGAGTTGATGGTATCTGTTAAATGTCACGTACGATTCACATCTGGTGGGTACCCTGATGGCTGAATGAAACGAAGCAGATTTACACCGGGAGGGCCCCGTATGACAACCAAGTACACCGACGCGCCGCGCACGCGCGTCATGACACCGGCCGCGCTCAACAACGGCGTTCACGAAAACCATTCCATCGGACAGACCATGGCCATCGCGCCCAAAAAGGGCCTGTTCGACGACATTTCCATTCCCCAGATCGTCGCCGGCGCCGCAGCCGCCGCCACGAGCGTGGCGCTTGCTTCAAAGATCGGCATTGCCGGCTCGGTGATTGGTGCCGCTGTGAGCTCAGTCATCACTGTTGTGTCCTCGCAGGTCTACCGCCACTTTATCTCTGCCAGCGCCGAAGCAATCAAGGGCACGCATGCCGCTGTCGACTACCCTGCCGGCGCCTACGAGCCCGTTGAGCCCGATGTCGAGGAGCACCTAGGCGGCGCCGCGACCACGCAGGAGATGCGCCAGGTTGCGGGACGCGCGACCACGGCACGCGTCGCCCCTAACAGCCTGCGCGCCAAGGCCGCGGCAGAGCGCAGCCAGACGCAAAAGAAGGTCATCGTCTTCTCGATCGCCATCGCCATCGTCGCAGTCATCGCCTGCGCCGGCGCCATCCTTATCACCACCGCCGGTGAGGGTCTGGGCGAGCGCCCCGAGCCAATCCTTTCGTCGCGCACGACCGAGAGCGATGCAAATGGCAACACCCAGTCGCAAGATCAGCAGGCACAGGCGGACGGCACGCAAGACAGTTCTACCTCTACCGATTCGTCCTCGAACACCCAAAACCAATCGCAGGGCACCGATTCCTCTACGGCCAACAGTGGCACGCCGTCCGGCACGACCGACTCAAGCCAAACGACTGACGGTTCACAGCCGAGCACGGGCGGCCAGACAAGCGACACCACTTCAGGAACGGGCACAGCAGACAGCAGCAACACCAACAGCTCGAACAGCTCGAGCGGAACCGCGTCTGGCACGGCATCTGACAACTCGAGCCAAGGCACGGCATCGGGCAACTAAGCACATTTGCCTCTCATAGATAACCGACCTGTATAACGGGCGCGAATCGACAGCGGTTCGCGCCCGTTTGCCTTGGGTGCCGAGGTGGCACGTCCCGTGCGATGGTAAGATGCTTTGGTGTGTAAAGAGGAGATTTGCCATGAGCAAGACAATAGTTAGGCCCACGCTTTCGCTGGGCAACCACATCTATCTGTATCGCCTGCTGCGCGACGCGATTGGGTGCGGCAAGCAAACGTTTATGACGCAGGTCGAGGAGGCGCTCGCCGCCGGCGACATGACCGCTTATGACCTGGGCTTCGAGTCCACGCGCGAGCTGCTCGAGGAGCTCAACGACTGCATTAAGCTGACCGTCTTTAAGGGCGGCCGCCTGTATGCCACCGTCATCGCCAACGATGCCTGGGATGCCGCCCTTGCCAAGGGCGAGGACAAGCCCAAGGCTGCCAAGGGCGCCAAGCAGTCCTACAAAAAGAAGAAACGCGGCGAGAAGGACCTCAAGGCCGTGCGTCCCAAGCACGTTAAACGTCCCAAGCCAGAAACCATGGTTGAAGCCGCGCCGGAACCCGAGCCCGAGACAGAGATCGAAGTCGCTATTGAGGTAACGGCAGAAGCCGAAACCGAAATCGCCGCCACGACCGATCCCAAAGTCATATCCGAGCAGGAAGCCACTGTGGAGCTCAATGAAGCGCCCAAGTCGACAACCAAAGAAGCTGCTGACCAACCCGAGACGCCTACGTTCCAAAACAGCGATGTCTTTGGCAACGAGGCCGAGGACGATCAGTCCGACGAGCCCGCAGATCAAGACGCTACCGAGTCGGCGCCGGAGCCCGAGACGCCGCAGCCCGCCATCTCGCTCACGGTCGTCTATGACCCCGAGAACGTCAACGCCGGCATCACCACCATGGCATCCACGCCGGTCGAGACAAAGCCGAGCATCGAGAACGAGAACGCAACGCAGGTTGAGATTGAAACTGCAGCTGCAGACGCGCCCGTCACCGTGAAGCCCGCAGATTCCACAATCGAGCCGGAAACGACGCCGGAGCCCGCACCCGTCATCGAATCCGTGCCCACCTCTGCTTGCGACCAAATTCCCGCACCGGCACCGGCTCCGGCACCCGCAGCGGCCCCAACCCCCGCACCTGCAGCGCCCGCCATCCCCGAGGACTTCCCCGTCGATTTCGCAACCGAGGTCTTCTGCCCCGGCCCGCTTCTGCACCAGTTGTCGACCTATCTCCCCTACGGCGCCGACACGCTCGGCATCATCGGCGAGTACTACTGGATCGCCCGCGAGCTCGGTACCATCGAGGCCGCGCGAAACCGTGCAAGCTTCCCCCTGCACTATACGCAGGCCGGCGAGCGCCACGAAGTCACCGTGCGCATTCGCCGCAACACCACCGGTGGCCTCGGATCCACCTGGGCCATCGATAAAGTCGAAGAACCCGAGCAGTAACGACAAACGGCTCAAATCCAAATCAGGATTTGAGCCGTTTTTATTTGTTGATGTTGCGTAACCAACAGCGAGCGGGCCGCAAGTGCCCCAGGTTGCCGTGAAAGAGGAGCGACGCGTACTTCGGTACGCGAGCGACGGCTTGAACGGCAAGATGGGGTGCTTGCGACCCGCGCAGCGTCGAGCAGTTACGCGGTTTGGAAAACCGCGTAACGATCTAGTCGCGCGTCAGCTTACGGTGGATACGATGCGGCTGGGCCGCGTCCTCGCCCAGGCGCTCGATGCGGTTGGCCTGATAGGCCTCGAAGTTGCCCTCGAACCAATACCAGTTGCCCGGGTTCTCGTCGGTGCCTTCCCACGCCAGAATGTGCGTGGCGACGCGGTCCAGGAACATACGGTCATGGCTAATGACCACCGAGCAGCCCGGGAACTCGAGCAGCGCCGCTTCGAGCGAGGACAGCGTCTCGACGTCGAGGTCGTTCGTAGGCTCGTCGAGGAGCAGCAGGTTGCCGCCCTGCTTGAGCGTGAGCGCCAGGTTCAGACGGTTGCGCTCGCCACCGGAAAGTACGCCAGCGCGCTTCTGCTGGTCCTGGCCCTTAAAGCCAAAGCTCGCCACATAAGCGCGGCTCGGAACCTCGGTCTCGCCGACCATCATGTGGTCCAGGCCGTCCGAGACGACCTCCCATAGGTTCTTATCGGGGTCGATGCCGGAGCGGTTCTGGTCGACATAGGAGATCTTGACGGTCTCGCCCACCTCAAGCTCGCCCGAAGTCAGCGGCTCCAGACCCACAATCGTCTTGAACAACGTGGTCTTACCGACACCGTTGGGGCCGATGACGCCCACGATGCCGTTGCGCGGCAGGGTGAACGAAAGGTCATCGATGAGCACGCGGCCATCGAACTCCTTGTGCAGATGATGGGCCTCGAGCACCTTGTTGCCCAAACGCGGGCCCACAGGGATGCGGATGTCGGTCCAGTCGAGCTTCTGGCTTGCGCGGGCCTCGGCCTCCATCTCCTCGTAGCGAGCCAGACGGGCCTTGTTCTTGGCCTGACGGGCCTTGGGCGAGCTGCGCACCCACTCGAGCTCGGCCTCCATGCGCTTGGCGAGCTTGGCGTCGCGGTTGCCCTGTGCCTCGATACGGGCGGCCTTGGTCTCCAGATACGTGGAGTAGTTGCCCTTGTAGGGATAAAGGTGACCGCGGTCGACCTCGCAGATCCACTCGGCAACGTTATCCAGGAAGTAGCGATCGTGTGTGACGGCAAGCACCGCGCCCTGGTAGTTGTGCAGGAAGTGCTCGAGCCACAGGATCGACTCGGCGTCCAGGTGGTTCGTGGGCTCGTCGAGCAGCAGCAGGTCGGGAGCCTCGAGCAGCAGCTTGCACAGGGCCACGCGGCGGCGCTCGCCGCCGGAAAGCACGTTGACCGGCATGTCGGAATCGGGCAGCTGCAGGGCGTCCATGGCCTGGCCGAGCTTGGAATCGATATCCCAGCCGTCGGCGGCGTCGATCTCGTCCTGGAGCTTTCCCATCTCAGCCATGAGGGCGTCCATGTCGCAGTCCGGGTCGCACATCTCCTCGCCGATCTTATTGAAGCGATCGACCTTGGCGATCATATCGCCAAACGCCATGCGCACGTTCTCGATAACGGTCTTGTCGTCGTCGAGCGGCGGCTCCTGCTGCAGGATGCCCACGGTGTAGCCGGGGGTGAGCCTGGCATCGCCGTTGGAGACCTCCTCGATGCCGGCCATAATCTTGAGCAGGGTCGACTTGCCCATGCCGTTGGGGCCCACGACGCCGATCTTGGCACCGGGGTAGAAGCTCAGGGTCACGTCGTCAAGGATTACCTTGTCGCCATGGGCCTTACGAGCCCGATACATCTGGTAGATAAACTCCGCCATTTGCCTGTTTTATCCTTTCTACCTGCTGTTTCCCTATTCTTGTTTCGCCTAAGTGGAAACGAAATGGAAAAACCAGCTCTGAAACGTAACGAAAAAGGGGCATGGTTGCCCATACCCCCTAATACTACCTGGGAAAAGTTCCCCCGGAACATACTATGAACTGCGTACGCTAGTTTTCCGCAACCTTAGCGAGCGGCTCGCTGCGATTTGCGCCACAGCAGATACGAGTAGACGTAGACGGCTCCAACCGAACCAAACGCCAGAACCGCAATCACCGCGGCGACGACTTCACTCGAAAGCACGCTGCCTGCCACGCCCATCACAATCAGGCCAAAGCCCAGCACCATAAAGCAGGCACCGCCAAAGCGCTGCGTACGGCGCCAGTTCTCGGGATTGGCAAGCGCCCAAGGCGTCTTGATACCGAGCGTATAGTTCTGCTTCACACGCGGCAAGTAGTTGCCTACGCCGATGAACAGCAAACCGACAACACCGGAAATCAGCACGTTGACCGAACCGACCGCCGGCACCACGCCCCAGACCGTAAGCTCTCCCAGCCAGCTTATGGCGCACATGAACAATGTGAAGGCGATTACGAAGCCCTGATAGAACTTGCCCGAGGTTCGATATGCCTCACCTTTGGGATCGATGCGCGGCACCACGCAGAACATTGCGAGAAGCACCAGAGGCAGCACGCCGAGCGCGGAGGCCATCCAGCTGGGACCCCAACCGTCGACGGCGCCGTTCGCGCCCCAGTGCGTGGGAATCTGCCCAGGCAAGCTCGGCATCACCATGAGATGCGCTGCGACATTGGCGACGCACAGAGCGACCAGCGCAATCCACACGCGCGACGATACCCCCGTGGGGTGAATGCCCTTGTTTTCGTTATTCATCCTTATCACCTTCCGTGTTTGTAAAGCCCATAAACCAACCGATCAAGTCCTGCATGACGGTAGTGTTTAAGCTGTATACGATGTTTTGACCATGACGTTCGTCGGTTACCAACCCGGCGTTTTTGAGCGTCGCCAAGTGATGGCTCAGCGACGGCTTACTGATATCGAAATGCTCGGCAAGCTCCCCCGCCGTGCAATTGCCCTCGCGCAGCAACTCCAAAATGCGCCGTCGCGTTGGATCGGCAAGCGCCTTAAAACCCTCTCCCGGCATAAGACCCCCTTTCATCATCTCTCATGACGCGCACACTATACTCGATATTTAGATGTTTGTCTAACTATCTAATACAGGAACATCTATAGAACATTCGTTCGTATTTAGCTACAATGGAAGTTGAAGCAGATGGGCCAGCTCCCTCTACCCGAGAAGGAGATGGACTATGAGTATTGACGATGTCCTGACGTTGTTATTGCTTGTAATCGCGGCTGTGGAGCTCGGCATCCACATTGGAGGTCGAATGAAATAGCCGCCCCCGCGTAATGCGAAGACGGCCACTTCTCACGCTACAAACGTGTTTGGGAGTTGGCCAACCCGCGGCAACGGGTGCCATCTGCTTCATCTTATGCGAATCACTGCCTCATTTCAACAAGCCCCTAGGGCTCAAATGGAATCGCGATAATACCTATAATGACGATAGCTAAAACACGATTCGCTTCCCCATCGGAGGATGTCTATGACCGAAACCACAGCCGCAACCCCCAACGAGACACGCGACACCAAGCTCGAGATCATCATGGGCCGCGAGGCACTCGACAAACTCGCCGCCGCCACGGTGCTGGTGCTCGGCTGCGGAGGTGTGGGCTCCAATTGCTGCGAGGCACTTGTCCGCGGCGGCATTGGTCATTTCGTCATTCTGGATAAGGACATCATCGCGCCCAGCAATATCAATCGCCAGGCCATCGCCTTTCAAAGCACCATCGGCAAGCGCAAGGTCGATGTTATGGAAGCCATGATCCACGACATCAATCCAGCCGCTACCGTCATCAAGCGCACCGAATACCTGTTGAGCGACAATATCGACGAATTTTTCGCGCGCGTTTTGGAGCAGACGGACGGCAAGCTCGACTACGTCGTCGACGCCATCGACACCATCTCGGCCAAGCTCACCATTGCCAAATATGCTCAGGACCACGACATTCGTTTGGTTAGCTCCATGGGCGGGGCCAACAAGCTCCATCCCGAGTGCCTCCGCTTTGCCGACATTTTCGATACGGTACGTGACCCCATGAGCCGCATCATGCGCAAAGAATGCAAGAAGCGCGGAATCAAGAGTCTACATGTACTGTTTAGCTGCGAGGAATCGGTTAAGACACAGCCCCGCGACCCTTCCAATATCCACGAGCGCACCGAGCTCGGAACCGCCAGCTTTATGCCGCCCATCATGGGCCAGATGATTGCCGGCGAGGTTATCCGCCAGATCAGTGGCCGCGGCACCGAGCGCGTGCGCGCCGATGGCCAGCGCTTGGACTAGCGGAGCGCGCCGAGATGGAGCCCCGGTTATTTGATGCACACTGCCATCTTGATTTAATGGCTCACCCGGACGCCGTTGCCGATGAGGCAACGGCGCTGGGCTTGGGTCTATTTGATTGCGGCGTCGATCCACGCGACTTTTCGGCCGCAAACGAGCGCGCTCGTCGCCACCCGGGCATCATCGCCGGCGTTGGGCTTCACCCCTGGTGGCTCGCCGATGGCCACTGCGGTTTTGCCGAAGTCAATCTGCTTTGCGAAGTTGCTGCCCAAGAACGCTACATCGGCGAAGTCGGACTCGACTTTTCCGCGCGCTTTGCTGGAAGTGAGCCGCTACAAATACAGGCACTTAACCGGCTCTGCGATGCGCTCGTGCAGCATCCTCTTACCGGGCGCGTGATATCAATTCACGCCGTTCGTTCGGCAGGAGCCGTACTGGACGTCCTCGAATCGCATGGACTACTCATCCCAAACCCCGACTCCCCCGCTATCATCTTCCACTGGTTTAGCGGCACTTCGGACGAACTCACCCGCGCGCGTAATGCGGGCTGCTATTTTTCCGTCAACGAACGCATGCTCGCGACCAAGCGCTGTCGCGAATACGCACGACAGATTCCACTCGACCGCCTACTGCTCGAGACCGATGCGCCGGCCGAGCCAAACACAGAAACAAGCACGCAGTCGCTCATCAGGTCGCTCACAAGGACCTCAGAACGCATCACCTCGCTCAAAAACTGCGACGCAAAGCGCATCGAGTCGATAGTTTTAACAAATGCGCGCTCTGTTTTTGACCTTCGCTAACCCCTGGTGTGCAAAAAATGCCAAATATGAGTACTGCTACCGGAATGGATACATTTCTTTTAACTTTCCAACCGCCAGAATAATCCTCGATTGTCCGCTAATTAAAGCTTTTACAGTCATTCATCCTGCGTTTTCACAAATCTTAAACCCCTCCAGACGCTCAAATCACGTCTGAAGGGGTTGATTTTGCTGCGACTAAATTAGTCACAGTACTCATATTTGGCATTTTTTGCACACCGGGTCCCGAGGAGGCGCCTGCACCTCCCCGGGACCGCTCGGCTATTCGACGATTGGTGCTCCGTGGCCCCAAGAACCTTCCATGCCGCACACGGTCGAGGCAAACCCGGCAGCAAAGTCGAGCGCGCGCTCGATGGCCTCGGCGCCATCTTCACCACGCTTGGCGGAATCGAGATAGCACATCAAAAACGAGGTAAGGAACGAGTCGCCCGCCCCCATGGTGTCCTTCATGTCCGTTACCGGTTTAGCCAGCTGGCGGTAATAACGATCGCCGTCGTAAGCAATGCAGCCCTCGGCGCCCGCCGTAGCCGACACAAAACGCGGACCCAGGCCCTTCACCCATGCCAGACGCTCGCGAACCTCATCCTCACTCGCAGCATCCGCCGCACTAAAGAAAGCGAAATCGACGTAGGGCGCAATCTGCTCGTAGTACTCGTCGGTAGAGTCGTCCGAAAAGTCAAAAGAGACCGTGACGCCCGCAGCCTTCAACTTGGGCAGCTCGCGCTCGGTAAAGCAATAGTTGCCCGAATGAACCACATCGAACTGCTTCATGTACGAAAGGTCAAAGCGATCGAGGACATAGCGCGCATCGCCACGGATACCGCCCTCGTTGGAGCCAAGGAAGACACGGTCACCGTCAACGACGGTCACGCGAGCCGCTCCGTTCTCGCCAATCATCTGCTCGCACTTGTCAAGCTCGATACCCTCATCCTCGAGGCTTGCAATGACATGCTCGGCAGCGGCATCATTGCCAAAAATGCCCATGTATGCGGAGCGTGCGGCACCGCATTTCTTGGCATAAACGGCGAAGTTCACCGCATTGCCGCCGGGATACATGGTGTGGATATGCTCGTAGCGATCGACGACGTTGTCGCCAAATCCGAGCGCGTTAACGTTAAATGCCATGGCCTTTGCTCCTTCTAGTACTCGACAACACCCATATAGCGACGGAAATCGGGATCGTGATCAAACACCTTGCCGCGTGCAGCACGCAGCTCGCAGTTCATGGCGTAGAACAGCACCGGGTCCAGATAGGCACGGACGCTCGCCGGCACGGCTTCCATACCGTACTCCTTGGCATCGAGCACCATCAGCGTATCGGTATGCGTCTTAAGGAACGCCAGGGCGCGCTCGTCCATAGCACGGCACTCGCTGGAGCCCATCTGCAGGAAGTAAAAAACGCCATCCTGAGTAGCCTCGAAGGGGCCATGGAAGTACTCGGCAGAGTGGATGTAGCTGCAGTGCTGCCACTGCATCTCCATAAGAGAGCAGATAGCGAAACCGTAGGTCTGGCTAAAGTTGGGACCGCTGCCCAGAATATAGAAGAACTCGTGCTCCTGGCAAAGCTTGGCAAAACGATCGCCCAGCTCGGCATTTACCTTCTCACGTGCCGGGGGAAGAATCTTATCCATCTCGGCGATACCGGCATACATATCGGCAAGATCGGCGTAGCCCTCCTGCTGATCGAGCAGCTCGGCCGCAAGCGACAGCGAAATGCCAGCGGGGACCTCGGCCTGCGGCACACCCTCGCCCCATGGGTAGACCCACGTGGTCCACTTGCCGGAGTCGATCTTGGATCCAGCGTTGTCGGTCTGGGCGATCACCGTAGCGCCGGCGGCAAGGGCAATCTCGCAGCCCTCGACGACCTCCGGGGTATTGCCACTGTGGCTGCAAGCGATGACCAGGGACTTCTCACCCAGACGACGCGGACGCATAATGTCGAATTCACGCGCGGTATAGATATACGAAGTGAAGGTGGTTGCCTCGCGCTGCAGAAGCTCATGAGCCGGGATCAAATCGATCATGGAGCCACCGCAAGCAATCCAGTAGACGCTGTCGAACTTGCCCTTCTCGGCAATTGCCTCTTTGATCAGATCGCGTGCGTTCATATCCAGTTCCTTTCTTATTTGACCCGCAATCAATGACGTTGGTTGCGTAGCCGATAGTTGTTTTAGTCAATCAGATATTTCTCGAATGCGGCCATGTTCTTGGCATCTGCCGCCGCCGGGTCATCGTAGTAACGACCGTCCGTGATTTCCTGGCCCAGCATGCCGTCGAAACCATGGGCGTTGAGCGTGGCGACGAAGGCGTCCATATCGTGCTTGCCATCGCCCCACACCAGATGGCCATACGGGTCACCGTCGATAAAGTGCATCTCGTGAATTGCCCCATCACCAAAGGCGGCAAACCAGTCCTCGAGCGTCTCGCCTGCAACGCCCATCGCGGTTGTATCAACCATGGGCTGTAAGTACGGGCTCGCGACCTCGTCAATCATGCGCTTCGCATCGGAAACCGTCGTCACAAGGTTGCTCTCCTCGGGACGCAGACTTTCCATCGTAAGCACCAGACCGTGCTCGCCGGCATACTCCGCCAGAATGGACAAGTGCTCGCGGCTGCGCTTCCAGGCTTCCTCGCGGTCCTCGTCCCAGTCGCCCCAGCCCGAATTGACGGACATACGGTCGCACCCAAGTACCTCGGCAAGCTCAATGCCGTGCTTAAAGTACGCCAGGCTGCGCTGTTCATGCAGCGGTTTGCGTGCGCAGTACTGCCAAGGATAGACAACATTCTCGGGGCACAGAGTACGATACCTAAGCCCACGGTCTGCAGCCTTTTTCGCCAGGACCTCAGCCTCAAAGTAGCCCGTGTGGTCGAGCGTCACATGCGGCTCCGCACACCACAGCTCAATGGACTCAAAGCCCAAACGCTGCTGCACATCAAGGAAGTAATCGAGCGACCACATGATGTAGTGGATATTCATGCCCGCAATCTGCTCGCGGCGCAGCGTCGGTTTGGATTCAGACATCTTATGCCTCCTTATTTCGATCAAACACGATTTGTCCGTCCGACATCGTTATATCAACCGCAAGATCGCGTGCGTCGCGATAATCGAGGTCAAACACATCCCGATCGAGCACGCAGATATCGGCAAGCTTGCCGACCTCGAGCGTACCCAGCTCGTCTTCGCGCATCAGGTCGTACGCGCCCCCGGCAGTCCAAGCGCGCAAGAGCTCGACAAGCGTCAGCGCGTTGGCCTCATTCACGGGCAGCCCGTCGTCGAAGTATCCGCCGCACGCACTGTAGATTGACTCGCCCAGGCTCGGAATCAACAGCGGTAAATCCGTGCCACAGCACACTGTGCATCCGGCATCTTCCATGCCACGGCGATTCCAGCTGTGCAAAAGTCGCGTCTCGCCAATTTGTCGACGCATCATCGACAGGCAATCCTCGCGCCGGTCCAGCGTCAGAATCTGCGGATAAACCTCGCAAATTCCACCCAACTTGCCAAACTCGACAAGATCGGTCGGATCAGAGTTCTCGAGATCGGTAATCGCATGGCGACGAAGCATCCGTCCATGCTCGTCTCGAGGCAGCGAGGCATAGAGCGCCACGGTGCGGCGAACGGCGCCATCGCCCTGGCAATGCAAGGAATATCGGAAGCCGTCAGCATCAATTGCACGCAGCTCGTTCTCAATCAGATCCCATTCGGGCTCCTCGACGACCGTCTTGCCGGCAGCGCCCGCATCGGCCGAGTCCTCATAGGGGTCAATCATCTCGGCAAGCCCCGCCCATACGCCGCGATCGGTCATACGGTTGAAGCCAGAAAAACGAACGAACGGTCCCCGGAAGCGCTCTCGTGCCTCGCGAGCATATGGCAGATTTGCACCGGCACCCACCGGCTGCGACATCATAGAGACGCGAACCGTCAGCTCACCAGATTCCTCACGGCGAGCCATTTCGTCGGCAAAGCCGTAGTAGTCATCAAACGCCATCTCCTTGATGGCGGTAACGCCGCGCTCGTTAAGCATGCTCATGTAGTCCGAATACCCGGCACGCACCTCGGGCAGCGCGAGGAAATCGCTCATCATGCGCCAGATCTTCTCGGCATAGCACGCCTGCGGTGTAAAGCCGTATCGCGCACTGGCGGCAGCATTGAGAACACAGGTCTCCGCGCCCGGTGTAAAGCAGACGACAGGGATATCGCCAAAACACTCGTCAAACACAGCTGCTGTGTTTGCGTTCTCGGCATCCGATGCCAACGTTTTGGGCAGGTTGTGGCCAAAAGCCGCCGCGCAATCCGGATGATCATCTTTCCATGCACGCAAGAGCGACACGGCCTCTTTGGCATCGGCGACGCCGGACAGATCAGACCCCAACGTCCGCAGCGCCCAACCCGTATAGAAGGTATGCACATCGATCAGGCCGGGCATGACGGTGCGGTCGCCCAGGTCAACCACCTCGTCCGCCTGGGTCAAATACGAAGCTACCTCACACTTGGTGCCAACCGCCTCAATTCGATTGCCACGGACCGCTACGAAACCTTCAAACGGCAGGTCCCCCGTACCGGTAAAGACGCTCTTAGACGTCAGGACCGTCAAACGATCAGACATCACAACCACCTACACCGGAAGCATGCCAGAGATTGCCGTTACGATCAGGCCAAAGACGACCATGAAAATGAAGAACTTCCAAATGGTCTTCCACCATTGGCCAAACGAAATCCTAGCCACGGCAAGACCGGCGACCGTCATGCCCGCCACGGGGCTGATGGTGTTGATGGTCTGGTTGGCAAACTGGAGCGCGGTGACGGCCGCCTCGGGATTGAGGCCCATGAGCTCGGTCAGGGGGCCCATAACGGGCATGGTGAGCGCCGCCAGGCCAGAACTCGAGGGAACCAGCAAAGAGAGCAGGCCAAGGACGATATACATAAACGTGGTGTAGACGGCGGCGGGTGCACCGGCAAGCGCAGTAGCGAGCGCCTGGAGGATGGTGTCGATGATCATGCCGCCCTCGGCGATGACCAGAATACCGCGAGCGATACCGATAACGATGGCAGCGTACGCAAAGTCGGCAAGACCCTTAACGAACTCCTCTGCGATCGTCTGCTGGTCAAGACCGCCCAGGATACCGGCAAGCAAGCCCATGCCAAGGAACACGGCGGAAATCTCATTCATGTACCAGCCCTGGGTAACAAGACCCCAGACGATAATGCCCATACCGCAAGCAAAATCGATAAGCACGAGCTTCTGACGGGTAGTGAACTCTTCCTCGATGGAGGCATCGGTCACGGAAAACTCAACACGCTTGAGCTTGTCGTCTTCGTACGTAATGGACGACTCGGGGTTTTTCTTGACACGCATGGCATAGCGCATGGCCCATGCGATACCGACGGCAGTGAAGATGACCCAAGAAACGGCGCGCAGCCACAGCTGAGGATTGCCCTCGATACCAATGATGCCTTGGGCGATCAAAACATTAAACGGGTCGATGGTCGAAGCACAATATCCCAGGTTAGGACCAAGGAAGCAGATGATAAACGCCGTCATCGAGTCATACCCGATACCCATCATGATGGGAATGAAGATGGCATAGAACGGCAGGGCTTCCTCAGACATACCAAACGTAGTGCCGCAAATGGACAGCAACGTCATCGTGATGGGAATGATGAGGATGTCCTTGTTCTTGAGCTTTTTAATCACACGGCTCATGCCGGCATTCAAAGCGTTGGTCTTGGTGATGATTGCGAACGATCCGCCAATCAATAAGACGAACGCAACGACGTCGGCAGCCTCTTGGATACCCTTGGTGGGCGCTTGCAGGACCGCGAAGATATCCTGGCCCAGATTGATGGTCTCGCCGGTCTCTGAATCGGTGTAGTTCTTATCGACCTGTTCATAGGTTCCAGCAACGGCAACTTCACGCTCGCCCGCCGCTGTCGAAATCGTCTTGCGCTGATACTGACCAGAGGGAACAATCCAAGTCAGGACCGCAAAGACAACGATCAGCAAGAACATGATCGTATAGACATGCGGTAATTTGAACTTAAAACGTCTGTTTGTCTTCTTCGCCTTCGTATCTGACATAGATACCTCCAAAGAACTCGAGACTGCATCGCATCTCGCTTCAACGTTTGCACAAGGCAAACGTTCTATGACGTCCCATAGATTACCAGCAGCTTTTTCCTTCATCAAGATAATTTCAAACTGATTGCCGCAACGCGGTTGAACGGTTGCGTTTGCGCCGTGAACGGTATGGAAACACCCGGTGAGATGATCCACCGGGCGCTTCCATTCGCAATGTCCTAGATGTCAAAAACGTAGCGAGACCCAACGATTCGCTGACGACCGATGATAAACGGCCGCCGCTGCTCATCGAAAAAGAAGGCTTCCATATAAAACAAGGGTTCGCCAACGGGAACTGCCAACAGCCGAGCGACCTCGGGCGACGCGCACGCGATCTCGAGTGTGCACGGGTCGGTAAACGCGGGCGTACGGCCCGTCCGGTTGCGCACGAACTCAAAAATGGATTGGTTAGATAGAGGTGCCGTTGATAGATAAGCGTTGTCCTCGTAAACGTATATGTTGTTCTCGAGCATGACGGGGACGCCATCGGCAGTACGCACACGCTCGACGCAAATCAAGTCAGTTCCAACGGGAACACCAAAGAACTGTGCTTCGGTAGAATCCGCCGGCAGTATCTTTCTCGAAATGACACACGCCCCCGGTTCCATTCCGTTAACGCGGCATGCGTCCGAAAAACTCTGGACGTCATCCTTCTGGCGAATCTTGCGCTTGAGCTTGGGGGCATTGACGAACGTGCCTTTCCCCTGTCGCTTCGTTAGATAGCCCTGCTGGACGAGCTCCTCAATAGCGCGTCGCACGGTAACGCGGCCAACTTTATAGCTCTCAGCCAATTCGAATTCGTTGGGTATCCGCGCGCCTGCCTTGTAGACGCCGGAGTTGATTTCGTTTTTAATGATATCAATGACCTGTTGGTACAGCGGTATCGCTGCTTTACCGTCAGTTAGCCCTTCAGTCGGTGGCATATACCCTCTCCCAGCACAATTAAGTCTAAAGCGGGCCCAAGGGCATTCAGCAAGCCCTTAAGCCCGCATTAGCATTAAGTATGCTAGGTGTCGCACCAAAATGTCGGCTATTTACTCATCAGACCCGAAAAACGCGCAACTACCGCGCTCCTAAGAAAGCGTGAGCAGCTCCGGCAGCTGGTCGATAATCTTGTCCGCGGCATCCTGGCTAAAGCCAAAGCGCTCCTCGCGCTTGGCAATGACTGTCAGGCCGGCTCGCTTGCCGGCAGTGATGCCAGGCACCGAATCCTCAACGCAGCAGCAGCGATTCGCGGGCAGCCCCAGCAGGTCCAGCGCATGCAGGTAGATGTCGGGCTCGGGCTTGCTCTCCTTAAACTGCTCGCCGCTCACCACATACTCAAAGGCATCCGACAGCCCGCATGCGTTGAGCACTTCCTCGATGCTATCCATGGGAGACGAGCTGGCAAGCGCCACGCGAACGCCGCGGCGCGGCAGCTCTCGAATCGTATCCACGGCGCCTGGGTTAATCAAAGCCTGATAGTCGCGCGGACGCTCATGCGCCCACTCGTCCCAACGGGCCAACGCTTCCTCGCCAGTGAAATGCCCCTTACCGGCGCGCTCAAACCAATCGACCAACATATGCAGGAAGAACTGATGCGAGGTACCGACCTGCCCATTCAACTCCTCTTGAGTCAGGTTAAGCCCAAGCTCCTTGGCAAACGCGGCAGTCTCGCCCAGGTAGTAATACTCGGTATCGACAATGACGCCGTCCATGTCAAAGATAACGGCGTCGAACGGAAATGCGGACACGGCACCCTCCCTAACAAAAGGGCGCCTGTAAGCAGACGCCCGAACCATGCATTATCGGCGATTCTAACCCAGCAGCTTATCCAGCGCCACCGCAATACCGTCTTCATTGTTATTGGCGGTCACCATCTGGGCCACGGCCTTAACCTCGTCAACCGCGTTGCCCATGGCAACACCGGTGCCGGCCCACTCAATCATGGACTTGTCGTTCTGGCCGTCGCCAAACGATACGACCTCACTGGCATTGATGCCGAGCTTAGGCAGGGCACCCTCGAGTGCGCGGGCCTTGTCGATACCGGGCGCCGTGTACTCAAAGTACCAGTCGGCCGTAAACATGCCCGAAAGCGTCTGCTTAAAGGGCGCATACATCTCCTCGTAATGCGCCTGCAGGTAGGCCGGATCGCCCGCCGTCAGCAGCTTGTCCACGGGATAAGCATCAGCGACCTCATGCAGGCTCTCCACCTCGCGAATCTTAAGATCGCACGCGTCGCGCTCATACTTGACGATATTCTTCTGCGAGCCGTCAGGCAGCGTGATCATGCAATGGTACGAGTCCTCGACGTGCAAATCGCGACCGAGCGAAATCATAGGGATCACGTCAAAATTACGCAGGTGATCAATCAGACGATGCAATTCGTCGGCAGGCATAGCCTGATCGAACAGCACCTCGTCGGTCTGGGCATCGACGACGTGTGCGCCGTTAAAGGCCACCAGCAAACCGTCATGGTTTTGAAGGTCGAGCTCTTGCGCCAAGGCGTGCAGCCCCCATGCGGGACGGCCCGAAGCCAAAATGAGCTTAATGCCCGACTCCTGCGCCGCGAGCAGCTTCTCGCGCGTACGCGGGCTAATCACTTTCTGATCGTTGGTGAGCGTACCGTCGATATCCATCGCGATGGCTTTGATTGCCATATATGCCTCCCTGTCATTGAACAACCTTGTCTGAGCCATCATACAGAACACCCATCGCGACTCCGTTTACAACGGGAAAAATGTCATATTGTCCCGAACATGAACGGCGTGTGGTCGTGAAGCTTTATCGCTCAGGTCAAATACGTCTGCTAGCGACGCTCATCCGTCGGTGCGCCCTCGACGATCGCGATGCCCGCCGATGCACCTAACGCGCTGGCGCCGGCCTCGATGAATGCGCAAGCCTCTTCGTAATTATGGATACCGCCCGCCGCCTTGATTGCCACGGCATCGCCGAGCACCTCGTGCATCAGCCGCACGTCCTCGAGCTTAGCACCGCCAAAGCTTCTACCGGTCGATGTCTTAAGGAATCCCGGCTTGGCCTCCAGCGCGATCTCGCATACACGGCGCTTGGCGGCGTCGTCGCCGTCCAGCTTGCACATCTCGACGATTACCTTGTCAGTGATGCCATGCGCGCGACAAAAATCAGCAATGGTAGTCATCTCGCGCTCGATGGCATCAAAATCGCGGTTCTCGATCGACCCCTGATTCAAAACATAGTCAATCTCGGTAAAGCCACACGCAGCGTATTCCTCAAACCTCGCAAGCTTCTCCTCAAGCGTCATAGTGCCCTGGGGAAAGTCGATAGCGCCGGCAAGGATGATGTCAGAGCCCTCGAGCATGGCGCGCCCCGTCTCGTACTCCTGCAGGTTCGCAAATACGCAGCGAAAGTTGTACTTTAACGCCTTCTCGACATACTGCTCAAACGTGTCCTCGGGGGCATCGATATAGTCGATGTATTTATTGATGGGTTTGGCAAGCGTCATGCTGGGCCTCCTTGTTCAGGGCTGGCAACCGATTCGTGGCTTCACGCGAAAAACCACGTTCAATGTACGCCCGGCATGCAAGGACAGCGTCCGCATTCCGACAAGTGGTATGAGATTAGCCGTAAACGTATAATTTACGGACAGCGAATGGCACCGCACGCGGATGCCGACAGCAAGACATCCCCCCCCCTCAATACACCCTCATGCCCATTTAAATAGCAAGGGGCCCGTATCTGTTGGGATACGGGCCCCTTTCGGCCGTGACCTATCTCAGCAACAAAGACTACTTGCGGTGAGCGCGGTAGAACTCGATCGCACCATCTTATCCGAGCCGGGGCACGTTCGCATAGCGTGGCGCGTGACGGTTGCAAAACCACCCCATTTGAAACAAACGCAAAAAAGTACTTGCAAAGACACGTTCCGACATATAAGTTGATAAAAGACCGCCGTTGCGGTTTTAAGCAGATCGAGCATATGAAGTTTCAGTTTTCAGCGTGTAAGAGAAGGAAGATCGGCAAGTACAACCCCAAACGCAATGACAACTTAATGAGGTAACTGCCACATGTGAGGCACCCAGGGCATTGCTGTCTCGATTTTGAGCACGATGCCTTCCGCCTTGCATGGGCCGTTCCATCCCGCCCCTGCAGCAACTGCCTCACGGGCTCATTGAAAACCGCATAGCACCCCAACGTCAGCACATCACCCACGGCAAGCACATCACTCACGACAACCAACACATCAACAAACAGCACGAACATCAACCGATTGGAGAAGCTATGACAAACCACCACGCTGAAGACGGCGATAAGAAAAGCATTCTGGATGCCCGCATTGAGCGAGCATATGCAAACGAATATGACGCCGCCTTTGCCGCCGCGACCATCAAGAACTACGCGTCGCTACCGCTCGCGACGATCTTGGCCGACCACCCTCAACTGCTGAAGCGCTGCACAAAGATCATGGGCGACCCCGACATTCGCAAGCTGACAGACCCCTATGCCCCAAAACGCGACAACGATTCGTACGTTCTTACCGTAGGCTGCCTAGCCCATATGCTTACGGCGCTCGACACGAAACTCAAGCTCGAATGGGAACCCGACGAGCGTCATGAACTCGAAAGCAAGCGGAACACCCTGCGCACCGCACTGTTCCTTCCGTTGGACGGCCTCAAGCGCTGCAACGTCGAGCTCAATACACAGGCGCGGCAAAAGCCCGGGACCACAGGGCAGAAAACTCCAAGACCCCATGCGGCCATCGTCGACCGCAACCGATATAACCGCATGACCGCGCATTTTTCTGCCGAGGGAGCAGCCATAAGGACGCTGATCGACCTGCTGTGTCTCCTGAGCATCAACGAGCTATTTGAGGGCTATCTCGCCCTTGTTCCCGCGACGGCACCCAAGTCGGTAGCAAAGATCATCGAGACCTGCAGACGCCAGTTTGAGCGCCATCGCAATGGCAGCGAGATGAACGCCAGCATCGCGCAGTACTACGCGGCTCATTACAAAAATGACGGATGTGCCCCTGTCGAGCATCAGCTGCGGCTCGCCTACACCACGCCCGCCGCAACGCTCTATCGCTTTGGAGCCATTGGCGCTTGCGAGCCGCACGAACAGGCAGCCTGCCCCACAACCGAGCTCGATCTCAGGCTCGGACGAACCCTGTAGCCCGCCAGCCCCTCCGCGGGCAACAATCCTATTCCACAACACAACCAACAGAAAGGAGTCCTCATGGACACCAATCATTCCCCCATCATCAGCCCCTCACCATGCGTGAATCCGCCCGAGGCATCACACTCACCAGCATTTACGATGAGATGCTCGCCCGTCGCGAGCTCTCCGTCATGGGAAACATCGAAACCCCGATGGCCCACGACCTATGCCAGCAGATCCGCCTGCTCGATGCCACCGACCCCAGCCGCCCCATCACCATATTTGTCGCCAGCGCCGGCGGAAGCGTGCGATCGGGTCTTGCGATCTATGACGCCATGCGCCTCGCATCGTGCCCCATCCGCACCGTCTGCCTGGAATTCGCCGCGTCCATGGGCGCCGTGATCTTTATGGGCGGCGACGATCGCCGTATGGCGCCCCATGCAGAGCTCATGATTCACGACCCGCTGATCCCCCAGGGGGCAGGCGGCTCGGCACTTGCGCTGCAGGAAACCAGCCGGCGTCTCATGCAGACCCGCAAGACCCTCACGCAAATCCTCTCGGACCGCAGCGGCCTCACGCCCAAGCGCATCCAGTCCCTCACTGCAAAAGACACCTACCTTTCGGCCGAGCGCGCCGTCGAGCTCGGCTTTGCCCACGAAATCCTCTCGACCACCAAGGAGGTCGCCCATGTCTAACCTCGCCAGCCGCCTCGCCGCATCTGAGTCCGCATCGTCCACCATCCTCGCCAAGGATCGAACGCTTTCCTGCGACACCCGCCAAACGGGACTCAACAACAACGCACTTGTGATCGGCCCCTCGGGAGCCGGCAAAACCCGAAACGTCCTCAAGCCCAACCTGCTGCAAATGAACGCAAGCTACATCGTGCTCGACACCAAAGGCACGCTCTGTCGCGAAGTGGGACCCGTGCTGGCAGCCCACGGTTACCGCGTGCATTGTCTCAACTTCGCCGACCTCAACACCGTCCCGGCCCTTGCGCCCGGCATCGAGCGCTGCGGCTACAACCCCCTGAGGCACATTCGCCGCAGGGCGGACGGCAGGCCCAACCAGCAGGACATCCTCTCGGTGGCAAAGGCCATCTGCCCCATCGAGGACAACAACCAGCCTTTTTGGGATCATGCGGCGGCAAACCTGCTGTCGTGTCTTATCGCCTACGTCACCGAACAGCTACCCGCCGACGAGCAGACGATCAGCTCGGTCATCAAGCTGATCGAGCACCTGCAGGACGGTGCCACGAGTCGATTGTTTGACGACCTGATCACGACCGACCCCCAAAGCTATGCCCTCTCGCTATGGCGGCGCTACGCCATTACGCAAAATGCCGAGCGCATGCACGCGAGCATCGTCGGCATCCTTGCCGAAAAGGTCATGTGTCTGGGATTCGACGGTGCGGCACAGCTCTATCGTGAGTGCCATCAGGTGGACTTCGCTTCCATGGGACACACCCCCTGCGCCCTGTTTGTAACCGTGAGCGATATTGACCGCAATCTCGATCCGCTGACCGGCCTCTTTATTTCGCAGGCGTTTATGGGCCTCATTCGTGAGGCCGATAGGCAGCCCGACGGCAGCCTGCCCGTGCCCGTGCGCTTTATGCTCGATGACTTCGCAAATCTGCAGATCCCCCAGATCGACAACGTGCTCTCGATTATCCGAAGCCGCAACATCTGGGCAACGCTGCTGCTGCAGTCGACCAACCAGCTCGATGCGCTCTATGGCGAGGCACGCGCACGCTCCATCATGGGCAACTGCGACACGCATCTGGTGCTGGCGTTCCAGGATCCCGAGAGTGCCCGGGTGTTTTCCGACCGCGCCGACGCGCTGCCCAGCACGCTCATGGCGACGCCGATTGATCGCTCGTGGCTCTTTGTACGCGGTCGCACTCCCGAACAGGTCGAGCGCTTTAGGCTCGAAGACCATCCGCTCTACGGGGAGCTGCCCGAGGCGCAGCGAGGCCATGCGGAGGCCGAGATCTAGGCGCAGGGTTCTCGCAGCGCGCGACGCCCCGGCGATGTTCCACAAAAGCCGTGCGCCCCGGGACCACGGCAAAGCAAAGGGGCCCGCATCCGATAGGATACGGGCCCCTGACTATAAGGCGCGATGCGTTAACAGCAGCGACTACTTGCGATGCGCGCGATAGAACTCGATGAGCGCCTGGGTCGAAGCGTCCTGCTCGGCCTTGGCGGCATCGTCATGGAAGGCAGGGGTGATCTGCTTGGCAAGCTGCTTGCCCAACTCGACGCCCCACTGGTCGTAGGAATCGATGCCCCAGACCGTACCCTCGACAAACGTGATGTGCTCGTACAGGGCGATGAGCTCGCCGAGCGCGAACGGGGTCAGCGTGTCGCCGAAGATCGAGGTCGTCGGACGGTTGCCCTCAAAGCAGCGGGCGGGGACGATCTGCTCGGGTGTGCCCTCGGCGCGGACCTCGTCGGCCGTCTTACCAAAGGCGAGCGCCTTGGTCTGGGCCAGGAAGTTGCCCAGGAACAGCTCGTGGACATCCTGGCCGCTGTCGGTCGCAGGGTTGGCAGTGTTAGCGAAAGCGATAAAGTCAGCCGGGACCACCACGGTGCCCTGATGCAGCAGCTGGTAGAAGGCGTGCTGACCGTTGGTGCCGGGCTCGCCCCAGAAGATCTCACCGGTGTCGGAGGTCACGGCGCTGCCGTCCCAGCGGACATGCTTGCCGTTGGACTCCATGGTGAGCTGCTGCAGGTAGGCCGGGAAACGGTGCAGGTACTGGCAATACGGAAGTACGGCGTGGCTCTTGGAACCGAAGAAGTTGACGTACCAGACGTTGAGCAGACCCATCAGTGCGACGACGTTGTTCTCGAGCGGCGTGTTGCAGAAGTACTCGTCGATGGCGTGGAAGCCCTCAAGGAACTGCTGGAAGCGCTCGGGGCCGAACACGACGATCAGCGACAGGCCCACGGCGGAGTCAACGGAATAGCGGCCGCCAACCCAGTTCCAGAAACCGAAGGCGTTGGCGGGGTCGATACCGAAGGCCTCAACCTTCTCGAGTGCGGTGGAGACGGCGACGAAGTGCTTTGCCACGGCCTCGGCGTTCTGCTCATCGGAGCCGTCGATGGCGCCCTGAGCCTTGAGCTGCTCGAGCATCCAGGTCTTGACCTCGCGGGCGTTGGTGAGGGTCTCGAGCGTGGTGAAGGTCTTGGAGACGATGATCACGAGCGTGGTCTCGGGATCGAGGCCCTTGAGCTTCTCGGCCTGGTCGTTGGGGTCGATGTTGGAGATATAGCGGCAGTCGATACCGGCGTCGGCGTAGGGACGCAGGGCCTCGTAGGCCATGACCGGACCCAGATCGGAGCCACCGATGCCGATGGATACCAAATGCTCGATCTTTTTGCCGGTAACGCCCTTCCACTCACCGGAGCGCACGCGCTCGGCGAAGGCATACATGCGGTCGAGAACCTCGTGCACGTCGGCGACGACGTCCTGGCCGTCGACGATGAGCTGGCCCTTCTCGCTTGCCGGGCGGCGCAGCGCGGTGTGCAGGACGGCGCGGTCCTCGGTGGTGTTGATGTGCTCGCCGGAGAACATGGCGTCGCGGCGCTCCTCGAGCTTCACCTCGCGGGCGAGATCGCACAGCAGCTTGACGGTCTCATCGGTCACCAGGTTCTTCGACAGATCGAAGTGCAGGTCACCGGCGTCAAAGCTCAGCTTGTTCACGCGCTCGGCATCGGCGGCGAACCAGGCCTTGAGGTCGATACCTTCGACCTCAAGCTTCTCCTGATGAGCCTCGAGTGCCTTCCAAGCGGCAGTCGACGTAGCATCGATAGGTGCGGCAACAGTTGCCATAGAGTCCTCCTCAGCATACGGGCGCACGCCTCCATGCACCCGGACATTCAGATGGCACTATTCTAGCGCAGGTCAAGACTACAATCAGCGAGCGTTGCCAATCGGCCCCCAAACGGCAACCGATCAAAAAGGGACAGGCTTATTTTGGCAGGTCAAACGCTTTACCAACCAAAAATAACCCGTCCCTTTATGGCAAATATTAGGCCGCGGCGCAGACGCTACCGAGCAACTCACGCAGAGGAGACCCGATGCCCTCCAGCAGTTCGGGCGCGATAATGGCAAAAACGGGAACCTCGCCGGCTCCCACGACGGCAGGCACCTTGCCCTCCGAGACAATGCATCCATAAGGCACAAAGCCGTCTTCGCCGGCATCGAGCGCCGCCATGCGACGCGCGAGCTCGCGCGCAAAGCCAGCAGTATCGGCATCGCCAATCGCCAGGACAAAGTCCACGCCTTCGTCGGTCGCCAGGGCCACGGCTTCGTCGATCAGCTCGTCTCCCCCGTCGCCCTCAAACGAGCCGCAGCGGAAAAGCACACGCTCGAGTAGGGCTCGATCAAGCGAGCCAAGTGCCGCCGAGACAAGCTTATCGCGCGTATGCTTGTCACCGCCCAGCACAACCAGCGCCTTGGTGCCTCCGTAGTGAGCGACCAATCGTCCGCACCAGCGAGCCACGTCTCCATCCGCAACAAGGCGCGTCGGCATACCAAACCCATAATTGACCATCTTTTCCACAACCCTTCCGTGCGTATAGGCGGTATCAATCGTTAGGCTCATGCTACGAAACGAGCTTTTCCGAGCTGTTTCGCGCTCTTTAGGGCTGCGTTAAAAACCCGATGCAGCCGCACGACCATACCTGCCAAAAAGGGACAGGTTTTGACGGTGTCCGGTCGAGCGGGTATTATCGAACATGTATTCGATAAGAACATGTGTTTGATGGGAGGACGCGTGGCGCACGAGCAGCACACCTACATCTGCATCGACCTCAAGACGTTTTATGCCAGCGTCGAGTGCGTGGACCGCGGGCTCGATCCACTCACCACCAACCTGGTCGTTGCCGACGAATCACGCGGACGCACGACCATCTGCCTCGCCATCACACAGGCCATGAAGGACCTCGGGATACACAATCGCTGCCGTCTGTTCGAAATTCCCGATGGCATCGACTACATCACGGCCGTACCGCGCATGCAGCATTACATGGAGGTGTCGGCGAAAATCTACGGTATCTATCTGGAATACGTCAGCCCCCAGGACGTGCACGTCTACTCCATCGATGAGTGCTTTATCGACGTAACACCCTATCTGGACCTCTATCACACAGATGCGGAAGGGTTCGCCTGCACGCTGCGCGACGAGGTCCTCGCGCGCACCGGCATCACGGCGACGGTCGGCATCGGCCCCAACCTATTCCAGGCCAAGGTAGCGCTCGACATTACCGCCAAGCACGTACCCAGCCGCATCGGCATACTCGACGACGAAACCTTTCGCAAAGAGATCTGGCCCCACCGCCCCATCACCGACATCTGGGGCATCGGCCCCGGCGTGGCAGCCCGACTCGAAAAGTATGGCGTCTACGACCTGATGGGCGTCGCCGCACTCGACGAGAACTTGCTCTACGACGAACTTGGTGTCAATGCCGAATATCTTATCGACCACGCCTTCGGGCGTGAGCCGACAACCATCGCCGATATCCAAGCCTATCGCCCGCAAGCAACTTCGACCACCACAGGACAGGTGCTCTCGAAGGGTTATGCCTACGAACAGGCCTATACCGTCTTGCGCGAGATGGTCGACAGTGCCGTGCTGGACTTGGTCGATAAGCACATGGTATGTGACAGCATCTCGCTCTTTGTGGGCTACGCGAGCGAGCGCGCCGACATACGCCGCCTTGACGCCAGCGGTACAGCGCAATATGTGGACGGATGCGGACACCTGCGCTCGAGCACATCGAGCATCGAACCCACCGCAACCGCCGGCCCCGAGCTCGCACCCCGTGCGCCCAAGCCCGTCCAGTGCGATGACGAAAGGCGTCGCCTGGTGCGCGAAGCGCAGGCAATCGATGGCATCTTTGTGGGAGAGCATGGCGGCAAACCGCGTGGTGGCTATGCCGCGCTCTTTGCGCACTCCAACGCCTCGCGCAAGCTGCCCGAGCGGACCAATTCGTTTAAGAAGATCATGGGCTATTTCGATGATCTTTGGGCGCAAACCGTCGACCCTAAACGACCGGTCAAGCGCATCAACCTGGGCTTTGGCAACCTCATGCCCGAGGAATTTGCCACCATCGATCTGTTCAGCGATATCGAGGCCGATGAGCGCGAGCGCGACCTGGCACGCGCCGTCCTGGCCGTGAAAGGCAAGTACGGCAAAAACGCGCTCGTCAAGGGATTAAGCTTTACCGCCGGCGCCACCGCGCGCGAACGCAACGACCAAGTTGGAGGACACCGTGCCTAAGCCCAAACAACAGCCCGTGCGCCCGCCGACCGCCTTCGAGCGCCTGGCGGACCCCGAGGGCAGACGCCGCTCCGCCGACCCAAAGCTCGCTGCCAACGGTGCCGTGCGCGCCAACCGCGCCGCACAGTTTATGCCCTTTGCCGCCCTCACGGGATACTACGAGCTCGTGCGCAAGCAGGAAATCACCGTCGAGCCCAAACGTGAGCTCACAGAAGAAAAAGCCCTCGTACTTTCTAAAAAGCTCGAGGGTCTCAAACGTGGCGACTTGGTTCGTGTCACCTATTACGATACGTACGGCTATCGCTCCCGCACCGGCATTCTCGACGAGGTACTCCCCGCCTTCAAGCTCCTCAAGCTCAAAGACATCGCCATCGACTTCGACGACATCCAAGACATCGAACTGCGCGGACGAGCCTAGCCAAGGAAGCGCATCCAGGGCGGCGCTTACAGCGTCATGACGTAGTAGCCCGCGTCTTTCACGGCCGTCTCGAGGACACCACGATCAACCGGCTGTTTAGAGCGCACACGTGCTGTGTGATCCGCATACGTCACCGTTGCCCACACGCCGTCCAGCGCATTGAGGGCATTGGCTACGTTCTGAGCGCAGCCGTCACAGCTCATGCCGCCGATGAGCAGCTCATCGCTATAGGGATAGTGTGACGCATCGGTATCCACCACAACAACCTTTTTGGCCTTCTTGCCGCTCGCACCATCGCTGCAGCAACTCTTCCCGTGTGTCGAAGCGGCAATGCGACGCAGTCCAAAAAACATGCCGACGGCAATGACGGCCAGCACGATGAGATTCGCAGGGTTGAGCAAGTCACTCATGCGTTCCCCTTTCAAGTAGCACTATCTAGATACCCCCATGGGGTGTCCCCATCTTAACCCAAAATCATGTCCGTTCGGTCAATTAGTTTCCCGCTTCAAACTTTTTTGTTGACCATGGCTTACTTTCGTGTATAAGTTTTCCTAGGCTAACAACTAAGGACCCAAAAGGAGCATCGTGACTCGAACCATTGACATCCCAACATACCAAACGGCTGTCGTGCGCAACTGCTCCCCTACGCTCGCAGGTATCAAGCCGGCTTCGCTCTTTACCTATCCCGGCGTTTACGCCAACCAAAACGGAAAACCCAGCGCCGCCCATATCGAAGAGCGACGCTCTCGCCTGCTCGCCGTCATAGCCCAATGCAACCGCGAGCTCCAGCCACTCGGGATCCATATGAGCGTTTTGGTCTGGCGCCCCTGCGGAGCGCTCATCTATGTGTACCGCCCTGCGGACCTCATGCGATACCTCTCCGACCCCCGCGCCACGACGGCGCTTGTTGCCGAAGGTTACGATGTCCACAACCTGCACGCATCCCTGGTGCATCTCGCCGCGCGCATCGCGCTGGCAAGCAGCAATGCCGCAGAAAGCGCCTATGACGGCAGCGTCTGCGCACTCGCGCGAAATGGGCACTGCGATACGGGGTGCATGTGCGAGTTCCCCCACGAAATTGGCTATTTTTTGGGCTATCCCTACGAAGATGTCCATCAGTTTATCGTCCAGCACGGCGAAAACTATAAGGTCTTTGGCGCATGGAAAGTATACACAAACGTTGAGCAGGCGCTCACGACCTTCGATTCCTATCGCGCATGCACGCAATACCTTACCTACATCTATCAACAGGGCTGCACCCTGGGACAACTTGTCCAGGCAACCCGATAGAGCATACAAAACGCGGCCGCACGCCGCACAACCGAAAGGAAGACATATGAGCAAGATCGCAGTCGTCTACTGGAGCGGTACAGGCAACACCGAGGCCATGGCAAACTTCGTTGCCGAGGGCGCAACCGGTGCCGGCGCCGAGGCAGAGGTCATCTCCTGCGCCGACTTCTCTGCCGACAAGGTCGCCGAATATGATGCCTTCGCCTTCGGCTGCCCCGCCATGGGTTCCGAGGAGCTTGAGTATGACGAGTTCCAGCCTATGTGGGACGAGGTCAAGGAGACCCTCGGCGATAAAAAGGTCGTCCTCTTTGGCTCTTATTCGTGGGCCGAGGGCGAGTGGATGGACAACTGGAAGGCCGATGCCGACGAGGCGGGCGTCAATGTCGTCGATTCCGTCATTTGCTACGATGCGCCCGACGATGAGGGCGAGGCGGCCTGCAAGGCCCTGGGAGCAGAGCTGGCCTAACGAAACCGTCAGAAAGTCGCAAAGCAGCTGACAGCCGAGCACCGCACAACAACAGTCGTTCACGCCCAAACAAAAACGGGGGCCGGATACTATCCGGTCCCCGTTTGTTATATCGACAACTTCGACGCGCCGCTACGAGATATTGCCCAAGAACGCCTTGGTGCGTTCGCTCTTGGGATGGTCGAAGACCTCGCTCGGCGTACCCTCTTCCACAATGACGCCGCCGTCCATAAAGACGACGCGGTCGGCGACCTCGCGGGCAAAGCCCATCTCGTGCGTCACGACGATCATGGTCATGCCGTCGCGTGCCAGGTCGCGCATGACACCCAGAACGTCGCGAACCAGCTCGGGGTCGAGCGCCGACGTGGCCTCGTCAAAGAGCATCACGTGCGGATTCATCGACAGGGCGCGGGCGATGGCCACGCGCTGCTGCTGGCCGCCCGAAAGCTGACTCGGCATAAAATCGATGCGCTCGGCCAGGCCGACCTTGGTCAGCTCCTCGATGGCGATCTTCTCGGCCTCTTCCTTACTGCGCTTGAGCACCTTTTGCTGCGCAAGCATGACGTTCTTTTTGACCGACAGGTGCGGGAACAGGTTGAACTGCTGAAACACCATGCCCAAGTGCGTACGTACCTTATTGAGGTCGACGCCCTTGGCACACACATCCACGCCCTCAACGACAATCGAGCCGCTCGTGGGATGCTCCAGGCGATTGATGCAGCGAAGCATCGTCGACTTGCCCGAGCCCGAGGGGCCCAGGACCACAACGACCTCACCCTTGTGCACGTCCAGATCGATATCACGCAGAACCACGTTATCGCCAAAAGCCTTTTGGAGGTTCTTGATGCTGACAACGACCTCGTTGGAATTCGTTTCACTCATGACAGGACCTCCTTACAGACCGGCGATATGATCGGCGGGCGTCGCGACAACCTGTCCGGCGCTCTTGGTGGGACGCTTCTTTTTGGTTTCGGCCGTGCCCAGAAGTCTCGCCTCAAGACCGCTCACCAAGCGCGCAAGCGGCAGGGTAATGACCAGATAGAACAGAGCGGCAACCACATACGGCGTGATGGAGCCCGTCGTGGCCACGATGGTGCGGGCGTTCATGACGATCTCGACGACACCCACGGCGGCAAGCAGCGACGTGTCCTTGTAGAGCAGGATGAACTCGCTGGTCAGCGTAGGCAGGACATTGCGGAACGTCTGCGGAATCATGACATAGAGCAGCGTCTGGAAGGCATTCATGCCCAGCGAGCGAGCAGCCTCGTTTTGACCCTTGGGGATCGACTGAATACCGGCACGGAAGATCTCGCACAGGTACGCAGACGAGTTCATGGCCATGACGATAACACCCAGCACATAGTCGTCCACTTTGACACCGGCCAGCGGCAAGCCAAAGAACGCAATGTAGATCTGCAAGAACGCCGGCGTGCCGCGGATGATATTCACATAGATGCCGGCAAGGCAGCGAAGGATGCGCGACTTGGAAATGCGCATGAGCGACAGCGCAAAGCCAAAGGGAATGGCCAACGGAAATGCCACGAGCACGATCGAGAGCGACATAAGGAAGCCCTTGAAGACGATCGGCAGGCTCTGGACCAAAATGACCGGGTTCAGGAACAGGCGCAGGAACATATTGGAGTTCCACGCCTCGACCCACGGCTGCTCTTTAAGGTCAGCCAGGAAGTTATCGAAGGCCGTCACGCCCTTGATCTCAACCGACGGAATCTTGGAGATCTTCTTGGTCGACCCGTCGGCGAGCGTATAGGTGCCGCTAAAGGCCTCATCGCCGCCCTCGACGGGGAAGGTCACGCCGTAAACCTCGACACGGAAAAAGCCGCCGGCAGGCGCCGTCTCGCCAAAGTCAATCTTGAGCGTCTGGCCGTCAGCCTTGCACGTGGGCTTCATGGGCGTACGATCCATGAGGTCCTCGCCCGAGAGCATCGTCAATCGCGTGTCATCGGTACCAAACGTCGTGCCGTCGACAAACGTCAAAGAAAGACCGCTCAGCTCCTCGTCGGCATCGGCCTGAACTTCCCAGGTAATGCGCGTCTCGGTGCCGCCGACCACATCGCTGCCCGAACCGGTGTTGGGTCGGGCGGTAATCTTTGCGGTCTCAAGCGCCTGAGCGGTCGTGGGCGCATATGCCCCCGCGCACACCAGCGCGAGCGCCACGGCCATGACGCAGGCTAGCTTTTGGAGCAAGGCGGACAGTGGAAAACACTGCTCCGCGGCCCCTTTGTTCAGTCGAGACAAGGTGGCTCCTATCGTAGAAGTTGCCGGCAAAACGAGACGGAAACGCTCTCCGTCAAGAGAAGCGCAAAGGCCCTCTCCGCAAAACGGAAAGGGCCCGCGCGCAATCAAGTAGTTATTTTACTTGATATTGTACTTAGCCATGAGGGCGTCGACGGTACCGTCGTCGGTCAGGTCCTTGATGGCCTGGTTGATGTCGTCCTTGAGCTTGGTGTTGCCCTGGTTGATGGCGATGGCGTACTCCTCGCCGGTGCTGATCTGCTTGATGGTCTGGCAGGTGTTGAACTGCTCGGCGGTCAGCTGGCTGGCAACGGAGCGGTTGGTGACTACGGCGTCGCCCTTATCGGACTGCAGAGCGCTGAAGCACTCGGTGGCGTCCTTGTAGGGGACGATCTTGGCCTTCGGGAAGTTCTCCTGGGCAAAGGCCTCGGCGGTCGAGCCAGACTGGACGATGATGGTAGCGTCGGAATTGTTGAGCTTCTCGCTAAAGTTATCGGCCGTGATGTCGGTGTTATCGACCTTGGTCACGATAGCCTGATCATCCATGTAGTAGGAATCAGAGAAAGTGACTTCCTTCTCACGCTCGGGCGTGTCGGTGATAGCCGCGATGGAAACGTCATACTTGGCGCCCGAAGCGACGCCCGGAACCAGCGTGTCAAAGTCATTGTTGACATACTCGACATCCAGGCCCAGCTTGTCGCCGATAGCCTTGATGAGCTCAAGGTCAAAGCCCTGATAATCGCCGTTGTCATCCTTGTACTCAAACGGAGCGTACTCGGCAGAGGTGCCGACAGTCAGCGTACCGTCCTTGACGAGCGCGTACTCCTTGGAGCCGTCGACTTTCTCGACCTTAGCGTCGTCAGAGCTGCTGGAACCGGCATCAGAACCAGAGGTGGCGTTGGACGAGCCGCAGCCCGTCAGTGCGAGGGCGAGCGCCATGGCACCCGTGGCGGCAAATGCGCCAAGCTTCTTGAGCTTCATAATCAGTCTCCTTCCGGTGACCTCGTTTGATTCAGAGGTCTGCAAAAACTGTTGGCTATTATGCACCTGGAATTACGAATCTGCAACGAGAAAACTGATTGAAACAAACCCATAACGTGAATGGAATACTCTACTTTATGACAGTCATTACTGCTGCAATGACCTTAATAGTCTAATTTCAGCTGCATAACCTGCAAGTTCGTTCGGAGTCTCCAAAATAAACGGCAGCGAACGCAAACGGCCATTCGATACAATATTCTGCATAACCTGCATACCGCCACCAAATTCCTCGCTGCCAAGGTATCCCTTGCCGATGCACTCGTGACGATCTTTATGGGCGCCACAAGGGTTCTTCGAATCGTTGATGTGTACGGCATGCAAGCGATCGATACCCACCACGCGGTCGAACTCGTCGAGTACGTCGTCCAGATCATGGATGATGTCGTAGCCGGCATCGCTCACATGGCAGGTGTCCAAACAAACGCCCAGCTTATCGGACAGCTCTGGGCGCTTGGCGGCAACGCCCTCGATAATGCACGCCAGCTCTTCAAAGCTACGGCCCACCTCGGTGCCCTTTCCTGCCATGGTCTCGAGTAATACCGTCGTCTGCTGCCCCTCAAACATCACCTGGCACAGCGTGTCGACAATCATCTGAATGCCGACGTCGGAGCCCTGCCCCACATGCGCACCGGGATGGAAGTTGTAGTAGTTGCCGGGCAGTGTTTCCAGACGCTGCAAGTCCTCGGCCATTGCCTCCAAGGCAAACTCGCGCGCCCGCTCCTTAGCGGAGCAGGGGTTATAGGTATACGGGGCATGCGCCACCAGCGGTCCAAAGTCGTTTTGCGCCATAAGCTCGCGCAGAGCCGCCACGTCATCCATGTCAAGTTCTTTTGCCTTGCCACCGCGCGGGTTGCGCGTAAAGAACGCAAAGGTATTGGCGCCAATGGACAGCGCCGTCTCCCCCATTGCCCGATAGCCCTTCGTCGTCGAAAGATGACACCCGATCGTCAGCATCTCCAACTCCCTCTTCATCAGTTGCGGTGAAATACGGTCTATTGGTGCCATATTTTGGCGCAAACAGACCGTATTCCACCGCAAGTTATAAAAGAGGCATCAGGGGAAAAGGCCTCCAGGCATTCCAAGCGCTGGCGCCATGCCCCCCACGCCCTAAAGTTTCAAACGAATCGCATCGATGATGCGTGCGCAGCGCCGTGTGGCGGCTAGGGACATGACGGGGCTTTCGAGTTTCCCCGCCTGAATGAGCTGCGTCGCATGCGATGTCTCACCGTAAAAATCATCGACCTCAAATGGTGCATCGATTTCGAGTACTCGACCGTCGGAGTACTTCACATGGGCGAGCTCGGGGCGATGGAGACGCTCGATTTCCAACGAGCCCCGCTCACAGGCAATCGTTAAGCGGCTTTCATATGTTGCTTTGCCGTCGCACACCATATGAATGGGTATACCGCCGACGCTCATATGGATCTCGTCGGCCCAATCGACGCGACCGCCCGATACGTCACGCCAGCGAACTTCACGGGACGAAACCTCGCACGCGCCCGCGAGCAAATCCTCAAACCAACCGACCGCATAACAGCCCATGTCATATAGACAGCCGCCCTGCAACGGATCAAGCAGATAGCCCGAAGGAGACTCGCCGTAATCGAGCTTTTGCACGCTTTCAATCGAGACAATACGGCCAAGCTCACCCGACGCAAGCAAGTCTTTCACGCGAGCGCGCATCGGGCAAAACCGATTCTTCATCGCCTCCATAAACAGCACGCCGCGCTCGCGAGAGGTGGAGGCAATCGAGAGAGCCTCTTCCTCACTCAAAACGGCCGGCTTTTCGCACAGCACGGCCTTTCCGGCGCGCAGCGCGCGACAGGCCCAACGCGTATGCATGCCATGCGGAAGAGCCAAGTAGATTGCGTCGACATCGGGGTCGGCAATCAGCGCGTCATAAGCCGCATCGCCGTTATCGTCGGCCGAGGCATGGCCATGCGCAGCATCGATCGAAAACGCTCGACAAAATTCCTCGACATGTGCAGGAGTGCGACCGGCCGCAGCCACCAGCCGTGCCCCGTCGACCTTCTTGAGCGACGATGCAAATCGATGAGAAATGTGCCCAGCGCCCAAAATGCCCCAACGAACCCCACGCGAATCATTACATGAATCCCGATGGCCCACGACAGCCCCCTTCAGTTGCGGTGGAATAGTCCCTGTTTAAGCCCTATTCTGCCGCAAACAGGAACTATTCCACCGCAAGTTATAAAAGGGTCACGAGGAGCGCGTTTTGCCGAAGGCCTTAAGCACTGCCGTCACGGGTCCAGGCTGGAAGCGTCGGCGCACGTCATCGAGACGCTCGGGGATATCGATATGCTGTGGGCAGTGGCGCGCGCATTTGCCGCACTTGACGCAATTGCTCACCAGCTTGGCCTCGCTCGTCCGCACCGCGCTCGCCGTAAAATACTGCGACAGGCCCGTAAACCAGCTGTGCGCATAGCTTGCGTTGTAGGCGGCGAAACACCCAGGGATGTTGATGCCTTTAGGACACGGCATACAGTAGCCGCATCCCGTGCAGGGCACGCGATTCGATTTCTCAAACTCCGTCAGCACGTGCGCGATGGCATCGAGCTGAGTAGCTGTCATCGAATCCGGCAGGGCCCGATCGGCCAACACCGCGTTCTCATCAACCTGCGCGGTATCGGTCATACCCGAAAGCAGCATCGTCACCTGAGGATGATTCCACACCCACGAAAGACCCCAGGCGGCAGGAGTGCGCAAATGCGGGTCACGGGCACTATCGAGCACAGCGCGAGCCCGTGGCGGCAGTTTGCCCGCTAAACGCCCGCCCAGCAGCGGCTCCATCACAAACACCGCTAGGCCTCGCTCGGCGGCGGCCATGAGCCCCGCCGTTCCCGCCTGATAGCGCTCTCCAGCGTAATTGTACTGGATCTGGCAAAAGTCCCACTCATACGCATCGAGCATCGTGAGAAAGTCCGCCGCGCTGCCGTGGTATGAAAAACCGATCTGGCGAATGCGCCCCGAAGCCTTTTGGCGCGCAATCCAGTCCTCGATGCCCAGTGCCACCACGCGCTCCCACTGGGCGGGCGAGGTAATGTTATGCATAAGGTAATAGTCGATATGGTCGGTCCGCAGGCGACGCAGCTGCTCGTCGAAGAACCGATCGAAATCCTCCGCGCACTTGCACGAAGCATGCGGCAACTTAGTCGCCAGCAACACCCGGTCACGCAGCCCCAAGCGCTCAAGCGAGGCGCCCACGCACGCCTCGTTACCGGGATAGAGATACGCGGTGTCCAGATAATTAATCCCCTGCTCCACCGCACGGGAAATGATGGCGTCGGCTGCCTTCGCATCCGGGCGTCCCGGCGCACCGGGAAACCTCATGCAGCCCAGCCCCAACGCCGAGATACGGTTGCCGCTTTTGGGGTCAACGCGATATTGCACGGCCCCTCCCTTCGCCATCAGCGCCCCGGCAAGGCGAAACACAATGGTCACGCAGCCGAAACATCGTTGAATCGCAATCGAGAACGTATCGTAACGCAGCAGAAATCGAGCTGTCACGGCACCGCTTTAACATCAGCAAAAAGCCCGATGAAAGGAGCCGGGCATCACCACGTGCGAGGACGCCTACCCCTACCCCGGCGAGCAATACATCCTCTCGGTCGACCGCCATCAAATCGAAGTCATGGACCATCTGGACGAGCTTCCCGCCACAGGCGCCGTCATCTTCTGCACCTTCCCCAAGGTCCGCGATGGCGTCGGATACCCCGCCCGCGTCTTTGCGGTCTGCCCCGCGGCATAAGCGCACAGCGCAATAGTTTCTTTTTCATAACAGCCGCCCCGCGCACCCACCAATCACCCTGGCAGCATACAATCCATCAGGCGCCCCTTACGCGGGCGCCTTTTACATGGGGAGATGATTCACATGCAGATCAACAAGGTCGCCTTTATCGGCAAGGGCGGCGTCGGCCTGCTCTACGGCAGCATGATTGCCAAGGCCCTCGGCAATGACGCCGTCGAATACGTTATGGATGACACCCGTTTTGAGCGTCACGCGAACGACGCGCTCACCGTCAACGGCAAGCCCTGCGATCTCACGTCCGTCCGTGCCAGCGAGGCGACGCCCGCCGATCTGGTCATCCTGACAGTCAAGACCACCGGTCTCGACCAAGCACTCAAGACTATGGAGCGCGTCGTGGGACCCAACACGCTCATCGCCTCGCTGTGCAACGGCATTACGAGCGAGCAAAAGATTGCCGAACGCTTTGGCTGGGAGCATACCGTTCTTGGTATCTGCCAGGGCATGGACGCCGTGTTTCTCAACGGCGCGCTCACCTTTACCAATGCGGGCGAAATCCGCTTTGGCGCGGCGGCCGGCACGAACCCCGCAACCATCACCGCAATCGACGAGCTCTATACGCGCTGCGGCATCGCCCATACCGTCGAGGACGACATCGCCCACCGCATGTGGGCCAAACTCATGCTCAACGACGGCATCAACCAGACCTGCATGGCCTACGGCGGGACCTACGGAAGCGCCACGGAGCCGGGCTCCGAGCAGCGTCGCTGCTTTGTTTCCGCCATGCGCGAAACGCTTGCGGTCGCCAACGCCGAGGGCGTTGAACTGACCGAGGCAGACCTGACGCAAATGGTGCACCTCATCGAGGGAATCGACCCCGCCGGTATGCCCTCGATGGCTCAAGACCGCATCGCAAGGCGCAAAACCGAGGTTGATGAGTTCGCGGGCACCATCTGCCGCCTCGCAGCCAAACACGATATCCAGGCACCGCAAAACGAGTGGCTCTATCGGCGCATCCGCGATATCGAGAAAAGCTGGTAGCGCCGACGCGCCGCATTCAACAGCCTTAACAGCAAAACCGCCGCAAGGGAACCTTTCCCCTGCGGCGGCCTTCATCTTCGTCTATGACCGGCGGCCGATCTCACAACAGTTAGCGTTGCGACCCCGGCACCTCGTCCTCATCGTCGCGGCAAAGAACCACGCCTGCGCTTCCCAGCAGCGTGGCCGCGATCAGCGCGCCGACCACGATAGGAGCAGCCCCGCATGTCCCCTGCATGTCCGCGACGAGCGCGGCCGTGGGACCAAGGCAGCCAAGCATCAACGCGACGGCGGCAACGGCAATATCTCGAGCATTCACAAGACCACTTCCTCCAAGAGAAAGACCTTATTTCTCAAGAACCAGTGTGCCCCGCATCCATACGCCCAGCGTACCGCCACGGTAAGGGCTCTGTTAACTCAAACGCATACATAGAACGGACGTCCTTACGTTGCCCTAAAGCTCGGTAAAGACGCCCGTCCGCCAAATATCCGTGATGCAGAAAAATTACCAACCGGTGTAGTAATCGGTGGTTCCGGCAGCGCAGCCGGAGTCATAGACCTTGCAATCACCCTTGGAGCCCGTAAAGGTCGAGCCCTGGGCCATATCGCCCGCGGCAACAACGTAATAGCCGTCGGAATCGCGCCAGAAGCCCTCAGAATCCTGAGTCCATTCGCCCGTGCGATAGTGATAAAGCACATTGCTGCTGTAATAGGTCTCGCGGCGCCCGTTGTAGTTATTGACACCCGCAGAGCGCGTCAGGCCCGATCCGTTCGCGTAGGACGCGGCAGACGCGTAAGACGGAGTGTAACCGGCGTTGTAGTACGAAGCCTGGGCGGCCTCGGCAGCCTCCGCCTCGGCGGCAGCCTCGAGCGCTTCGCGCTTGGCATCCTCAAGCGCAGCGCGCAGCTCATCGAGCTCGGTCGACTTGGCGTCGACCTCCCCCATCGTCAACAGGCTACCCGCACCGTCGATGCAACCCTGCAGCACAGCACGCTCGTCATCGGTAGCATAGTCGCCATACATATTCATAATGATCTGAGCGCGCATCTCAAGGGAATCGCGCTTGGCCTCCATCGAGGCGTTCCACTCCTGCATGGAACCATAACCATCGCCGCGATAGTCAACGGGCTGCACCAGCGTCGCCTCGGACGGCGTAGGTCCAACCGTATCGGATAGTGTTGCCGCGTGGGCATCGGTTGCACCGGCGCCCGCCAAAAGTGCCACGGTCAGAGCGGCGGAAAGGGCGGCGGCTTTCGGTTTTCGTGAATCGATCCTCATGTAGCTGGAAACCTCCGTAGTGCGTTTTTGCTGCGTTTGAGCTGCGTGTGATTCGATCGCGCTGCATAGTACCCCGAGCAAATCGCGACCTGCGGTTTTACTCAAAAGGCGCACGTCAATTGCGTAAAACTCACATCCTCTTAACAGGAGTTTTCCACATCTCGATTGCATAAAGCATGCCAAAAACCCTGTTTTTGCACCCGCTCTATGCAAAAAAGGCGCCTGTGCAACCATTGTTCGCACAGGCGCCTTGAGCAGGCATTTTATGCAGTTATACCCATCGAGTCGCAAGGGGTCCTTGCACAAGTCGCCTTACTCGTCCAGCGCGGCGAAGGCCTGCTTCAGATCCCAAATGATATCCTCGGCGTTCTCAGTACCGATGGAAAGACGAATCGTGGAGGGCGTGATGTTCTGCTCGGCGAGCTCCTCGGCAGAGAGCTGGGAGTGCGTGGTGGTAGCCGGGTGTACGACGAGCGACTTGACGTCGGCCACGTTGGCGAGCAGCGAGAACACCTGCAGATGATCGATGAACTTCCAAGCTGCCTCCTGGCCACCCTTAATCTCAAAGGTAAAGATCGAGGCACCGCCACGGGGGAAGTACTTCTGATAGAGCTCGTGATCGGGGTGCTCAGGCAGGCTCGGGTGGTTCACCTTGGCGACGTGGCTGTCACCAGCCAGGAACTCAGCGACCTTCTTGGTGTTCTCGACATGACGGTCAACGCGCAGCGACAGAGTCTCGGTGCCCTGGAGCAGGACCCAGGCGTTGAACGGGCTGATGCAGGCGCCCTCGTCACGCAGCAGGATAGCGCGGACATAGGTTGCGAAGGCGGCGGGACCGGCAGCCTCGGCAAACGAAACACCGTGGTAGGAGGGGTTGGACTCAGCGATCTGGGCGTACTTTCCGCTCGCCTTCCAATCGAAGTTACCGCCGTCGACGATCACACCGCCCAGCGAGGTGCCGTGACCACCGATAAACTTGGTCGCGGAGTGAACGACAATGTTGGCACCATGCTCCAGCGGACGGAACAGATACGGGGTGCCGAAGGTGTTGTCGACGACAACCGGCAGACCGTGCTTCTTGGCGATTTCGGAGATGGCGTCGATGTTGGGGATGTCGGAGTTGGGGTTGCCGAGCGTCTCGAGATAGACGACCGTGGTGTTGTCCTTGATGGCACCCTCGATCTCTTCCAGGTTATGGGCATCGACAAACGTGGTCTCGACGCCAAACTGGGAGAGCGTATGCTCCAGCAGGTTGTAGGAGCCACCGTAGATGGTCTTCTGAGCCACTACGTGGTCACCGGCCTGGGCAAGAGCCTGCAGGGTATAGGTGATGGCAGCAGCACCGGAGGCGACGGCAAGACCTGCCACGCCACCCTCGAGGGCGGCGATACGGTCCTCGAAGACGCCCTGGGTGGAGTTGGTCAGACGGCCGTAGATGTTACCGGCGTCGGCAAGACCAAAGCGGTCGGCGGCGTGCTGGGAGTTGCGGAACACATAGCTCGTGGTCTGGTAGATAGGCACGGCACGGGAGTCGGATGCAGGATCGGCGCTCTCCTGGCCAACGTGCAGCTGCAGGGTATCGAAACCAAAGGTGTGCTCGGGATTGTTGATGAACTGGCTCATGATGATCTCCTTGATCGAACAAAAGTTAATAAATTAGAGAGAAGTAAGTCGCTGTCTCCTGATCACGCCAACGGGCGCAAACAGGAGCCCGGCATTCGTCTTGGTAAGCAATTCATATGCGGGCCTCCTTTCGCATCCCGGTTCCGTGGTTGGCTTAATTACCTACCGCCTTTGTGTGTTTTGAATAGTACGAGCATTGTTTCCCTCGGTCAATCACTTAAAAGCGCTAACCTGTTATCTGTTTTATAGATAACAATCGAAAGGACGAGCGCCGATGACCCTCCAGCAGCTTCGTTTTCTGATCGCCGTGGCAGAGTCCGGCTCAATCAACGCCGCAGCTCAGCGCCTCTATACTGCTCAGTCCAACATCTCAAACGCCGTCAAAAGCCTGGAGCAGGAACTTCATATCGAAATCTTTACGCGCTCTAGCCGCGGTGTTGCACTCACCAACGACGGCACCGAGCTTTTGGGTTATGCACGCCAGGTCGTAGAGCAGGCCGACATGCTCGAGGCCCGCTACGAGGACGGCGGTACACCTCAGGCCCGCCTTGCCATCTCGGCCCAACACTACGCGTTTTCGGTCGAGGCCTTTGTCAACGTAGTCGAGCGCTGCCGCGACAGCAAGTTCGAGTTCATCATGCGCGAGACCACCACAGCGCAGATCATCGACGACGTGCGCGCGTTTCGCAGCGACATCGGTATCCTCTATCTGGACGACTTTAATACCCGTGTCTTGCAGAAGGCCTTCGCCGATGCCCGCGCAAGCTTTCATCCCCTATTCGACGCGACGGTCCACGTCTTCGTTAGCGAGCGCCACCCGCTCGCCCGCCGCCCTCAGCTGTCCCTTGCCGATCTCACGCCCTATACGCGCTACAGCTTTGAGCAAGGCACCTCAAACTCCTTCTATTACGCCGAGGAACCTTTTAGCTATATCCCTTGCGACCGCAACATACGAATCTCGGACCGCGGAACACTTACTAACTTACTTATCACGTCGAACGGTTACACCCTGTCGACCGGTGTCCTCTCCAATGAAATGCAATGGGGTATGGCATCGATCCCGTTAGCAGACGCCCCAACGATGCGCGTAGGCTATATCATGCACGACGAGCGCAAGCCCTCTCCCCTCTTGCAGCAATACCTCGACGAGCTCAACCGCATCATCCATGCCAACTAACTGTCGGAAGACGGGGTAGAAATCGTAGATTGCTAGCCCCCGGCAGGCATGGCGCTACAATGGTCACTCACATGAAACGTACCCGACGAAAGGAAGCCCGTGAAGGTCATCATCTATACCGACGGCTCGGCCCGATCAAATCCGGGACGCGGCGGCTACGGCGCCGTGCTCAAATACACCAACCCCGCCGGCAAGACCTTTACCTCCGAGCTTTCGCGCGGCTACGCCAAGACCACCAACAACCGCATGGAGCTCATGGCGGTTATCGTGGCGCTCGAGGCACTCAACCGCCCCTGCGAGGTCGAAGTCCATTCCGATTCGCAGTACGTCGTCAACGCCTTTAACAAGCACTGGATCGACGGCTGGAAAAAGCGCGGATGGAAAACCGCCAACAAGCAACCCGTCAAGAACCGAGACTTGTGGGAGCGCCTGCTTGCCGCAAAGAGCAAGCATAAGGTGGAGTTCATCTGGGTTAAGGGACATGCCGGCCACGAGCTCAACGAGCGCTGCGACGAGCTCGCCACCACCGCGGCCGACGGGGCCAACCTCGATATCGACACCGGGTTTAACGAGAGCGACCTGTAACGGCGTTTTCGCACGCAATTTCCTGCGCCCTCGCGCTACACTCATCCTGTAAACCGAACGGCACGAGGGGGATACATGCTGCGTATAGCAACCATCGGCACATCCATGATTACCAACGACTTTATCCAGGTCGTCAACGCCAACGACCAAGCCGCGTTTGTGGGTACGCTCTCGCGCGATGCCGATCGCGGTGCCGCCTTTACCGCCGAGCGCGGTGGCGAGCGAAACTTCACCGCGCTTGACGAGCTTGCGTCCGCCGACGACGTCGACGCCGTCTACATCGGCAGCCCCAATGCGCTCCACTACGAGCAGGCGCTCGCCTGCATCGCCGGTGGCAAGCACGTCATCGTCGAGAAGCCCTTCTGCGCCACCGAAGCGCAGGCGTTGGAAGTCTTCCGCGCTGCCGAGGCAGCAGGTGTCGTGGCCCTCGAGGCCATGCGTCCCCTCCACGATCCCGCCTTCCACGCCATCGAGGATGCCCTGGGCGAGATCGCCCCCATCCGCCGCGCCTCATTGCGCTTTGGCAAGTATTCTTCGCGCTACAACGAAGTTCTCGCGGGGCGCGCCACCAACATTTTCGACTGCCACATGGCCTCGGGCTCCCTCATGGACATCGGTGTCTACACCGTCGAGCCCATGGTCGAGATCTTCGGCATGCCCTCCGGCCTCACCAGCATGACCACGCTGCTCGACCCCTCAACGCAAGAGCTCACCCATGGCCCCATCGACGGTTGCGGTTCCATTCTCGCCAGCTATGGCGGAGGGCGTATCTCCGTCGAACTTGCGCATTCAAAGATCACCAACGACCTGCTGCCCTCGCAAATCGAAGGTGAGCGCGGCACCATCCAGATTGACCATCTGTCCACGCCCCGCAACGTACGCATCGACTACCGCGGCGACGTCGTGCACGGATCGGCGACCGAGGCGCCGCGCGAGCAAGGCGGCAACGGCCGCGCGCTCGACCTTCCCAAGTCAAGCAACACCATGGAATACGAGCTTGCCGACTTTATCACCGCTATCGACGGCGTTCATCACGTTAAAGATGAGATTTGGGAAACACCGGCTGGGCGCCATGAGCTTGGCCACTATCGCGATGTCACGCTTGTCTCACTGCGCATCATGGATGCCGTGCGTCAGCAGGCCGGCATTACCTTCCCCGCCGATTCAGTCAAGCAGGCCTAGCGATGGGCTTTTTTGACAAGTTCTTCTCCGGCGGCAGTCGAGAGCCTCAAAAACCATCAAACGTTGAGCTCGAGCTGCGCCGCAGGCTTACTGTGCTCGCAAGCGACGAGGCCACTCAAGACACCCCCCTGCGCTACTTCCTGCGCTGGGCGGGGCAAGTCCAGGGCGTTGGTTTTCGCTTTACCAACACCAACCTCGCGCAGGCACGCGCACTCACCGGCTGGGTGTGTAACATGGAAGACGGTTCGGTCGAAATGGAGGTACAAGGCGCGCCCGCGGATATCCTGTCTCACCTCGAAGCGCTCCATGCCTCCTATGAGCGCATGGGAACGCGCTTTCGCCTCGTAGACGCCCAAGTCCGAGCCCCACTTGCCAATGAAGACGGTTTCAGTCCTCATTATTAGTATTGTGTGCTAAATACGGTATCATTTACCTACGACCGTTGATAGAAAAGAGGCGAGGCGCATGGCGATGCAAAGAAGAAACACCAAGCAGCGGAAGCTGGTTCTTGATGCCGTGCGCCAAAGCTACAACCATCCCACCGCCGATGAGATCTACAACGCCGTGCGCGAACAGGACGACAGAATCAGCCGCGGTACGGTCTACCGCAACCTCAATCTCTTGGCCGATGCCGGGGAGATTCTCTCGATCAAGACGCCGGGCGGCAGCCGCTTCGATCGCACCGTCGAGCCGCATGCGCATATTATCTGCACCTCGTGCAACCGCGTCATCGATGTGCCGCTCCCCTTCGACGCCCGGCTCGATGCCAAGGCGTCCGAGCAAATCGGTTGGAACGTCACCTCGCACTACACCATCTTCGAGGGCCTCTGCCCCAACTGTAGGTAGATTTTGGGACATGCCTACTCGGCAAGCAGGCGACGCAGTTCTTCTTCGACCGTGTGCACATAGCGGACGCGGTCATTAATGCCGCGCATGCTGGGATTGCAGCTTTCCATCAGATAGGGATGGCCCACCACGTTGAGCATGTCGCGGTCGTTTTCGTTATCGCCAAACGCCATCATCTCATCGGGCGAAATTCCCAGGGCACGACCGTAATCGGCAAGCGCGGACCCCTTGCCCGAATCAAAGCCGATAAAGTCGGTCCATTCGGTTCCCGACGTCATCACATCGACCCGGTCGCTAAAGCGACGCACAAAATACTCCAGCGCCGCCGGCTGCTCTGTCTCGGGCGTTTGAAACGCAATCTTAATGACATCCTCGTCAATGTCCTCGGGACGGTCGACCACCGCCACATCGCAATGGACCTCGTAACGCAAATGGTCGACGAACGCATCGTTGCCGCTTATGGTGTAGAGGTGCCCCTCGCAGGAAAGGGTTACATCGGCATGGGGGTAGGCGACTACGGCATTCGCGATATCCATAGCAAGGCTACGCTCCATGGAACGTTTGACAACGGCACGCCCCTCGCTCATGACCAGGGCGCCGTTTTCGCACACATAGGCAAGCTCGTCTGCCACCGGGGCAAACAGGTAGCGCAAACTCGCATATTGACGGCCACTCGCCGGCATAAACACAATGCCGCGACGGTGCAGCTCGTCGATGAGCTCAAATGCCTCGGGGCGTGGCTCGCGCTCCCCCGGATGCAGCAACGTGCCATCCAAATCGCAGGCGATCAGCTTGATTCCCTCAAGACCCATATGTTCCCCCAAAGCATCCCATCAACAGCAAGACGGACTTTGAATAGTTGCCTCTCAAAGTCCGTCTTACGCATACGCACGTTAGCCGCGCGCCTTCTTTACGATCGTAAAGTCTGGAGCCATACTCACAACAACATCCGCCGCGCTCGATGCAAAGCGTCGACTGGCATCGAGCTCGCGTGTGACCACCGAGAGCCGAACGCCCTCGATGCCCCGGAGCATGCGACCCAAAACCGGTTGCACCGGCGTATACATGCGCACGGTATGCTCGTCCGAGTCACCCCGGAAGAGCGGCGCGTGCATATTGCCGATCTCCCAGCACGCATGCGCGAGCGCAATCGGATCCATGCGGTCGACTTCGACCAAATAGACCTCGGCACTGCGCAGGCGCACGACAACCACTACGGGCACCGTGCCCGTGCGGTCGATAGCGAGCACGTCGCCGTCGGCAAGGCGTTCGCCATCAGCGGCATCCAGCCGGACATTCACCGTGCGCCCCAGCTCCGTCACGCCCACAAACGTGCGCGTATCAGCCTGGTCCCAATCGAGTAGCAGCTCGTCAACCTCAAAAATGCCACCCATCTCCCGACGAAGCAGGAGTTCATAGGACGGGTCGTTGAGATTTCCCAAGCGCTCCGTAGCTACCAGGTCCCCGGACATCAACTAGTCCTCGACCTCGACGAGCTCGATATCAAAGTTGAGGTCCTTGCCGGCAAGCTCGTGGTTGGCATCGAGTGTCACGGCCTCGGGCGTCACGTCGATGACGACGGCGGGGACAGGCATGCCGCTCGGCGTGGACAGGAAGAGCTTCATGCCCTTCTCGATCTGCTCGATGTTGGGAACCTGCTCGGCCGGGAAGGTGATAACCATCTCGGGATTGTGCTCACCGTAGGCATCGGCCGCAGGAATGTGTACGGACTTCTTCTCGCCCACCTGCATATCGATAACGGCGGCGTCGAAGCCCTTGATCATCTGGCCGGCGCCGCAGGTGAACTCCAGCGGCTCGCCGCGATCGTAGGAGCTATCGAACTGCGTGCCGTCGTCGAGCGTGCCGCGATAATGAGTCTTGACCTTCTTGCCCTGGTTGGACATGGTAACCTCCGTGATAAGGGCGGCGCACAACGCGGGCCGCCGTGAACATATGGCGCTAACTATACCCTAGTCATACAATTCAAAGACAGTTTGCAAAGAAACGCTGCAACCGGAGGAACCATGGCATATCCTGTATTTGACTTACATTGCGACACTGCCGACCGCATCGGCTGGACCACGCTCGATCTCGACCTGCGCTTTACCGCGGGCACCGACGGCTATTTCCCCGGCGACGAGACGCATCCGCAGGATTTCGACCTTATCGAGGGCAACGCCTGCGCCATCTCGCTCGCAAAGATCGGCAAAACTCCTTGGGCACAGTGCTTCGCCACGTTTGTCCCCGACGAGATTCCCACCGCCCACGCCGCGCGCTTCCAGGCGCAAATCATGGCGCATATGAGCGGCCAGGCCATGCTCAACCACGACCGCATGGTCAATGTGCGCAGCGCCGCAGACATTCGCCCCGCGCTCAAAGACGGCAAGGTCGCCTGCATCCACACCATCGAAAACGCCACGTTCTTTGCCGAGGACCCCGCGCTGATCGAGGTACTCAAGAGCCTGGGCGTACTCATGTCATCGCTCAGCTGGAACGCGCAGGGACCGCTCGCGAGCGGCCACGACACCCACGCCGGCCTCACCGCCGCTGGCATCGAGGCGCTTACGCAGATGGAGCACGCCGGCATGGTGCTCGACGTCTCCCACCTCAACGATGAGTGCTTTGACGAGGTTGTTGCCCACGCCACGCGCCCCTTCGTCGCCAGCCACTCCAACTCCCGTGCGGTTTGCGGCGTCAAACGCAACCTCACCGACGACCAGTTCCGCACCATTCGCGACATGGGCGGCATCGTCGGCCTCAACTACTGCAGCGAGTTCCTTTCCAACGACGCAACCGACAAGACCGCCGCAGACGTCACCTTCGACCAGCTGGCGGCACATATCGAGCATTGGCTCGACCTGGGCGGCGAAAATGTCATCGCGCTCGGCGGCGACTGGGACGGCGCCACGGTACCCGCTTTCCTCTCCGATGCCAGCATGATGCCCGAGTTCCAGAACATGCTCTCCAAGCACTTTGGCAAGACCGTGATGCAAAAGCTCTGCAGCGACAACGCGCTTGCCTTCTTTGAGCGTTATTAATTTCACATCCCTTGAGCGGGCCGGCATGTCAAGCGATCGACATGCCGGCCCATCCCCAATCTGAAGGATCACTTTTGACGCAGCAGTTTACGATTTCCGTATCCCGACCGGATGGCACATCCATCCCCGTCGTCGTTACCAAAAAGCGCGTCAAGAACTTCAACCTACGCGTCACATCGAGCGGTGAGGTCCACGCCAGCGCACCGCTCGGCGCCAGCCGCGAGCGTATCGAAGCGTTTGTGAAGCGCAACAGCGCCTGGATTATCGGCAGACTTGCCCAGCGCGAGCAACGTCAGGCGACGGCGCGAGAGCCGCTCAGCCCCTCGTCCATCATTGCACTTTGGGGCAAGCCCATCACGGTACAAGATGCGCTCGATCACAACTTTAAGTCACCCGCACCGCGGCCCAAACAAGCCACGTTCGCAAGCTTTATGGGTACCGACGAGCCAGACGAACGTCCGCAGGCCAAGTGGAACGCGCCCCTCGACGGCTTAACGCCCAGTGAGATCCAAGCCCATATTGACCAGCTCTATACGTCCGAAGTCACATCGGCGCTGCGGGATATGGTGCACGCATACGAAATAGCAATGGGTGTCGCCGTTTCCCGCGTTTCCGTGCGCAGCATGAAAACGCGCTGGGGATCATGCACGCCCAAAACCGGCGCCATTCGCATCGCACGAGAACTTGCCGCCTACCCCGTCGAGTGCCTTGACATGGTTGTCGCCCACGAGCTCGTCCACTTGCTCGAGCCAAGCCACAATCAGCGGTTTCACGCCCTGCTCGACACGTACTGCCCCAACAATAGAGCACTGTCCCAGCGGCTCAAGCAGCCACCCATAGAGACATATTAGAACCGGTTAGCGCACGCGCTCGATCTCGACACCGCAGCTTGCCAGGGGAAGACCGACGGGCGCCCAAGGCTTATCGAGCTTAACGCGCACGCCAAGCAGCAAGGGGTAACGACGCAGCAGCATCGAGGCCACACCCTCAGCTGCAGCCTCGATGAGCTTAAACGTATGCTCGCGCAGATAGCCATCGACATCGTGGCACACCGAGCCATAGTCAATCGAGGCGTCCAGGTTATCGTGCTCCCCCGCTGCACGCAGGTCGGCATAGAGTACCAAGGACACGATGAACTTCTGGCCCAGCGCGTTCTCTTCGGGATACACGCCATGGTTAGCAAAAACCTCAAGACCTTCAACGGTGATGCGGTCGGCATGGCGAAGGTCGTCATAGCTCACGTGGGGCACCGCCGTTGCGGTGGATATTTCGCCCCTTCCACGGCGGGCGAGCTCGGCGCCTTCAGTCTTGGTTGCATTCTCGGGCAGTTTCTTGTTGCTCATCGCGATCGTCTCCTTCGTTTAGAACCCCGACCGCGCAAACTAACTACACGCGAATCGACAGGTTCTTTTTATCATCGCTCCAGTTGCAAGCATTGCGCGCGGGGCATGCAAAGCAGGCGCGCGACGCTTTGTCGGCTGCATAGAGCAGACGCTCAAGCGGTTGGCTGTTCACGCGCAGCTTTCGATGGCCCAGAATGGCCGTCTTAATGGCTGCGGCATCGGCCGGCTCAAACGCCACGTCATCGGGCATGCCGCCGAGAATCGCATCAGCGACGCGTTCGCTTGCAACATCATGGGATATACCCGATTCATACTGTTCATCTTTGCCGATATCGTGAAGAAGTGCCGTGGCGTAGATGACCTCGCGGTCAAATTCGAGCTGCTCCTCGAGATTCTTGATCCACATAATGCGAGAGACATCGAGCAGATGGTCAATACCGTGGCGGCAGAAGATGCGCCCCGATTCCAACTGCGCAATGTTGCCCAGATGCCGCCGGAACAGCCCGTTGGCACAAATGTAATCAATGCGAGGCATGGCACCAAAGGGAGCCAAGCCCGAAGCCATAAAGCCGCGACGTGACGTCCCCTCATCGGTCTTCGATGCAAAGTCGTTGACGACTCTCATAGTTAGCGTCCCAGCATCCTAAAGAAACGCTCCTCGAGCGCGGGATCGGTCTCAAAGACGCCGCGGCGAGCGAGCGTCACGGTCTTGGTGCCAGGCTTTTGCACGCCGCGCATGGTCATACACATATGCTCGGCTTCCATGAGCACAATCGCTCCCCGGGGAGCGAGATAATCCATGAGAGCGTCGGCAACCTGCGCACACAGCTGCTCCTGCAGCTGTAGACGGCGGGCATAAACCTCAACCGTGCGGGCGAGCTTGGAAAGCCCTGCGACACGGCCGTTGGGGATATAGCCAATGGCAGCCTTGCCGTAAAACGGCAGCAGATGATGCTCGCACAGCGAGTAAAACGTGATGTCGCGCTCGATAACCAAATCGTTCGAAGCGACGGCAAAGGTTTTGGACAGGTGCTCCTCGGCACTCTGGTCCATACCACCGGCGATCTCACCATACATACGGGCAACGCGCGCCGGGGTCTCCAGCAGGCCCTCACGAGTTGGGTCCTCGCCTATGCCCTCAAGCAACAGCTTAATGGCGGCCTCGACTTTTTCCTGATCGACCATCTGGGCCTCACTTTTCCGATTTTGCGTTCGCGCTATGGTACCACGCCCTTTGGCATCGGCCACAAGCTACATAGTATGGGTCGAATAGACCGGATCGTCCCGCCAAAGCTCCACAGCGTCGCAAAGCGCAACGCCCTCGCGCACAGCACGGGCGCGCGTGGCGTTCATATCAATCACGCGCTGATTGCTCGAGCCCCTAAAACGCAATGAGATATCGTACAGATCCTGAACAAACGGGCCATCCACCAACATATCGAGGCAGGCAAGGATACGGTCCGTCGCCTCGGTATGGTGACGACCACCCGGCATAAGCTCCTCGAGCACGTCGCCGGTAAAGCACCAAATGGTCTTGCCCGACCCCGCGGGATAGGCCGCACGCACGCGTTCGATAAAGTCAACAAGCCCCGCCTGATTCTCGGGCTCCATGGGCTCGCCACCCAGAATCGTCAGGCCATCGATAAAGGGATGATCGAGACTCTCGATAATTTTGTCCTCGACGGCGCGATCGAACGGCTCGCCCGCAGCAAAGTCCCACGCGACGGAGTTAAAGCAATTCTTGCACCCGCGACGGCACCCGCTCACAAACAGAGAAGTACGAACGCCTTCCCCATCAGCAATGTCGAAATACTTAATGTTCGCGTAGTTCATAGGTAACTCTCCCGGGAGGCCGGGACATATCATCCCGTCCTCAAACATTCTCGGCCTTCGGCCTGCGAAACTGCGGGCGGGACGATATGTCCCGGCCTCATGCAAAGGGTAACTCAATGAACGAAGCGAACATCGAGTATAGGGTTCGAGGTCCAATAAAAACTTTGTTGCAGCTCAACCGCTATCGCAAGTAAATCGCAGCTGCAGCTCGAATTATTTCCGCTAAGAACTTCGAGGAGCGAGCAGGCCGCGCGCTGCATCTCAGCTACGTCAACTTGGCTGAACCGAGAGGGCCGCTTGGGCATTTGCTCGATATGAGTTCCGCACGCAAAGAAGGCCACTTAATGTGGCCTTCGTCTTGCGCAGGACTGTCCGAAATAGCGAGCAAATGCCCAAGCGGCCCTCTCGGTTCAGCCCCGGAGCGGTATTAGAGATGCAGCACGCGGTCGCGGATCTCCTCGGTTCGGCCCTGGTTCCAGAACTGGGTACCGATGTAACCGCACGTGCGACGGGCGACATTCATCTTCTCCTGGTCACGATTGCCGCAATTGGGGCACTCCCACACCAGCTTGCCGTCATCCTCGACAATCTTGATCTCACCGTCGTAGCCGCACACCTGGCAGTAGTCGCTCTTGGTGTTGAGCTCGGCGTACATGATGTTGTCGTAGATGTACTGCATCACGCGAATGACAGCCTTGAGGTTGTCCTGCATGTTGGGAACCTCGACGTAGGAGATGGCACCGCCCGGCGAAAGCTGCTGGAACATACCCTCGAACTTGAGCTTGTCGAATGCGTCGATCTCCTCGGACACGTGGACGTGGTAGCTGTTGGTGATGTAGCCCTTGTCCGTCACGCCCGGGATGATGCCAAAACGACGCTGCAGGCACTTGGCGAACTTGTAGGTCGTCGACTCAAGCGGGGTACCGTACAGCGAGAAGTCAATATCGCTTTCGGCCTTCCACTCCGCGCACTTGTCGTTCATGCGCTGCATGACGGCCATGGCAAAGGGCGTGCCCTCCTTCTCGGTGTGGCTGTGGCCCGTCATGTACTTAACGCACTCATACAGGCCGGCATAACCCAGACTAATGGTGGAGTAACCGCCCACGAGCAACTTGTCGATCGTCTCGCCCTTCTTCAGGCGGGCGAGGGCACCGTACTGCCAAAGAATCGGTGCGGCATCCGAAAGCGTACCCATCAGACGCTCATGACGGCACAGCAGGGCGCGGTGGCACAGCTCAAGGCGCTCGTCGAAGATCTTCCAGAACTTATCCATGTCCTGATGCGAGCTCAGCGCGACATCGGGCAGGTTGATGGTCACAACGCCCTGGTTAAAGCGACCGTAGTACTTGGGCTTGTTCGGGTCATAGTTCAGCGCGTTGGCCACGTTGTTAAATCCGTTACCGGAGCGGTCGGGCGTCAGGAAGCTGCGGCAGCCCATGCAGGTATAGCAGTCGCCGTTGCCCGCGGTCTCGCCCTTCGACAGCTTGAGCTCGCGCATCTTCTTCTCGGAGATGTAGTCGGGCACCATGCGCTTGGCGGTGCACTTCGCAGCCAGCTGAGTCAGGTAGAAGTACGGGGAATCCTCGTGAACGTTATCGTCCTCGAGCACGTAGATGAGCTTGGGGAACGCCGGGGTGATCCACACGCCGGCTTCGTTCTTAACGCCCTCATAGCGCTGACGAAGCGTCTCCTCCACAATCATGGCAAGGTCATGCTTCTCCTGGGGCGTACGGGCCTCATTGAGATACATAAAGACCGTCACGAACGGCGCCTGGCCATTCGTGGTCATAAGGGTCACGACCTGATACTGAATCGTCTGAACGCCGCGACGGATCTCGTCACGCAGGCGGTCCTCAACAACCTCGCGGACCTTTTCGGGAGATGCGGAAACGCCGAGCTCCTCGAGCTCGCGGGCGACCTCGCCGCGAATCTTTTGACGGCTCACCTCGACGAACGGGGCAAGATGGGTCAGCGAAATCGACTGGCCACCGTACTGGGAGGAAGCAACCTGAGCGATGATCTGCGTCGCGATGTTGCAGGCAGTCGAGAAGCTGTGCGGCTTCTCGATCAGCGTACCCGAGATAACAGTACCGTTCTGGAGCATATCCTCCAGGTTCACCAGGTCGCAGTTATGCATGTGCTGGGCAAAGTAGTCCGAATCGTGGAAGTGAATCAGGCCCTCGTTGTGAGCATCCACGATCTCCTGGGGCAGCAGCACGCGCTGCGTCAGGTCCTTGGAAATCTCGCCGGCCATGTAGTCGCGCTGAACGGAGTTGACGGTCGGGTTCTTGTTAGAGTTCTCCTGCTTAACCTCTTCGTTGTTGCATTCGATCAGCGACAGGATCTTGTCGTCGGTCGTGTTCTTTTGGCGCTTTAGGCTCTGAACATAGCGATAGATGATGTAGTGGCGAGCGACCTCGTAGCAGTCGAGACGCATAATCTCGTCCTCGACCAAATCCTGGATCTCCTCGACCGATACGGTGTGACCGGCCTTCTCACATGCCTCGGCGACGTTTTGTGCCGCATAGATCACCTGGCGGTCGGTAAGGCGAGAGCCTTCCTCGACCTCCAAGTTTGCGGCGCGAATCGCATTGACGATCTTATCGATGTCAAAGGTAACCTCGGTGCCGCTGCGCTTGATGATCTTCATCCTCTTGCCTCTTTCGCATCGTAGCCTCATTGCGCTTCAAAGCCAAACGATGCCTGGCAGGGCTTACCCTGTCTTGCGGCGCCGTCGCGCAATCTGTGTTTTCGATAACCATAGACCCTCATGCGGACAATCCTCGCAGCCGATCAAGGGGCTCAAAGATCCATCCAAATGGGGCGAATAAGGTCCTCGTTCTCTGTCCGCCATCTATCATACGACAAAGAGGCATCTATATCCTGTATTCTTTTTTTAGGTCAAACACAACATATAGTGTTTCAGCAGGTCAAAGCAATTAGTCATTTTGCAGACGCATTAATTATGAGGGGTTCTTGGCAAGTCGGTAAAACGTTACCAACACGGCTACCTGCATGGCAGTTATAAAACCCCCTTAGTCAAGCCGCTGACAAATCCTACCAAAACCAAGCCGCTCACGCCAAAAGAATCCAAAAGATTATGCTTGACCAACATGTTGCGGTCACGGTCGGCCAGGACGTATGCAACCTGCCGGCACCTCTACGGGGACCTTGGATCAATATTTGCTGGCATATTTGACGGCGTGCTTGGTAGCAAAACAAAACAGCTCAGAGGACATAGCCTCTGAGCTGCGAACATTTGGTGGGCGTTAGAAGATTTGAACTTCTGACCTCTTCCGTGTCAGGGAAGCGCTCTCCCCCTGAGCTAAACGCCCGATCAAGGGTGCGCAAGCGCGCAAGGGATAATATAACGGAGCCTGAACTCGGTGGCAAGAACATTTTTAAAAATCGCTTACATTGTGGAATTCGGGGGCTTCGTCATATCCATTTTAAAAGAGCCTGCTGCCGCGATTTGGCTGTCGCATAATGCAAGGCCATTGCGGTATCGAGCTATGGAAAGACACCTGCGGAATTGTCCTACCGATAAGCGGACAAGCCTCCAGCTGGTGACTTCGCCGTGGTAAGGTAAGCCGAATTGTTTCCAGGCTGTTTCGGGGGAGTGGAATGAGCAAAGAGTGTGTCGAGCAGGTCGAAGGCGCAGGGGCTTCGGTGCCGATGACCGATATATCGAACATTGATGTGCCCGAGGGCACCGACGAGCTCAGCCGCAACACCCGTCGCGCCTGGCGCGAGCGCCTTAACGATGCGTCGTCGCGCAAGATGATCACGGGCGTCTTGGCTACGCTGGTGGGCGGTTCGTTTTGGGGCTTCTCGGGCACCAGCGCGAGCTTTCTGTTCGATACCTACCACGTCGACACCTTGTGGCTTATGAGCGTGCGTCAGATTCTCGCCGGTCTACTCTTTATGGCCGTGGTTGTTACGCGCGACCGCGAGCGCCTGGTCAAGCTCTGGACCACACCCGCCGATCGCAAGCAGCTGCTGCTCTTTACCGCTTTTGGCCTGCTGTTCAACCAGTTTTGCTATCTTTCGGCCGTGCGCCTGACGAACGCCGGAACCGCGACGGTGCTCCAGTGCCTGCAGCTCGTTATCATCATGGGCTACACCTGCGTGATCGATCGCCGCATGCCGCGTACTCGCGAAGTCATCGGCATTGGCCTGGCTCTGGGTGGAACCTTTTTAATCGCCACCGGCGGCGACCCCACCAGCCTGAATATCTCGCCGCTTGGCCTGGCAGCAGGTCTTATGTGTGCGGTCAGCGCCGCGTGTATGGCGGTGATTCCCGCCAAGATCCTGCCCGAATACGGCAGCCCCATCGTCACGGGCTCGGCAATGCTCACGGCGGGCGTGATCTCATGTGTCTTCGTGCAGCCCTGGGCGCATGTGCCGGCACTCGACGCTGCCGGCGTCGAGGCGCTCGCGGTGTTCGTGGTTATCGGCTCGTTTTTTGCTTACATGCTCTATATGCAGGGCGTTAAGGACATCGGCTCGGTGCGTGCGAGTCTCATCGGAACCGTGGAGCCCGTCTCGGCGACCATCACCAGCGCCGTTATGCTGGGCACGGTGTTTTTGCCGACCGACCTTATCGGCTTTGCCATGATCATCGTGATGATGTTCCTCACGGTGTAGCTGGCGCCGCTGCCAAGACGGAAAAGGTGTTGTGCCGCATTTTCGCCAATTGATGTCCGTGTCTGGAGTTTAGCTGTCGATGCTCAAAATGCCATAAACTAGTAACGTTATGGACTTTTTCATTGCGACTCAATTGCGAGGATTTCTTTATGGCTGGTAATCACTTTAAGGGCAGCGATAGCGGCCGTCCTGCAGTTCCGCCGCGTCCGAACGGGGCTGGTAAGGCCGGCACGCCGGGCGGCGCTGGACAGGGCGGTTCCGGTAAGCGCGTGTCCCCGGGCGAGACAGCGATGTTTACCGCTCTGTACGAGCAGTCTCAAAAGGCAAAAAAGACCGGCCGTGCAAGAGGGAATGTCTTTGCGGGCGGTGCAACCTCCACGTCGCAGCCGAGCGGGGCTCCTTCGGTACCCGCGAACAACGCAGGTGCTGCCAACGCCGCGAATGCCGCCGGCAACGTTAATGCCGACAAGGCCGCCAACAATACTCCCTCTGCCGGTGGCGCGGGGCTTACGGGTAACCTTGGCACGATTTACACCGGCGCCTCCGAGACTGGCACGTTCGCCCGCCTGGATGATAGCGGTGCCGAGTTTGCGGGCTCGGGTTCCAAGGAAGATTATTACGATTTTGGCTTGAACTACGGTGGCGACGCTTCGCCGAGTTCGACCTCTGACGGTCTGGTCCGTCATCGCCATCGCAAGGGCGAGCGCAAAAAGCGTCACACCGGCGCCATTATTGCCGTTGTAGTCGCGGTGCTTCTCGTTGCGCTTGGCGCAAGCGGCTTTATGCTGCTTAACTCGGCAAAGACCGTAAAGAGCGAAGCGAAGGAGGCTGTCGAGATCGTCGGTGGCCTTAAGGACAAGGTCACGTCGGGCGATTTTTCGACGCTGCCTGACGACGCGAAGAAGATCGATGAGCTCTGTAACAGCATGAAGGCGGAGACCTCGAGCCCGCTGTGGGCGGCGGCTTCGTTTATCCCGGTGTATGGCAGCGATATCAATGCGGCCCGCACCATGATTGACGCCCTGTCCGATGTCTCGAGCAATGCGCTGGTTCCCATGGCCGATAACCTTTCGCAGGCTACGCCCGGCAAGCTGTTCCAGGACGGCATGATTAACGTGTCCGCGCTGCAGGCGGTCGCCGATTCGCTTTCCAGCAGCTCGAAGGTGTTCAAGAGCGCCAACGAGAAGGTCCAGGGCATTGGCGATACTCATATTTCCCAGGTGACCGAGCTGGTCGATAAGGCCAAGGACGGCTTTGCCACCCTCAACGGCGCGGTTGACGCGGCGGAGAAGGTCGCCCCCGTCCTTCCCCAGATGCTCGGCGCCAACGGCCAGACGCGCAACTACCTTATGTACGCCATGAACAACGTCGAGATTCGTGCTTGCGGCGGCTTTGGCGGTTCGCAGGGCCTGATTTCGGTCACTGACGGCCAGATGTCGATTGGCGAGTTTGTTCCCCGCATTGGACTCAGCGAGGATGAGGCAGTCGAGAGCGTCGACGAAGAGGATGAGGCGCTGTTCGGCAACCACAGTAACCTGTACAACTCGGGCAATACCTATTCGCCTGATTGGCCCCGCAACTCGCAGCGTGTCGCCGCGCTGTGGAAGTCCCAGTATGGACAGGACGTTGATGGCGTCATCGGTATCGACCCGGTGTTCCTGCAGTATCTGCTGGGCCTGGTCGGTAATGTCTCGCTGCCCGACGGAACGGTTGTCGACGGCACCAACGCCGCAAAGGTCCTCATGCACGATGTGTACTGGAACTATCCGGTCGAGGAGTCGGACGGCATCTTTGCATCCGTCGCCAGCGCTGCCTTCGACAAGATCCTTGGCGGTATCGGCGATGTCGATGTTACGAAGCTTGTCAGCGCCGTTGAGCGCGGTGCCGAAGAGGGCCGCCTGATCGCGTGGATGAGAAACGATGATGAGCAGAATGCCATCAAAGAGACGGGCATTGACGCTTCGCTGCCCGATCCGGATGACCCGAGCGCCGATCCTGTTGCCGGCGTTTACTTTAACAACCTGAGCTTCTCCAAGCTCGACTGGTACCTGAACGCCGATACGCAGATTGGTCAGGGCGTGAAGAACGGTGACGGCACGTGCTCCTATCGCATCACCGTTACCCTGACGAACATCATGACGCAGGAGGAGGCTGGCAAGCTGCCCGACTACGTTGCGGCGAGCGCACCCGATGCCGCGCGTGACGACGAGCGTCTGAATGTCTCGTTGTTTGCCCCGACGGGCGGCAACATTACTGATCTGACCGTCGAGGGCACCCAGTTTGGTCTTGGCGCCGCTACGTGGCATGGAATCCCCTTCTATTCGGGCACCGTTGACCTGCATGCTGGCGAGACGACGACGATCACGTATACGCTGACCACGTCGGCCGAGGCGGGGGACAAGCCGCTTACGCTGCGTCAGACTCCTACATGCCAGGCGGCTCGCGACAGCGCGTCGGCGTAGGGTTTTTCTGGTAGCGCAGATAATCGAGTACCATTTTGGGGCGGACAGGCAATCTGTTCGCCCCTATTTTGTAAGGAGAGCGCATGAAGTACTTTGGCACCGACGGCTTTCGTGGTGAGGCCAACGTTGGGCTGACGGTAGAGCACGCTTATAAGATTGGCCGTTTTGTGGGCTGGTATTACGGCGCCAACCGCGAGCGCAAGGCACGCGTGATCGTGGGCAAGGACACGCGTCGCTCGAGTTATATGTTCGAGGCGGCGCTGGTGAGCGGCCTGGTCGCGAGCGGTGCGGACGCCTATATGCTGCACGTGATCCCCACGCCGGGCGTAGCGCATCAGACTGTGGAAGGCTGCTTCGATTGCGGCATCATGATCAGCGCGAGCCACAACCCGTTTTGCGATAACGGCATTAAGCTCGTCAACAGCGACGGCTTTAAGATGGACGAGGACGTGCTGGAGCTCATTGAGGACTACATCGATGGCAAGAGCGAGGTGCCGCTGGCAACGGGCAACCACATCGGCGCCACGGTGGACTACATGCAGGGTCGCAACCGCTACATTGCTTCGCTCATCGCCAGCGCGAACTTTTCGCTGCAGGGCGTCAAGATCGGCATCGATTGCGCCAACGGCTCGGCATCCTCGGTGGCCAAGCCGGTGTTCGACGCACTGGGCGCCGATGTGCGCGTGATCAATGCCGCGCCCGACGGCTTTAACATCAATGTCGACTGCGGCTCTACGCATATTGAGCGCCTGCAGCGCCACGTGGTGGAGCAGGGCCTGGATGTGGGCTTTGCCTACGACGGCGATGCCGACCGCTGCCTGGCCGTGGACGAGCGCGGCCGCGTGGTCGACGGCGACCAGATCCTGTACGTGTGCGGTGTGTACCTGAACAAGCATGGTCGCTTATCGGGCGGTACGGTTGTCCCCACGGTTATGAGCAACTTCGGCGTGCTGAAAGCCTTTGAACAGGCGAACTTGAACTACGAAACCACCGCAGTGGGAGACAAGAACGTATTTGCCTGCATGCATGCCAATGGCTACAGCTTGGGCGGCGAGCAGTCGGGCCATGTTATTTTCGGCGATATCGCAAGTACCGGAGATGGCATTCTTACCTCGTTGCGGCTGATGGAGGCCATTCGCGCCGAGCGCGAAACCCTTTCGCAGCTGTGCGCTCCGGTGAAGCTGTATCCTCAGTTGCTGACCAATGTGCGTGTCGCCGACAAAGACGCAGCCATGACTGATGCCGCTGTGCTTGAATCGGTTAAGGCGGCAGAAGAGTTCCTGGGCGATCGCGGCCGCGTGCTTCTGCGAGCCAGCGGCACCGAACCTCTTATTCGCGTGTTGGCCGAAGCGCCCACGGACGAGCGGTGCGCCGAAGCAAGCGAGTTCATGCTGAAGGCGCTCGAGCCTTTGCGCGCTGAGTAATGGCGCTTGCTTCTGATTCAAACGCATTCGAAAGCCCGCTTCGGCGGGCTTTCTTTATATATACTTACGGGTTATGGCAACCTACCAACATATATCCCACGGGTTTGATCCCGTGTTCAACGAGCGCTCGACCGTACTGGTTTTAGGGTCGTTTCCCTCTGTGCTTTCTCGTAAGAACGATTTTTATTACGGCAACCCTCAAAATCGCTTTTGGCGTGTGCTTGCTGCCCTTGCGAAGGCGCCTGTGCCTGAAACTACTTCCGAAAAGAAGGAAATGCTGCTTTCGTGTGGCATTGCGCTATGGGACGTTATCCAGGAATGCGACATCAAAGGATCGAGCGACGCTAGCATCAAGAATGTGATTCCCGTTCAAGTGGGGTTCATCACGTGCACGGCCCCCATCAAGCGCGTTATCTGCAATGGCGCTACAGCGGGTCGCCTATATAAAAAGTACCTACTATATAAAGTAGGGATTGAAGCTGAAGTGTTGCCTTCCACAAGCCCCGCAAATGCGGCGTGGGGTTTCGATCGCCTAAGTGAACGTTGGCTCGCGGCACTTGATGGTGTGCGGCCTGCAACTGATGATGAAGTGGATTCGTTCGAATGCGAACGGAAGAGTGCCAAGCGTGCAGACAAGGGCGAAGTTGAGTATGCCCATGTGCGTATTCCAGCGCCCGATGCATCGAGCTATGCGGTGCATAAATCCATGCAAGGCAACAAGCGTAAAGACACCAAACCCGAATTACTGGTTCGGCAGCGCCTTCGCGAAACGGGCCTGGGCGGCTATCGTTTGCAATGGAAAGTGCCGGGGCACCCCGATGTTGCGTGGCCAGGTAAGAAGGGGGCGCTATTCATACACGGCTGCTATTGGCACCGCTGCCCGCATTGCAACCTTTCCCTTCCCAAGAAGAACACCGAATATTGGGTGGCAAAGTTCAACCGAAACCAAGAACGCGATGCTCAAAACGAAGCGGCGCTTATCGCAGATGGCTGGAAGGTGCATGTAGTATGGGAATGCGAGTTGAAGAAAGGCAAGCGTGAGGAAACGTTCGCAAAGCTTTTGCCCGTGCTCGCGCATGAGCTTGGCAAGGAGCTTCGCTAAACGATGCAGACTTTTGTCCTGATATTGCGGGGAAACATCGGGGACTATGATGAAATAGCAGGGGAGCCAAATTGCCGCTTACTGCCAATTTCGGCTCAATTCGTGCAAGGTTGTGAATCTTTTGCGAATACTTGCCTCGATTCGATTATCTCTTGCGCATTACATAGGCAATCAGTATACTTTTCGGTTGCGTCTGGCTGTTGATGGATACACCCGGACGCGTGGAAACTCGGAATCGCCGAGGGCTGTCTCCCAAAGGCCCCCATGGCGGTGATGGAGTCCACATAAGACCAAGGGTTCGAACCCGCAGTTCGTACCCGTAGAAAGGAAGAAAATGGGAGTAAAACAGTTCAAGCCCACGAGCCCTGGACGCCGCTTCCAGACTGTCTCGGACTTTGCTGAGATCACCAGCACTACGCCCGAGAAGTCCCTGTTGGCGCCCCTGCCCAAGAAGGCTGGCCGCAACAACAATGGCCGTATCACTACGCGTCATCAGGGTGGCGGCAACAAGCGTCGTTACCGCATCATCGACTTCAAGCGCAACAAGGACGGTATCCCCGCTAAGGTTGCCACGATCGAGTACGACCCCAACCGCAGTGCTCGCATCGCTCTTCTGCACTATGCAGACGGTGAAAAGCGCTACATCCTTCAGCCCAAGGGCCTCAAGGTTGGCGAAACGGTAGTATCCGGCGCTGATGCAGACATCAAGCCCGGCAATGCACTGCCCCTGTCCGCAATCCCCGTTGGTACGCTCATCCACGCAGTTGAGCTCCAGCCTGGTCGCGGTGCAGCAATCGCTCGTTCCGCTGGCACCAGCATTCAGTTGATGGGCAAGGAAGGCAAGTATGCAATCCTGCGTATGCCTTCTTCCGAAATGCGTCGCGTTCTCGTAACCTGCCGCGCAACCGTTGGCGAAGTTGGCAACGCCGAGCACGGCAACATCAAGATCGGCAAGGCTGGCCGTAACCGCTGGAAGGGCATCCGCCCCAGCGTTCGCGGTACTGTAATGAACCCTGTCGACCATCCTCATGGTGGTGGCGAAGGCAAGAACAAGTCTTCTGGTCGTCATCCTGTTACTCCGTGGGGCGTGTCTACCAAGGGTCATCGCACTCGCAACCCCAAGAAGGCTTCGAGCCGCCTGATCATCCGCCGTCGCAAGAAGTAGCGCCCGATCGCATAAGGAGAAACATTGAGCAGAAGTTTGAAAAAAGGTCCCTTCGTGGAGCCTCGCCTTCTCGATCGCGTTATTGCGATGAACGAAGCTGGCGACAAGAAGGTCATCAAGACGTGGTCGCGTTCTTCCACCATCTTCCCCGAGATGGTTGGTCACACCATCGCTGTGCATGATGGTCGCAAGCACGTGCCGGTTTACGTTACTGAATCCATGGTTGGCCACAAGCTGGGCGAGTTCGCACCTTCTCGCACCTTCCGCGGCCACGACAAGTAAGGAAAGGGTGAAACATGGAAGCTAAAGCAATCGCTCGCTACGTACGCGTTTCGCCCCGCAAGGCACGCATCGTACTCGACCAGATTCGCGGCAAGAACGTTATTGCCGCTCAGGAAACCCTCCGCTTCACCAACCGTGCTGTTGCTGAGGTTGTAGAGAAAACCCTGAACTCCGCAGTTGCAAACGCTGCACAGAAGGGTGCCGCTAACCCCGAGAACCTCGTGGTTAAGGCATGCTTCGCCGACGAGGGCCCCACGCTGAAGCGTATCCGCCCCCGCGCAAAGGGCTCTGCTGCTCGCATTCGCAAGCGCACCAGCCACATCACCGTCATCGTAGCAACCCGAGAGGAGGCATAGTATGGGTCAGAAAGTAAGCCCCACCGGTTTCCGTCTCGGCGTAACCGAGGATTGGCGCAGCCGCTGGTATTCCGACAAGGACTATGCGAAGAACCTTGAGAACGACCTCGCTATTCGTTCTTACCTTGACAAGCAGCTCGCCCATGCAGCTGTCTCCCGCGTAGAGATCGAGCGCGCTGGTGACAAGATCAAGGTCATCATCACCACGTCTCGCCCCGGCGTAGTAATCGGCAAGAAGGGCGCAGAGGTTGACGCACTTCGCAAGAAGCTCAACCAGATCGCCAACGGCCCGGTTTCCGTTGAGGTTGTAGAGGTTAAGCGTCCTGAACTCGACGCAAGCCTCATTGCTCAGTCCGTTGCTGAGCAGCTTGAAAACCGCGTTGCATTCCGTCGCGCAATGCGCAAGGCCGTTCAGTCTGCCCGCAAGAGCGGCGCAAAGGGTATCCGTATCCAGTGCGCTGGTCGTCTGGGTGGCGCTGAAATGAGCCGCCGCGAGTGGTATCGCGAGGGTCGCGTGCCGCTGCACACCCTCCGTGCGAAGATCGATTATGGCTTCGCCACCGCTGCAACCACCATGGGTTCCATTGGTATCCAGGTTTGGGTGTACCACGGTGAAGTTCTGCCGGGCCAGAAGGCTCCGCAGCCCGCACTCGAGGGTTCCTCCCGTCCTAACCGTTCCCGTCGCCGCAATAACGATAGGGGTGATAAGTAATGTTGGTACCTAAGCGCGTTAAGCATCGTAAGGTGCAGCGTGGTTCTATGAAGGGTAACGCCAAGGGCGGTACCACTTTGAACCACGGCTCTTGGGGCATTCAGGCCCTGGACCGTCATTGGATCACCAACCGCCAGATCGAGGCTGCACGTATCGCAATGACTCGTCGCATGAACCGTACTGGTAATGTTTGGATCACGATCTTCCCTGATAAGCCCATCACGCAGAAGCCTGCTGAAACTCGAATGGGTAAGGGTAAGGGTAACCCTGAGGGTTGGGTAGCTGTAGTAAAGCCCGGCCGCATCATGTTCGAGATCGATGGTGTTGACGAGGCAACCGCCAAGGATGCTCTCCGTCTGGCTATCGACAAGTTGCCCATCAAGTGCAAGATCGTAAAGCGTGAGGCAGAAGGGCAGGAGTAAATGAAAGCAGCAGAGATCCAGAAACTTTCGGGTGAAGATCTGCAGGCTAAGCTGAAGGAGGCTCGTGCAGAGCTCTTCAACCTGCGCTTCCAGATGGCTACCGGCCAGCTCGACAACACCGCTCGCATCAAGCAGGTCAAGAAGGACATCGCCCGCATCCAGACCGAGATGCGCGACCGTGAACTCAAGGCCGCTCAGGCTTAGGGTGCAGCTAGGAAGGTTTGAACAATATGAGTGAAGAACGTAACTCTCGTAAGGTTCGCCAGGGTGTTGTAGTAAGCATCTCCGGCGACAAGACCTGCGTCGTGCAAGTTCACGAGCGCAAGCCCCATCCTGTATATGGCAAGATGGTTAACTCCACCAAGAAGCTTCACGCTCATGACGAGAACAACGAAGCTGGTGTAGGCGACACCGTAACGATTATGGAAACCCGCCCGCTTTCTAAGATGAAGCGCTGGCGCCTTCTCGACATCGTCGAGAAGGCTAAGTAGGCACTTGCTTACTTAGAAGCATCGAAAGGGATAAGCACATGATTCAAATGCAGAGCATGCTCGCCGTTGCTGACAACTCCGGCGCTCGCAAGGTGCAGTGCATCAAGGTCCTGGGCGGCT
>CAJMRO010000002.1:0-51473 GCA_905215825.1 uncultured bacterium
CGGCCCGTGAGCAGGTAGAGCACCGGCAGCAGCATGGAGCGCATGGTGTGGAACGCGTCGGCATAGGCTACATAGGGGTACTCCTTGAGGCAGATATCGGTGAACAGCTCCATGAAATCCCGGCTCTGCAGAAAGGAGAGCGGGTGGACACCTTTTTCCTGAAACAGGCGGAACAGCACGTCCCAGTCCGGGTGGCCCAGCCGCACCAGCTCCCGCAGGGCGGCGCGCTCGGCCTCCTGGTCGCAGAGCAGCTTATCGTATGCCTTCAAGAACGGCAGGGAGATGATGGCGTCCAGCAAGATGATGATCGCGACAAATACCAGGGCGATAAGCTGGAAGTTTGTGGTGATGAAGATGCCGATGGGGGCAGGGGTAGCCCAAGGCACCACGAAGGAGAAGCCGTTCATGCCCACATTGTCGATAAAGAACTTGGCAACACTCACGTTGACGCAGCCGGCGGCAACAAAGGGGATGAGCATGTAGGGGTTAAGGATCATCGGCGCGCCAAAGAGCAACGGTTCGTTGACGGCGAAGGCAACAGGAACAATCGAGGCCTTACCGACGGCTTTGAGCTGCTTGGACTTCATAAAGAGAATCAGCAGGAGCGGCACGATGAACGTCGCGCCGGTGCCGCCGAACTCACCCACGAGCGACATGTTAAAGGTGAGGGAGTGGGCGGGGTGACCACCGGCCAGCAGAACCTGCAGGTTCTCGGCCTGGTTGGCAAGACGGATGGGGTCGATGCCCGGCTGGACAATCGAGGGGCCGTGGACGCCGATGAACCAGAAGAATGCGGTGGCTGCCTGAATAAGGATGAGTCCGGGGTAGGTCTCTGCTGCGGTGAAGAGCGGGGAGAGCAGCTTGATGAGCAGCTCGGAGAAAGGAACGCCCATGAGGTTGCGCACAACCACATCGATGATGCCGCAGATGATGACGGCGCCGCCAAAGGGGATGATGTCGCGGAAGTTCTGAGCGATGGCGCCCGGGACCTCCTTGGGCAGCTTAATGGTCAGATCGCGCGAGACGCAGAACTTATAAACCCACACGGTAATGAACGCGGCGATATAGGCCGAGAACAGACCGCGCGTGCCCATGCTGGTGCAATCGAAGACCGAAAGTTCGGAGCCGTTGAACTTGGTGGTGAACTGCGTGACTGCGAGCAGCAGCATGCTGCACTGGGCGGCCACCATGGTGGAACCGTCGTTGAGCACCTTGCCGGCGGGCATGCGACGGTTCATGGAAGCCGTAAAGTTCTTGGCAGTGGTGCCGGCGACCATGATGCCCATGACGCCCATGGTGAAGTTGCACAGCTTGTTGCACCAGTCGATGAGCGGCTGGGGCAGCGTGATGCCAACTACGCCAGGAAGGGTGGCAATCAGCAGGAAGATCGAAGAGGTGAGGACGATGGGCATGCACCCAAGGAATCCGTCCTTAATGGCCTGGAGGTAGATGTTCCTTGAGATCTTCTCAAAGAACGGTTGATGCTTTTCGAGCATCTTTACGATGGCGTCCATAGAGCTCCTTTGCTACTTGATGCGCGATGCATGTGGATGGAACTGGTCGTCGATGGATGGTCAGGACTGCCCGGAAACCTTCCTGTTTAAGGAAGGCATTGCGAAATGACAACGTTGTCATTTCGTTAATGACAACGTAAGACATTTTTGGAAGAGCAACAAGGATATACGGGTGAGCGGTCGATATTGTCCGGTAAACGGTTGATTTATCAGTCAGGCAGGTAGTGTATGCTAGAACGCAAAAAACAAGCGATGCAAGACCGACTGGAGAAGTAGTGGCAACGATGGACAAGAAAAATGTCTCAATGAATGATGTGGCAGTTGCCGCGGGTGTTTCTCTCAAGACGGTTTCGCGTGTGATCAACGAGCCCGGTAGCGTGCGAGAGTCGACACGCGATAAGGTCCATTCCGCAATGGAGGCGCTCGGGTTTCGAGCCAACTTTGCCGCGCGTTCACTCAAGTTGGGCCGTTACGGGTGCATCGGCGTGGTGCTGTTCCACTTGTCGGGCGGTGCCGTGGACATGATTGACGGTATCGCCGATGCCGCCGAAGAGCGAGGCTTTGCGCTCACGATGATCAAAAAGCGGGCTGGGGAAAAGATGACCCTTGCCGAAGCGGCGCGTAGGATGTCGCAGCTGCCTGTTGATGGCATGATCTTCAACCTGCGTCAGATGGTCGATGACTTTGATACCTTTGAGGCGCCGAAAGACCTCAAGACGGTGATTATCACACCGATGGAACATCCTACCTGCTCCACCGTCAGTGACGATCAAGAGGGTGGTGCGCACATGGCGTGCGAGTACTTCTTGAATCGCGGGCATAAAAACGTGTACTTCGTCTCTGGTAAGAAAGAGTCGCTGTCGAGCCAGTGCCGTATGAAAGGTTGGCGTGCGGCGCTCGAGGCGCGTGGCATTGAGCCGCCCGAGCCTCTGCAAGGCGATTGGAATGCGGATAGTGGCTATGCCGCAGGCCTTGCGCTTGCCGATAAACCCGATTGCACGGCGGTCCTCGCCGCTAACGACTGCATGGCAAACGGCGTGATGATGGCTCTACGTGACAAAGGGCTCAGTGTGCCCGACGACGTGTCCGTGATCGGCTTCGACGATGAGCTCTACAAGACGATTCCCAACTCGATTCTGACGTCGGTGAAGTTTCGCCACCGCGAGCTGGGCATCCGTGCGCTTAACGAGGTCGTCGCAGGTCTGGAAGCCCCGAGCTCCAGAAGCCGTACGCTTGTCTCGGGTGTGCTGGTCGAGCGTTCCAGCGTAAAGGACCTGCGGGCGTAGGTTCGGATTCGTTCGTCTCAATCTGTAACAGGTAGGGCCGAAAATCTCAGCTAGATGTTACAGATTGAGACAAACGGCTTCCGACCTGAACAAAAAGGTCGGGGGCGGCTCGCCGTGTGACGTGCCGCCCCCGGCTGAGAAATGGGGACAGGTTATGTGGGCGGTGCAACTCCGCCAACCGCTCGTCGCAAGCCGCTAGTCCAGACGACGGGTCTGCGCCACGTGCTTATACCAGTATGCGCTTGCCTTGGGCGTGCGCTTCTGGGTTTCAAAGTCAACGTAGAAGAAGCCGTAACGCTTGTTGTAGCCATTGGTCCAGGAGAACTGATCCTGCAGGCTCCACAGGAAGTAGCCGCCCACGTTGACACCCACCTCCATGGCCTTGAGCAACCAGCGCAGGTGCTGCTCGATGTAGTCGATGCGCGGCTGGTCGTCCACAAAACCGTCCTTGTAGGGGTCCTTGTAGCCCATGCCGTTCTCGGTGATGAAGATCTGCTTGTAGTTGGGGTAGCGCTGCTTAATGTAGACGAGCAGATCGAACAGGCCCTCGGGATAGATGATCCAGTCCCAGTCGGTGGTGGGGATACCAGGCTTGTTCACATGCTCGCCAATACCCTTAACGCGCCAGCGGCCGGTGCCCTTCTCGCCCGTACCGTTGTGGTGCAGGTCGTTCTCGCCATCGTAAGCCTTCAAAAAACGGCACTGGTAGTTGTTAACGCCCAGGTAGTCGTTGTAGAGCGCGGCCTCGCGCATGATTTCCAGATCCTCGTCCAGGATCTCGATGGTGCCGCCCGAGACGGCAGCCAGGCGGTTGGCGCACTCGAGGGTGTCGGGGGCATAGTCGCCGCGGAAGGTGGCGTCGAGCAGAAACTGGTTCTGCAGCACGTGCTCGTTGTTGGCGGCTTTGATGTCGGCGGGGTCGTTCTCGTTGAGCGGATACTTAAACTCCAACGACTGAATGACGCCGATCTTGCCCTTAAAACCGCCGTTGTGGAAGGCCAGTACTGCCTTGGCGTGGGCGAGCATCATGTTGTGCTCGCACTGGAAAGCCTCGGCCAGATGCGCCTTGACGCCACCGGGGAAGGTGCCCTCGATGTAGGTGTTGGAGGCGTCGGCCCAGATCTCGTTAAAGGTGAACCAGTAGGTCACCTGGTCGGCGTACTCCTTAAAGCAGAAGGTGGCAAAGTCCACAAAGGCGTCGATGGTCTCGCGGTTGAGGAAATCGCCCTTCTCAAAGAGGGGCAGCGGCGTGTCAAAGTGATGCAGCGTGACGAACGGCTCAACGTGGTGCTTATGGCACTCGGCGAAGAGATCGTGATAGAACTGGACGCCCTCGGGGTTAATCTCACCGGTGCCGTTGGGAAAGATGCGGCTCCAGGCGATGGAGAGGCGAATGCCGTTGATGCCAAACTCCTCGCACAGCTCCAAGTCGACGGGGTACTGGTTGTAGAAGTCTGAAGCGGGATCGGGGGAAAAGCGCCCCTGGGCCTCCAGGAAGTCGTCCCAGGCAACCTTGCCCTTACCGTGAGTGCGGGTCTCGCCCTCTACCTGGTAGGCAGCGGTGGCGCCGCCAAAGACAAAGTCCTCGGGAAACTGTGCGGGCGGGTTGGTGACGCTAGCAGGGTTAACGGACATGATGATCCAATCGTCTAAATCGAAGGGCCAGCCGGTCTTGGATGGTCGGCTGGCCCTGAGCGTTACTTACTTCGAAAGCTGCTCACTCACGAAGGCGAGAGACTTGTCACCGTTCTGGGAGAGCTCGATGTACTGCTTGCCGCGGCAGGCTACGCACTTGTTGCCCACGCGCTCGCAGTCCTTCTGCAGGTCGGTCAGGTAGCTTGCGGCCTGTGGGGCCAGGACGACCAGGTCAAAGTCGGGGAGCATGTCCACGTGGTTGCCATAGGCCTCGGCAGCGGTCTCAAGATTGATGCCGCGCTCTTTGGCGGCCTTGGCCAGCGCGTTGGCGAGCAGGCCCGAGGTGCCGCCACCCTGGCAGAGCACGAGCACGCGCTTGCCGTTGAGGTCACTGGCGGTCGTTGTCTCAGTGGCGACAGCGGCGGGAGCGTCGGCCTTCACGGACTCGGCAGCAGCGCCGGCGGCAACGCTCTTGGCGTCAGCCTTGCCCTGGAAAGCATCGTTGAGCTTAGCGGCCTTCTCGGCGTTCTTGGCGGCGAGCTCCTCCTGGGAGATCTCGGCCTCCTCGGCGCACTTCTGGGCGTCATAGGCGCGGAAGAACGGATAGTACAGAGCGAAGTCGACGACCAAGATAAGGGCGAGCATCACAAAGGCGAGCGGCTGGAAGCCCAGGCCCATGATGGTGCCGATGGGGGCGGGGACGGTCCAAGGCAGGGTGTACATAAAGCCGTTCATGCCCAAGAAGTCGATAAAGATCTTGAGGATCCAGATGTTGGCGATCGGGGCAAAGACAAACGGGACAAAGAAGACGGGGTTGAGCACGATGGGTGCGGCGAACAGCAGCGGCTCGTTGACGGCAAAGCAGACCGGGACGATGGCGGCCTTACCGACGGCGCGCATCTCCTGGGACTTGGCCAGGAAGCAGAACATAAAGACCAGGACGAGCGTGGCGCCGGTGCCGCCCATGCAGACGACGAAGTACTGGGCACCCTGGGTCAGGACAGCGGAAGCGTGCTGGCCAGCCTGGAACGCAGCCAGGTTGTCGGTCATGTTGGCAACGAGCGCGGCGGCGATGGCGGGCTCGACGATCGAGGGGCCGTGGACGCCCACGAACCAGAACAGGCTCATGGCGCCGTAGATCACAGCGAGGCCGATGTAGCCATCGGCAGCGGTGAACAGGGGCTGGAACACCTGGATGACGCCCTGGGCAAAGCAGAAGCCAAAAGCAGCGCGGAAGACGATGTCAAAAACCCAAAAGACGGTGATGCAGACGGAGAAGGGGATGATGTCCTTGAAGGTCTGCGAGATGTTGGGCGGAACCTGCTCGGGCATCTTGACGGTGATGTTGCGCTTAATGAAGAACTTGTAGATGATGCCGGTCACAAACGCAGCGATGAAAGCGGTCAGCAGGCCCTTGGAACCAAGGTAGGTGGTGTTGAAACCGCTGGCGGCGTCCGTGGCGATCGTGTCGCTCGAAAGGAGCAAGAAGCCGATGATGGCCGCGCACATGCACGAGATGAAGTTGATCTGGTTGTTCTTGGGCAGATCGCGGTTTTGAGCGTCGGCGAAGTGCTTGGCCGTGGTGGCGGCGCAGGCGATGGCCAGGATGCCCATGGAGTAGTTGTAGCACTTCCACAGGGCGTTGTTGATGTCATCGGGCCAGTAGAAACCCCAGATGTTGGGGACCGAGGCTACCAGGCAGAAGATGGACGAGAAGATGATGATGGGGATGACGGAGATAAAGCCGTCGCGGATCGCCTTGAGGTACTTGTTGCGGGCGATCGCGTTGAAAAAGGGCTGGCCCTTTTCGATGATGGCGATGAGTTGCTCCATGCAATGCTCCTAAGAGTCGGTGGGTTAGCAACGATGGTGGCTTTTGACTTTCGGTTGCCAAAATGTTGACGTTGCCATTTTGTGACACATAAAAAGAAGCGAACCGGTGGTTCCTGTGCCTGCGAACCGTCGATTCCTTACGCGTAAACGTTTGAGCCGCCCGGTGGCTCTGTGTTTGCGCAATGGCAACGTTAACATTTGGTCGACAAAAGCCGTTCGGGGAAGCAAAAATGTCGGTGAACGGTAGGTTTTGGGTGGTGAGCGTATGGTGGGGGAGGCGTTAGATATACTTGAAGACGTTTCATTTGACTGCGTAGGGTGCCACCAATGGCATCGTTGACATAGAAAGATCGACCTATGGCCGCTGTTAAAAAATCGGTATCCGTCAAAGACGTAGCGCGCCTCGCGGGCGTCTCGGAGCAGACGGTCTCGCGCACCGTGCACGATTCGCCCAGCGTGCGCCCCGAGACCAAGGAACGCGTGCGTGCCGCCATGCGCGAGCTGGGGTATCGCCCCAATTTTGCCGGTCGATCGCTGCGCCGTGGCAGGTTTAAGACCGTCGGCGTCGCCATGTTCAACATTACCGGTACCGGCAACCTCGACCGTATGGAGGGCTTTGCCGCCGCGGCCGACAAACATGGCTATGCCATCACCCTCACTAAAGTAGATGGACACCCCTATACCCTCGAGAGCGCATCGTCACGCATGAGCGCGCTGCCGGTAGACGGTATGGTCGTGATCATGAACCGCATGCCGGCAGACTTTGGCACTTTTGAGCCGCTGCCCGGTATGCAGACGGTGCTCGTTACCATGCTGGAGCACCCGCTCTGTTCAACGGTCGATAACGACCAGTTCGATTGCTCGCGTCAAGTTGTCGAGTACTTGCTGGGGCGGGGGCACAAGACTGTGCACTTTATCTCATGCCCCGAGCGCTCGCTTTCGGGCATGCGGCGCGAGGAGGGCTGGCGCGAGACATTGCGCGCGCATGGTATTGAACCGCCGCGACTCGTCCGTGGGGATTGGACGGCACAGAGCGGATATGCTGCCGGTCAGGCTCTGGCGGAAGATCCGACCTGTACGGCCATTTATGCTTCCAACGATGCCATGGCCTACGGCTGCATTCGCGGGCTCGAGTCGTGCGGAAGGCGTGTGCCCGAGGACGTGAGCGTGGTGGGTGTTGATGACAGCCTGGGCGATATCGTGCCCGACCGTCGCCTGACCACGGTGCGCTTTGACAACAAGCGCGTCGGCATGTGGGCGGTCGACAAGATTGCCGGCGCCGATGGGGGTGCGTCTGGCGTGGAGCACATGCTGATTCCCGGTGTGCTCGTAGAGGGCGATACGGTGCGCGATTTGCGTTAGGGTGCGGCCCTGTTTGGGTTGCCGCTAATTGTGTTCGATATTGTTCAGATTGGTTTAAAAACCGTTCACGGGCGAAAAGTGACCGTTCATAGCTCGAAATTACGTTTTGCTCTGTTCTTTTTTGTTTGAATGTTATTGTTTCTGCCATACAGAACGCAGCGCGTATGCCCGGACGCGATGCTCTCCATTGGTTCATATGTGAAAGGAACGCAATATGGCAACCAAAGAAGAAATCTCGATGGTTGGATTCGAGATCGTCGCATACGCAGGTGACGCCCAGACCGATCTGCTTGCAGCGCTCGATGCTGCTCGCGAGGGTGACTTTGAGAAGGCCGAGCAGCTGCACAAGGATGCCAGCGATGCGCTCATCGGTGCCCACGACACGCAGACCAAGCTGCTTTCGCAGGAGGCCGGCGGTGGCGAGATGGAGATGACCTTCATCATGGCTCACGCTCAGGACACTCTCATGACCACCATGATTCTGGAGAAGCAGACCCGCTTTACCATCGACGCCTACAAGCGCATCGCTGCGCTCGAGGCCAAGCTCGCCTAACGAGTCCTTACAACCAAGTCCCCTTCCAAAAGCTCTGCCGCTACCCGCGGCAGGGCTTTTCTGTTCTCCTCCAAGTTGCGGTGAAATAGGGACTGAATAGGGGCCGGTGGGCACAAAACAATCCCTATTCCACCGCAACTTATCCCGAGATAGTCATTGGGGACGTTCTTAAACGACTAGTCGTTGGGGACAGTCTTGGTGCGCTCCGTTCGTCCTCCCGTTCGATTTTTGCTCGGTGGGTATACTTCCTTTCGCATTAAACGCCGGACTGAGGAGGTATCCAAATGCCGGATAACGGGTCAATACAAAAAAGAGACGCGAACGAGATGGCTCATGGGCGTCCTGTCCAGATAACCGAGCACACGACGGTAACCGAGCTGCAGCCCAGCCTGTCCGATGTCGTGTGCGCAAACAAAAAGCTACAGATTGGCTTTATCGTTGCGCTCGTGGTACTGGCGCTGCTGTCGGGCTTTGTGGCTCGTCCGCATTTCGCCGATACCAAGACTTGGGACTCCACCATCGAGGTCATCGATCAAAAGAAGGGCAATGTTTTGGCGCTCACGACCTCGTGCGTCGCCCTATCTGCGGGTGTCACTGCGCTGCCGGGCGATACAGGAACGCCAGTTGCCGAGCAGCTCGCACAGCTTTCGGGTAACCTTGGTATCGTGCTTGCCGTGCTTTACCTCGAGAAATATCTGCTGACCATTTTGTGGTCGGTTGGCTTGGGCATCTTGATCCCGTTTGCGCTGGTGCTCTTTGCGGCGTCGCTCGGCATTCACGGGCGCTGGAGTACGAGCTCCGTCCTGCGCCGCGTGGCGACGCGCGTGTTGGTGGTCGCCATGATCGGCATGGCGTTGGTGCCTGCAAGTGTATGGGTGTCGCAAAAGGTCGATGAAACATATCGAGTGAGCATTGAAGCGGCCGAGCAAAAGGCGGCCGACGCTGCGGGTGCGGCAGATAGCGACAGCTCCAAAGCAAGCAAGAAAAAGACCGAGTCCACGGAGTCCAAGAATGTGCTTGAGCAGCTTGCCGACGGCGCCTCGGGCCTCGTCACGTCGGTGACCAGCGGTGCCAAGCAGATGACCGATGAAATTGTGCAGCAGGTGACCGATCTGATCGAAGGCGTCATCGTGATGATCGTGACCTCGTGTGTTATCCCATTGCTGGTGCTCGCAGCGTTTCTGTGGCTGGGACACACGCTGCTGGGGATCGATATTTCCGGCCCGGCGAACTATTTAACGGGCCGCTTTCTGAGCGCTCCGTCCAAGCACACCAAAAAGGGTAGGCAGGCCGAGTAGCTAAAACAGCTGTATTTGCTGGGGCATACCGCAAAGGGACGGCCGAGACTCGTTCTCGGCCGTCCCTTTTGTTTGTTGAAGACGTGCCAGGACGAAGCTTTCACGATCCCAAACGGTCAACAGTCGTTCGCGAACGGTCTTTGTTCAAAAAAGAACAAAGACAAACAAATAGTTGTTGCAGTCGATGTTCGAGTGTGTTCAAATAAACATGAACAGTGAAGAACCGCACATTCAGATGCCCGGACCTGATCGCGATTCAACACTTCCAAACAGAAACTACGCGCCAGCGTATCTCTCAAGGAGGATGTCATGAGGGTTGTAATCGCTTCCGATGCCGACGGTATGTCGATGAAGGAGTCCATCAAGGAGATGCTCATCGCCGACGGTCACGAGGTCGTCGACTATTCCGAGACCCCTGCCGCGGACTTTGTCGATTCCGCGACCGCCGTTGCCAAGGACCTGCTGGAGCACAAGGATTCCCAGGGCTTCGCATTCGATAAGTACGGCGTCGGCTCCTATATGGCCGCCGTCAAGATCAAGGGCATGGTCGTCGCCAACATTTCCGATGAGCGTTCCGCTTACATGACCCGCGAGCACAACGGCTCGCGCATGGTCACCATGGGCCCGGGCGTTGTGGGCACCGAGGTCGCCAAGAAGATCGCCCGCGAGTTCCTGCGTGCGCAGTACGCCGGCGGCCGTCACCAGATCCGTGTCGACATGCTCAACAAGATGGCCTAACGAGAGCCACCGAGAACTCGAACTTCTACCTCAACTTGTGAATTCAGACGAAAGGACGTTCTGATGAAGAAGACCATCGCAATCGGTTGCGACCATATCGTTACGGACGAGAAGATCTATCTGGCCGACCGCCTGGAGCAGGCTGGCTACAAGGTGCTCGACTGCGGCACCTACAGCCACACCCGTACGCACTATCCCATCTACGGTAAGGCCGTGGGCGAGGCTGTTGCCAGCGGCAAGGCCGACTTTGGCGTGGCCCTGTGCGGCACCGGCATCGGCATCACCAACGCCGTCAACAAGGTTCCCGGCACCCGCTGCGCCCTGGTTCGCGACATGACCTCTGCCCTCTATGCCCGTCGTGAGCTCAACGCCAACATCGTGGGCTTTGGCGGCAAGATCACCGGCGAGTTTCTGATGGCCGATATCATGCTTGCCTTCCTGGAGGAGCCCTACGAGAAGACCCCCGAGCACGATGCCCTGATCGCCAAGATCGATGCCTGCAATAAGGCCGATGCCGAGGCTCAGGCTGACCCGCACTTCTTTGACGAGTTCCTCGAGAAGTGGGACCGCGGCGAATACCATGATTAGCGGGTATCCGGCGTAATTAACTAGTCCGTTGACGGCTCGCGTTTCTGTGAGGGGGCGCGGGCCGGTTTTCTATCAGCCCTATTGACTTGGCGGGCTGTCGTAAGAAAGGGAAGGCTCCTATGGAGTTTGTTCTTGATAACGGTTCTATCCGCGTAGCACTGAGCACGGCTGGCGGATCGTTCACTTCTATTGCGGCCAACGGCCGTGAGTACCTGTGGCAGGGCGACCCGGCGGTGTGGTCGGGCCAGGCGCCCATTTGTTTCCCGATCTGCGGCGGCCTTCGAGACGGTCACGCAATGACCATGGGCGGCCGCGAGGTCAAGCTTGCCCGTCACGGCTTTGCTCGCAAACAGGAGTGGAAGCTCGAGGAGCAGAGCGACAACATGGTCGCGCTGAGCCTAAGCTCTGCCGACCATGCCGAGTTGCTCGAGCAGTACCCGTATCCGTTTAAAATCGTTGCTCGTTACACGATCGATTCGGAAAAGGTGGCCGTATCGTACGAGGTGACCAATGAGGGCACCGAGGACATGCCGTTCTTTGTGGGCGGTCACCCCGGCTTTAAGTGCCCACTTGACGAGGGCGAATCCTATGACGACTACGAGCTCCGTTTTGAGCAGCGCGAGGCCGCCGAGCTCTGCACTGCCGTTCCCTCGACGGGCCTGATTGATGTTGAGCGTCGCAGCAAGAACCCCATGATTGGCCAGAACCTGCCGCTTACCCACGAACTCTTCGACTTCGCGGAGACCATCTTTGACGTGCTCGAGAGCCGCGTGGTTACGCTGACCAAGAAAACCGAGGACAAGGGCGTGCGCCTGACGTTCCCCGATATGCCGTACCTGATTGTGTGGAGCAAGCCCGAGGGCGACTTTGTGGCCGTGGAACCGTGGGGCGGCCTGTCCACCTGCTCCGATGAGGACGATATCCTGGAGCACAAGCGTGGCTGCCTGGTGGCCAAGCCGGGGGAGACCGTCACCCGTGGCTTTGAGATCGAGATCCTTTAACGAGCTATCGTATGTTTGGGGTGGGTCATGCCGCCCCGGAACAGGAGTTCAATATGATTCTGACCGTTACCATGAACCCGTCGATTGATACGCGCTATCAGCTCGACAAGTTGATCATCGACGATGTTAACCGTGTGACGCCCGAAAAGACCGCTGGCGGCAAGGGCCTCAACGTGAGCCGTGTGCTGCTGCAGTTGGGCGACGATGTGCTCGCGACCGGTCTGCTCGGCGGACACATGGGTGCCTATATGGCCGAGCTTATGGATGCCGATGGCGTCAAGAACGACTTTGTGCCCATTGCCGGCGAGACGCGCATTTGCCTGAATATCCTGCACGAGGGTAATCAGACCGAGCTGCTGGAGAGCGGCCCGCAGATCACCCCGGCCGAGCTCGAGGCCTTTACGGCCAAGTTCGCCGAGCTTGCAGCGAAGGCGGACGTTGTGACGCTTTCGGGCTCGCTGCCGCGTGGTGTCGATGCCGGCTACTATGCCGAGCTCGTCAAGATCGCCGAGGAGGCGGGCGCCAAGGTGCTGCTCGACACCTCGGGTGCATCGCTGGAGGCCGCGCTGGAGTCTGACGCTAAGCCTGAGCTCGTAAAGCCCAACCTGACCGAGATTAACGGCCTGCTGGGTACGTCCTTTACGACCGATGATGTCGATGCCCTGCGCGAGGCGCTTGCCGGCGATGGCCGCTTTGACGGTATTCCCTGGGTTGTCGTTTCGATGGGCGCTGCCGGTTCGGTGGGCTTCCATGAGGGTCGCGCGTTCCGCACCAAGACGCCCGCGATTACGGCTGTGAACGCGACGGGTTCCGGCGACTCGACCATCGCCGGCTTTGCGCATGCCATTGCGGCTGGTGTCGACGACGTCACGGTGCTCAAGACCGCCAATACCTGCGGCAAGCTCAACGCCATGGATCCCAAGACCGGCCACCTGGTCATGGACCGCTGGGACGAGGTCTACAACAGTGTTGTCGTGACTGAACTGTAGGGTTACGCGGTTTTACCAAACCGCGTAACGGCGCGACGCTGCAAACGCCCCTAAGCGGCAATCTGACGTTCAATCGTCGGGCATGACCAAAAGGTCAATGCCCTCCTCTTTCACGTCACCTTGCTCGCTTAGGGGCGTTTTCGCTGTCGTTGCCAAGACACCGGCGTTGCCTTGGTCGCAAGTAGTCATTGGGGACGCTCTTTAATGACTAGTCGTTTAAGAACGCCCCTTAAGAATGACCCCAATGACTACACTCAAAAACGGCGCCCGCCGGCGATGTTGCCGGCGGGCACCGTTGTCGTGTAGGTGGTTATGTCGTGCGGGCTGCTGTTGAACGTTCGGGCCCGTGCTCTATAGCGAGTCGATAAAGCGCTGTTGGGCGGCGCGGCCGGCTTCGTCCCACTTAAAGACGCCGGCGTTGTCGAGCACGTGGCCAAACACCACGCCGACCTCCTCGTGCAGGATATCGATGGCGTTGTCGGCCGTAAGCTCGTTGGCGCGGCGGGCATAGACATCCTCGGCCCATGCGGCGTGGCTGCGGCATAGATCATCGCCCTCGAGTGCACCGGCAAGGTCGTAGCTGGCATCGGCCTTGGCTGCCAGCAGATGCTCGCGGACAGCGCCAAGCTCGGGAACCAGGCGCGGCGGCAGAATGGCCAGGCCCATGACCTCGATCAGGCCGATGTTCTCCTTTTTAATGTGGTGGTACTCGGCATGCGGGTGGAATACGCCCAGCGGATGCTCGTCGGTCGTGATATTGCAGCGAAGCGCCAGGTAGGCCTCGTAGATTTCGCCGCCGGCGTTGCCGCGGGAGTCGACGCGGCGGATGACGGGCGTTACGGTGTTGTGCGCTACGCCGTCGGCTGTGTGTGCGATAACGCCCACCGACTCATCGGTCCACTCGCGCCAGGCGAGGATAATCTTCTCGGCAGCATCGAGCAGCTGGGTGCGGTCGTGCGAGCGCAGTCGCAGCACCGAAAGCGGCCACTGCAACACGGTGCCGCTGACCTGGTCAAAGCCGGGCACGCTAAACTGCGAGACCTCGGCGGCATGCATCATGGGGAACTCGTGCGCGCCGCCCTGGAAGTGGTCGTGCGACAGAATCGAGCCGCCCACGATGGGCAGGTCGGCGTTGGAGCCAATAAAGTAGTGCGGGAACAGGTCCACAAAATCGAGCAGGCAGGTCAGCCCCTTGCGGTCGACGTGCATCGGGCGATGCTCGGAGCTCATAGCAATGCAGTGCTCGTTAAAGTATGCGTACGGGCTGTACTGGAAGCCCCAGCGCTCGTCGTTGAGCTGAATGGGGATAACGCGTAGGTTCTGGCGGGCGGGATGGGCGCCGCCGTCGGCTGCGGCGGAGCGTCCGGGATAGCCCTCGTTTTCGATGCAGAGCTGGCAAGCGGGATACTTCTCGCCCGTGTTCTTGGCTGCACCTGCCGCGGCGATATCGCGCGGGTCCTTCTCGGGCTTCGACAGGTTGATAGTGATCTCGAGGTCGCCCCAGTTGGTGGGGGTGCTCCATTTGATGTTGCGCGCGATGGCGGCGCGGCGCACGTAGCCGGCGTCACAGCATAGGCCGTAGAACCAGTCGGTCGCGGCGCGGGGCTCGTCGACGCCCATGCGGCCGTTGAACTCCTCGTTTACAACCGAAGGCCTCGGCATGAGCGCGCCCATGATGCGCATGGCGATGCGGTCGCGGCCCGACGCCGTGTCCTCGGCAGCACCGTTTGCGACGGCAGCCTCGGAAAGCGCGGCAAGCGTGCCCTCCAGGTCAAAGTCGGGGAGGGTATCGGGATGCAAGAGCGAGAGTTTCTCAACCTGGAGCGCCCAGGTCATGTCGAGCGCGGGACCCGTGGCGCCGATGCACTCCAGAATGGTGTTGTAGGCCCAGATGCGATCGTCCTGTCCGATCATCGATCGGTGGATAGTGTACTCGATCAGGTTCTGCGCGGCCTCGCGCACGTCAGTCATTACAGCCATGCCGCGTAAGCCCCCTTGTCAGAAATTGCGTAGTGGCGGGCAGAGCCCTCGCCCAGCCAGCCGTTCATCTTGGCGATGAAGGTGTCGACCAGGTCGAGCGGCACGAAGGCCTGGATGGTGCCACCAAAGCCGCCACCGTGGATACGGACGGCGCCACGGCCGTCGAGCACGTGCTCGGCCAGTGCCAGGGCATACATCGAGGGCTGCTCGGAGCCCAGCTTGGCAACGACATTCTGTAGGTACATGGCAGAGCTGGCGCCGGACTCGCGCGTCAGGACCAGGAACTGATCGATGTCGCCGGCGTTCAGGGCGGCCCAGCGCTTATCGACCAGGCCGTTTTCGTACCAGTAGTGAACGGCGCGCAGGCAGGCGCGGTCGCCCAGCTTGGCGCGCAGCTCGGGGAGCTTGGCGTCAAAGTCCGCCACGTTTACCTCGCACAGGCGTGCCTTGCCGAACTCGGCAGCGACGTCCTGCATCTCGCGCGGAACGGCGGCGTAGTCATCGGTGGCGGCCACATGGTCGGCGCCAACCTTAACGAGCACGAGCGCATAACCGTGATCCTCAAAGTTGAGCTCGAGCTTCTGGGTTTTAGGCTGAGTCTGGTCCTCAAAGTCCATGTAGGCGAGGCCGCCCAAGCAAACGGCGGCCTGGTCCATCAGACCGCAGGGCTTGCCGTAATAGTTGTTTTCGGTGCGTTGGCTCATCTGGGCGAGCGCGACGGGCTCGATGGCTGGTGCGCCCCAGAGCGCCTCCATGGCGCGACCGTATGCCGCCTCGACAGCAGCGGAGCTCGAAAGGCCGCCGCCCGAGGGGACGGAGCAGGTGAAGGCGAAGTCGAAGCCCTGGGGCTCAACGCCCAGAGCAGCGATTTCGTGGGCCATGCCGCGGACGAGGCTCGCGGACGTGCCCTTCTCGGACTCTTGAATATCCAGCGTGTCGAGCGTGATCTCAAACGTAGGATAGCCCTCGTCGGCGACGCGAATCTTGTTGGAGTCGGTCGCCACGGCAATGCCGTCAACGGCGACATCGAGCGAGCCGGCGATAACGTGGCCACCCTCGTGGTCGGTGTGGTTGCCGCTGATCTCGGAACGGCCGGGTGCGTGCACATAGAGCACCTGGCGATCGCCGATGGGCCCAAACTCCTTCTCAAATAGCTTGGTGAGCGTGGCGAATGTCTTTTCGTCGGTGGTGGTCATGGGAGTCCTTTCCTTGGCGCGCACGGATGAGTTTTGCGTCGTTATGAGTACGTTAACAACTTGAAGCGGTATGAACCAAGTGTTCACGATACCGCACGTTACGGGCTATGTTAACGTACTCATAACACAACGCTTGTCACTTTTTGAGAATCTGGTGATCGGTAGAAATACAGCCGTGAACGGTACTGCCGTATGGACTTATAAAGCAGAAGAGATGCAGATAGAAAAAGTAGAGTACGTTAACATGCGTCCGACGATAGCGGGCCTCGGCGCGGGATGTATTTCTGCCCGGGCCGGCATTCACGCTATTCAGATCTCGCAAGGGTGAAGGTGATCCTGTGGCAAGGCGCCCGTCCAACGATACCAGTTCGCGTCCGGTCTCCATGGCCGACGTCGCCCGCGCTGCCGGCGTTTCGCAGCAGACGGTCTCGCGCGTTGCCAACGGCTTGCCCAATGTGAACGAGCAGACGCGCCAGCGCGTACAGGCCGCGATGCAAGAGCTCGGCTTTCGTCCGAGTTATGCCGGTCGCTCGCTGCGCGACGGCCGTTACCATTCGGTCGGCCTGTGCGTCAACGATGTGACCAAGTTCGGCAACCTCTCAATGATCGACGGCATCGCCAGCGCTGCTCGTGAGCATAATTGTGCCATCACGCTGGTCGAGATGTCCAAGACCGAGGAGTTTTCGCTTGCCGAGGCCACGCGTCGTATGGCCGCATTGCCGGTGGACGGCATCATCATCGGCATGAGTCGCATGGCGCCCGATTTTGAGACGTTTGATCCACTGCCGGGCATTGGCACGGTCATCGTTACCATGTACGCGCACCCGCGGGTGACCACGGTCGACTCCGATCATTACGGCTGCTCGCTATTGCTTATGGATCACCTGTTTGAGCTAGGGCACGAGCAGATTCGCTATATTGGCGGCCCGTCATTCTCGGTCGACGAGCAATTTCGTCGCGCCGGTTGGCAGGATGCACTCGAGCGTAAACACATCGAGCCGGCAGAGCCGCTCGAGGGCGACTGGTCTGCCAACAGCGGCTACGAGGCCGGCAGGTACCTGGCCGAGCACGATCGCACCATGACGGCGATTTACGCGGCAAACGACCAGATGGCAAATGGCGCGATTGCAGCGCTGCGCGATAGCGGTCTGCGCGTGCCCGAGGACGTGAGCGTGGTGGGCGTCGACGATTCGCTCGATGATTTTGTGGCACACAACGAGCTCACGACCGTTCGATTCGATTTGCATCAGCGTGGACGCGAGGTGTTCGAGCACGCGGTTCCCAAGGCGGGGGCAACGGACAAAACCGTTGCCATTCGTATTCCCGGCCAGCTTATCGTTCGACATACCACGGCAGCTCCGCGCACATAGTTTTTGCAGGTCAATGGCGATATATTCCGCCTCAATAACAATCGATAAGGATGCTGGCAGATAGCCGTGGCTATGAAGACGAGTGCTATGATAGACGGGCTCTTTTGTCTATCTAGGAGGCTTTGCCTGATGGAGATCACCAAGGATATCCGCTACATTGGCGTTAACGATCACGACATTGACCTGTTCGAGGGCCAGTACGATGTGTCCGAGAACGGTATGGCATACAACAGCTACGTTATCTTGGGCGATAAAATCGCTGTCGCCGATTCAGTCGACGGCGGTTTTGTTGACGAGTGGCTCGGCAACCTCGAGGCCGCGCTCGACGGCCGTACGCCCGACTACCTGGTTGTCCATCACATGGAGCCCGATCACTCCGCCGGCATCGCTGCCTTTATGGAGCGCTATCCCCAGGCGCAGATCGTGGCAAGCATGGGCGCCTTCCGCATGATGGTCAACTACTTTGGCACCGACTTCCCCGAGCGCAAGATGGTCGTCAAAGAGGGCGATGTGCTCGACCTGGGCGGCCACAGCCTGACGTTTGTCGGTGCTCCCAACGTGCACTGGCCCGAGGTGCTCTTCTCCTACGAGTCCACCGACAAGGTGCTCTTTAGTGCCGACGGCTTTGGCAAGTTCGGTGCTAACGACATCGAGGATCCCGAGGGCTGGGCTTGCGAAGCACGCCGCTACTACTTTGGCATCGTCGGTAAGTTCGGCAAGTTCGTGCAGGCCGTGCTCAGGAAGGCCGCCGACCTGGACATCCAGATCATCTGTCCGCTCCACGGCCCCGTGCTGACCGAGAACCTGGGCTACTACCTCGACACCTATAACACCTGGTCGAGCTATCAGCCCGAGGACGAGGGCATCACGATTGCCTATGCGAGCGTGTATGGCCATCTGAAGGCTGCCGTCGAGGAACTCGCATCTGCGCTTGAGGCTCGCGGCCAGAAGGTTTCCGTCTTTGACCTGGCTCGCGACGATATGGCCGAGGCCGTTGAGGATGCGTTCCGCTACGACCGCCTGGTGCTCGCTTCCATCACCTATCAGGGCGAGATCTTCCCGTTCATGAGCACCTTTATCCACACGCTTGCCGGGCACGCCTATCAGAATCGTACGGTGGCGCTTGTCGAGGCCGGCTCCTGGGCGCCCGCTGCCGCCAAGGTTATGACCAAGGAGCTCGAGGGTATGAAGGACATCACTCTGGCGCAGAACAAGGTGACCGTGCTGGGTTCGCTCAACGACGCCTCGCGTGCTCAGATCGAGGCCCTCGCCGACGAGCTTTCCAAGTAGCGACACGTTCACTTTTGACGCTCAGCCATCACAACCACCACAAAGGGGACAGGCACCTTTGTGGTGGTTTTTGTTTAAGCGCCGGCGATGACGAGATTCGGGCGGGCGTCGTCGGCGGTCTCGGCGATTGAGGTGGCGACGGCGCCATCGGGATCACAGTCCATCACGATGGTGTCGACGTCGGCAAGCTCGGCAAAACGGTACATGCCGCGTCCGTTGACCTTACTGGCGTCCATGAGGGCGACGCTTTGATGAGCTGCGGCGATCATAGCCGTTTTGGTCTCGGCCATCTGGGGAAAGTCGGTCGTAAAGCCGCAACGGGGGACAAAAGCGCCGGGGCACACGATGGCAAGGTCGGCGTGAACCGTTTGAAGCGCCTGCATAGTGAGCGGTCCGTACAAATAACGATGGCCTTTGCGCAGCGCTCCGCCCAGCATGACGACATCGACCGAGGGCATACTCTCGTCGATGTAATCGGCAATGGTAATGTCGGCCGTGACGACGGTGATGGCGTCGCGCTGATCGAGGAGCCGGACGAACTCGAGCGCCGTGGTGCCCGAGTCGACGAGCAGCGTGTCGCCGTCATTGACGAACTCGATGGCGCTTTGTGCGATGGCCTGCTTGGCGGCGACATTGACGTTGATGCGGCGATCCTGCGTGGAGACGGTTAGGCGTTTGTGGAGCGATACGGCGCCGCCATGCGTGCGGCGCAGCTTGCCTGCTTCGGCGAGCGCGTCCAGGTCGGCGCGGGCGGTAACGGAGGACACGCCAAAGGTCTGGGCGATTTCTGCTACCTGCACCGAGGCATTATGCTCAAGCATTTCCATGATGGCGGCACGACGCTCATCGGCGAAGGCTCGGGTTGTTGCGTGGGCCATAGCTGCTCCATTCTCAACTGAAATTTGCAGGAATTGTGATGAGTCCATTTTCGTTCATTTTCTTTTTGAGTAAGAAAACGCCTTTCGATTACTTATCTTTTCTATAAAAGAAAGATAATTCGCTTGAAAACTGCAATGTCGTATAGAGGGATCCGGCACGAATCCCTTCCGTTTGCTTTTCAAAAACGAGTGTCTTGACCTGTGTGCCGGTGATATCTCATACGTGTGACGCCGTCAATTTTCATACAATGATCGCAGCAAAACGCAAGGTAAAACGCCTTGTGAACAACTACGCCCGATGTCCAGATGCGGGCGAGGGAGAGGAGCAAACGCTCATGGCACTTGTTACCACCGAAAAGATGCTCAAGGACGCTCAGGCCGGCCACTACGCTGTTGGCGCTTTCAACGTCGAGAACCTCGAGTTTGTTATGGCCGTTTTGGCTGCTGCCGAGGAGACCAAGTCCCCCGTCATCATGCAGACCACCCCGGGCACCATTAAGACCGCTGGTCTGGACTACTTCTACGGCATGGTCAAGGCTGCCGCCGAGCGCGCTTCCGTGCCCGTCGCTCTGCACCTCGATCACGGCGATGGCTATGACCGCTGCATGCAGGCTTTCCGCACCGGCTACACCTCTGTCATGATCGACGGCTCGCACGAGTCCTTCGAGGACAACATCGCTCTGACCAAGTCCGTCGCCGACGCTGGCCGCGCCATGGGCGTGCCCGTCGAGGCTGAGCTCGGTAAGGTTGGCGGCAAGGAGGACGACGGTCCCGCGGTTGAGGGCGAGAGCCCCTACACCGATCCGGCCGAGGCCAAGGAGTTCGTCGAGCGTACCGGCTGCACCTCCCTCGCAATTGGCGTTGGCACCAGCCACGGTGTGTACACGAGCGATCCGCACATCGAGCAGTCCGTGGTCAAGGCCATCCGCGACGCCGTTGACGTGCCGCTGGTCCTGCACGGCACCTCCGGTGTGCCCGATGAGCAGGTTGCCGAGGCTGTGAAGAACGGTATCTGCAAGGTTAACTACGCCACCGAGCTGCGTCAGGCCTACACCAAGGGCTTCATGGCCTACATGGCCGAGAACCCCGCCTGCTTCGACCCCAAGAAGCCGGCCAAGGAGGGTATGCGTGAGATCACCGAGCTGGTTAAGATCCGCATGACCAACCTTAACTCTGTGGGCAAAGCAGAGTAACAGCAAGGGTACTCTGATCCCACCGGACGGCTTGGGCGGGTCCCGTACTTAGTTTCCAAAACGTTCTCGCGCATGAAGGCCCCCGTTGTCTCGCTTCTTCGAAGCGTTGGCAACGGGGGCCTTCGCGCTGCGGAATGATTTTGGAAACTAAGTACGGGACCCGCCCAAACCGTCCTGCTCAATCGCCCTTGTGGCGTTGGGGCTGAAAGGGTGGGGCGCGGGGGTTACTTGGTTGTTAGGGTTAGCAGGTCGTTGGGGGTTTTGAGGTTGTAGGTGGCGTTTGGGATGTCTTGGTGTGATCCCCATGCCGCTCTGGCAAAACTGACTCCTGCCGAAGTTGCGCATTGTTCGTCGTAGACGGTGTCGCCAACGTAGACGACGTTGCCAGGATTCGCGCCCGTACGCCGGAGATATTCGAGCATGGGAGCGGGTGCGGGTTTATGTTCGGTTGTGTCTTCGACAAGGATGATGTGCTCAAAATACTTATCGAGGCCAAGGGGTGCAATTTCTTCTGCGTATTCGTCGCGCGCGCGTGAGGAGACGATGCCAAGTTTGCAGCCGTTGTCGGAGAGTGTTGCGATAACTTCGTGCAAGCCGGGAAACACGCTGATGGTGCTTTTAAAGCTGGCAGCAACTTGGCACCAGCGATTCAACGTTGTCTGCGAGTAGATCCCAAGTTTCTCAAGGGCGTTCTTGCCGGGTATTCCGAGGGCAAATTCAAGCTCGTGTCGGGGAAGCGTTTTGCCGGTTTCTTCTTGGACAATCTGGCCAAGCGATGACAGCACGCTTTCTTCTGTATCTGCCAATGTCCCATCAACGTCAAACACGATATAGTCAAAGTACTTCATATAGTAGCTCCTATCCGTTGTTTGCCTGCAAGTTTGATGCAGTGACAGAAGAAGGGCTAGCGGGATTTCTGCCTGGTACTATCGAGATTCTGCCTCGCTGCTCGATAGCTCGAAGGAGTGCATCCCATTTGTTCTTTAAATACCTGGCCAAGATGGCTTGCTGTCGCAAAGCCGCATTGGCGCGCGACTGTCTGGACCGTTCGCGTGGTGTGTGCCAAAAGTTCGCAAGCACGGTTTACGCGGTATGCGCGCAGATATGCCGCCGGGGTCGTTCCTGCGCAAGCTTCGATAATGCGGTAACACTCTCTTTCGCTTACGCCGGCTGCAGATGCCATCTGGGGCACATCTATAGCGGCTGCATAGTTTGCGCGGATATAGTCCAGGATTGCCTTGAACTGTACGTCGCGGTTGGTCATCCAAGAGGCGTTGTCGGAGGAAAAGAGCGGTTCGGCCTTGGCGTAAATCTGAATCCAGAGCTCTGACAAGCTATTCCGAAGTGCCATCTCGTTCTGCGGCCGTTGAAGGTCGTGGTTAAAGGAACTCTTTAGCAAATCGATAAAGGGCATATCGTCGGGGTTGGTGGGCGACCATTTGAGCACATCGACGCCTCGACATTGCAGCAATGGGTTGATATAGCGCTTTTGAAGGCGTCCCGCGGGATCGCCGAGCATCGACGGCTGAAAGATATGCAACATTTGAATGGCTGGTGCCGAATTGGGTGATTGCAGCGTGCTGTGCAAAACGCCGCCGTTGATAAAGCCGGCGGACCCTTCCTCAAAGCGTACGTGCTCATGAGCCGCGCGCGTTCGATAGTCAATCGCTCCCTGCTCCATGTAGAAAAGCTCAACTTCGGAATGCCAGTGCCAGGGGACGGAATTGCCCGGATAGCGAGCGAATTCTGCGCGTTCGGCAATATAGGGCCAGTCTTCGGCGGTCTCGGGAAACGCTTCCTCGCGTCCTCCGCGGTGCAATTCTATGTGATCCATGTTTCGCATGGCATCAGTATAAAGCGCGATGGGCTTAGATTGCTCTTGCCTGTTCGGGGAACGCCTTGTCTAGGGATGCTTGGAGCTTTTCGAAGGATGCTCGTAAGTTGAGGCTCTGATCGGCTGAGCGCTTGGTTTTTGTGGTGGGGGAGTCGAGGAGGCCGTCTCTCTGTGTCGGGGGGAAGGAGAAAAGGTCTGCATGTTTTAGGGATGGCTGCTGTGCTGCGTCATTGGAAGAATGCATGCTTATGCGGTCTCCTCGATGTCCACCAAAAGATTGCGCACGGGTGTGCTGCTAGGTCCCGTGCGTTGGCAGTATTATGCCGCGGCTGCTGCAAAGAAGCGCTAAAGAAAGGCTTAATGAGGTTTGATGTAACCATGAAACCGCAGGTCATAGGTATTGAGTAACACTCTTGAAAGGTTTTGAGCTTAAGGGCTTTCTAAGGTTTGTGGCGCGGATGTGACTTGCCTGTGTGGGGCGTGTGGACGGCTCGTTCCTAGCGCTGCGGCTCTGCGGCCCGCACCTGCTCGATGACCTTTTCCATCGTGGCGTCGATGCGGTCTTTTTTGAGCTCGCATTCCCAGACGGTGATGGGCGTCCAGCCCATTTGGGTAAGTGCGTTGATGGCTGCTTGGTCGCGCTCGACGTTGCGACGGAACTTTGCCTCCCAAAACTCAACGTTGCGCTTGGGCTGGCTAGGGTTGCACTTGGGGCAGCGGTGCCAAAAGCAACCGTTGACGAAGATGGCGATCTTGCGCCCGGGGAAGGCGATGTCGGGCTTGCCGGGAACCTTCCATTCCAAGCGATAGCCCGTAAGGCCCGCGGCGCGCAGACGCTGGCGAACGAGCAGCTCGGGCTTGGTGTTGGCGCGCTTGTTGCCCTTCATGGACTTTTTTATGGCGGCGCGACGGCGGACCAGTTCGCGCTCGTCAGCGGAGAGGTCCGAGGTGTCGATGCCGTTCAGCAGGCCAGGCTTGGGGCGTTTTTTGCTACGGCGCTTAGGTGCGCGCTTGGGTTTGGTGGCGGGCTCATCGGTCGTGGTGGCCTCGGCGTCGTTGACAGCGCCGTTGGTCTCAAGCCGATCTTCCTTCAACTCAATCAGCGCATCGATAAGCCCTTTGTCGGCGGGCATCCATTTCACCGTGGCAAGCGAGGTGCGCGGAATCCAACGGATATCAAGCTGACGGTCATGCTTCTGGGGCTCGTCGGATTCATCGGCGAGCGAGCAGTAGTAGCACTCCATCGAGAGATGAAAATCGGGGTAGTCATACTCAACGGTGTAAAAATCGCGCAGGTTGGTGACTTTTACCCGCAGCTCTTCCATGAGCTCGCGGCGTACGGCGTCTTCGGGTGTCTCGCCGCGCATGAGCTTGCCACCGGGGAACTCCCAAAGTCCCTGCATGTCGCCATAGCCGCGCTGCACGGCAAGCAGCTCATCAGATCCATCCTTGCGAATGATCCCAGCGGCAACATGAACAGTCTTCAACAGGAGTCCTCTCTCAATATCAACGCGTGGCAGGGTAGCTACGCGTACCTTACACAACGGTAAGGCAAGCGTAAGCCATATCGATGGTAGCCGACTCGTCTTCTTGCGACTATAGATGCCGTAGACTAATTGCAAGAAAGGACTCGGTATGCAAACCACGCACATGGCGACCCCGGTACTGGAGGTCGCGCATCTCGAAAAGGTATACGGAGCGCTGGGCAACGTGACCCGCGCGCTCAACGACGTCAGCTTTACCGTCAACCGCGGTGAATTTGTTGGCATCATGGGCGCTTCGGGCTCGGGCAAGTCGACGTTGCTCAACTGCGTGTCGACCATCGATAGCGCCACGAGCGGCACGATCCGCATTAACGGCCAGGACGTGACGCGCATGAAGCAGGCCAAACTCTCGCAGTTCCGCCGCGAGGAGCTCGGCTTTATCTTCCAGGACTCCAACCTGCTCGATACGCTCACGGCACGCGAGAACATCGCTCTGCCGCTCACCATCGCCCGCACAAACTCGGCAGAGATCTCGACTCGCGTGCAGGATGTGGCAGCGCGCCTGTCCATCAGCCAGGTGCTCGACAAGTATCCCTACCAGATGTCCGGCGGTCAGCAGCAGCGCGTTGCCGCGGCTCGCGCGCTCGTCACCGACCCCACCATGATCATGGCCGACGAGCCTACCGGCGCCCTCGACTCCAAAAGCGCCCGCCTGTTGCTCGAGAGCCTAGAGGCCCTTAACCGCCGCCTACGCGCCACCGTGCTCATGGTCACGCACGACAGCTTTGCCGCCAGCTACACGAGCCGTGTGCTGTTTATTCGCGACGGCAAGATCTTCACCGAGCTGCGCCGCGGCGACATCGACCGCCGAGAGTTCTTCGACCGCATTATGGAGGTCGTTGCCATGATGGGCGGTGAGGGCTCCGATGCTCTGTAAACTCGCTTGGGGCAACGTCCGCCGCGCCGGCCGCGACTACCTCGTCTACTTGCTGACGCTCACCCTGGGCGTCACGGTCTTCTATGCCTTTAACACCATCTCGATGCAGGTCGACATCGCCGGCATCGATGAAGAGGGCTTGGCGCAGGTTATGGGCAGCATACTCGGCGACCTAACGTACTTTTTGGCCGGTGTCATGGCCTTTTTGATGGTGTATGCCAATAACTTCATCATGAAACGCCGCAAGAAGGAGTTTGGCCTGTACCAGGTGCTCGGCATGGGGCGCGGGCGCGTCGCCACGATCATGGCGCTCGAGACCGTGATAGTATCGGTCGTGGCCTTTGTCGCCGGCATTGTGCTGGGTGTGGGACTCTCCCAGCTCATGACGTTCTTTACGGCCTCGCTCTTTAAGACACAGATCGCCAATTTCCACTTCTTTTTCTCGATGCATGCGTTCAATCTGACCCTTGCCTGCATGCTCGTAATGTTTGTGCTCACGCTACTGCTGAACCTTCGCGCCGTGCGTCGCACCAAACTCATCGAGCTTATGGGTGCCGAGCGTCGCAACGAGAGCATCAAGACGCGCAACCCCTGGATTGCGATTGCCATCTTTGCCGTGGGCGTGGTGCTTGTGGGCGTGGCCTATTACCGTCTGCTACGTGATGGGTTCCCGCTAACCGCGACGGACAGCAAGCTGCAAGAGGCCATGAACCAGTTTGGCATTACGACCGCTATGGTTACAGTGGGCACCTTTGCCCTGTTCTGGGGACTCTCGGGCATGCTCATCAAGCTGCTGCAGAGCCTGCGCGGCGTGTATTGGCGCGGCCTCAACATGTTTACCGTGCGCCAGCTTGCGGCCAAGGTCAACACGGTGTGCTTTTCGATGGGCGTCATCGCGATGCTCCTGTTTTTGGCCATCACCTCGGTGACGTGCGGTATGTCGATTGCCAATGTGATGAACGAAAACCTGGAGCGCTATAACCCTGTTGACGTGTCACAGACGTATGTCTATTACACGCCCGATACGCTCGACTACTACAAAGAGTACATCAATCCGTCTGAAGCCGATCGCATGGTGCTGGCCGATAGTACGGTCGATTTGTACTCCGCATGGCACGGCGATCCATGGCACGGCGATCGTAAGGGCAAGTCGGCGGACAACAACGACGAGACCGGCAAGAAGGTCAATATTGCCGATGTTGCCGGTGAGCATGTGCAGATCGATTCGTATCTGAGTTACCCGCTTGGCGGTTCGGATCCTTCGGTGACTCCAAGTGAAATGTGCAAGGCCATGGGCGAAAAGCTTCCCAAGGCGTTCGGGGGTAGCAATGCCGATACGATGGGTCTGTTTGTGACGCCGGCGAGCCAGTACAACAAACTGCGTCAGATGATGGGCGAGGAGCCGGTGCACATCGGTCACGACCAGTATCTGCTCACGTGTGATATGGGCGGCGAGCTGGTCGACCTGTACACCAAGTATATGGCTGGCGGCCATGCCCTTACCTTGGGCGGGCATACGCTCAAGCCCGCAACCGATAAGTCGGACGAAGATGCGGCGGCCATCGCCAACTCGGCGATGGGCAGTAATCCGGGTACCGTCGTCGTTGCCGACGAGCTGTTGTCCCAACTTAATCTGCAGCCGTATTCCAGTAGCCTGCTCGTTAACTACAAACAGGGGATGGATACGACCGAGGCAGACGAGAGTATTAAATACACTGTGCTCGACAATCTGCTCGTTGACGGCAAGGAGCCGGGGTCGTGGGGAACCTTCATCACACGCTCCGAGATGTACGCGCAAACAGCGCAAATGAACGGTCTTATTAGCTACCTAGCCATCTACATCGGCTTTGTATTGGTCGTTGCATGCGCGGCGATTCTGTCGATCCAGCAACTCTCCAACGTGGCCGACGGCAGCCGCAGCTATCGTGTGCTGGCACAGATCGGCTGTGAGGACCGCCAGATTCGCCATTCGGTGATGGCGCAGCAAGCAGTGTTCTTCCTGTTCCCTCTGGCAGTGGGCCTGGCGCACTCCTTTGTGGCACTTAAGGTGATCATCGAGCTGGTGAGCATATTCGGAAATATGAGCATCGGCGGCACCGTGGGCCTCACCTGTGCAATCTTCCTGGCAGCCTATGGCGGATACTTCCTGGTGACCTACCTCATGAGCGCCGGAATGGTGCAAGCTGCCATAGCCACCCGCTACAGCGAGTAGCTCGTTCAGCTCGGATTTATCGTAGGTTGAGCATAAGTCAGCGAAAACGCCCCTAGGCGAGCAAGGTGACGTGAAAGAGGAGGGAAGCGTACTTCGGTACGCGACCGACGATTGAACGTCAGGTTGCCGCTTAGGGGCGTTTGCAGCGTCGAGCCGTTACGCGGTTTGGCAAACCGCGTAACTAAATACGCTCTGCGATCTCGTGGATGAGGTAGTCGGTCTTTTCCCAGCCCAGGCACGGGTCGGTGATCGACTTGCCAAAGACACCGCCGTCGACCGGCTGGTTGCCATCCTCCAGGTAGGACTCGATCATAAAGCCCTTGACCAGCTTGGAGATGGACTCGTTGCGGCGGCAGCTGTCGAGCACCTCCTTGCAAATGCGATACTGCTCCAGCGGACGCTTGCCCGAGTTGTCGTGGTTGCAGTCGATGACCGCTGCCGGATTGGCATAGCCGGCATGCTCGGTATAGCGTTCGGCCAGGCGCTCCAGGTGCTCGTAGTGGTAGTTGGGGTAGGTGCGACCGTCGAGACCGATGTAGCCACGCATAACGGCGTGCGCGAGCGGATTGCCGTCGCACTCGACCTCCCAGTTGCGGAAGATGAAGCTCTGGTGCGCCTGCGCGGCGTAAATGGAGTTGAGCATAACGGTGGTAGAGCCGGCAGTGGGATTCTTCATGCCGACGGGTACCGAAATGCCGCTCGACACCAGGCGATGCTCCTGGTTCTCGACCGAGCGTGCGCCCACGGCAACATAGCTCAGCAGGTCGACGAGGTATTGGTAGTTGGACGGGTAGAGCATCTCATCGGCGGTAAAGAAGCCGGTCTCCTCGATGACGCGCAGGTGCATGTGGCGGATGGCCTTGACGCCCTCGAGCAGGTCGTCGGGAGCCTCGGGGTTGGGGTTGTGCAGAAGACCCTTGTAGCCGGTGCCCTTGGTGCGCGGCTTATTGGTGTAGACGCGCGGAATGATGATGAGCTTGTCCTTGACCTCTTCGGCGACCTTGGCCAGTCGGTTCATGTACTCAAGCACCGAATCCTCGCGGTCGGCAGAGCACGGGCCGATGATGAGTACCTTGCGCGCGTCCTCGCCGGTAAAGACTTTGGCGACCTCGGCGTCAAATGCCTGCTTTTTGGCAGTAAGCTCGGCGGAAAGCGGCATCTCCTCGCGGATCTCCATGGGGATCGGCAGCCTGCGTTTGAATTCCATGGCCATAGGGGCCTCCTCAATCAATTGATGGCAATGAGAACATTGTCGAATGCTCGGCATTATCCGCTGTCGCACGCTAAAGTGCAAGTCCTTGTCACCCCGAAACCTGCCAAAAAGGGACAGGTTTATTTTGGCAGGTTTTATCTGGGCAAACGTCGGCGGATGCCGGGAGGGAGCTGCGCCACGCGGAACCCTAAGGCTGTTGCCGGTTCCCCAGGAAACACTCCGTGGGCAAAAAATGCCAAATATGAGTACTGTTGCTCACCTAGTAACATATCCGTCTAGCGAGATAATAGACAAAGTGATAAATATGTTCATTAACGTTGGCAGACAGAAGCCTGCTAACGGGCGTTTTGATTAATTCAAAGGCGTATAGGGGCCGCAAAGAGGTCGTTTGAGGTGGTTTTGGCTGTTACTAAAAAGGTGACAGTACTCATATTTGCCCTTTTTTGCCCACGGGGTCTGGAAAGCGCCGTCAATGAGGTCTCGGGGAAGGCGTTTCGAGGCTCGAAGGACACAAAACGGGGGCGCAGGTTGTCCTGCGCCCCCGTTCTCGGGCGTCATCATTTCTCTGCGGCCGTATCTACGCCGCCTCGTCGAACTGCGAGTTGTACAGGTCGGCGTAGAAGCCGCCCTGGGCGAGCAGCTCGTCGTGCGTGCCCTTCTCGACGATGTCGCCGTCACGAATTACCAAGATCACGTCGGCGTTGCGGATCGTGGACAGGCGGTGCGCGATGACAAAGCTGGTACGGCCCTGCATCAGCGCATCCATGGCACGCTGAATAAGCTCCTCGGTGCGAGTGTCAACGTTGGAGGTCGCCTCGTCCAAAATCAGCGCCGGACGGTCGGCCAGAATGGCGCGGGCGATGGTCACGAGCTGGCGCTGACCCTGCGAGAGGTTGGTGCCCTCTTCGTTGATCATAAAGTCGTAACCGCCGGCGAGCGTATGGATAAAGTGGTCGCAGCGTGCGGCGCGTGCAGCGGCTTCGACCTCGGCATCGCTCGCGTCGGGGCGTCCGTAGCGGATGTTCTCGCGGATCGTGCCGTTAAACAGCCAGGTATCCTGCAGTACCATAGCAAACTCGCCGCGCAGCGCCGCGCGATCCCAATCGCGCACGTCGATGCCCTCGACGCGCAGCGAACCGCCGTCCACATCGTAGAAGCGCTGCAGCAGCTTGATGAGCGTGGTCTTGCCGGCGCCGGTGGGGCCGACGATGGCGATGGTCTGGCCGGGCTGCGCCTCGCAGCTAAAGTCGTGGATGATGGTCTTGTCGGGCGTGTAGCCAAACTTGACATGGTCAAACTCCACGTGGCCGGGGCGCTTCTCGGGAATCTGCGCGTCGGCTTTCTGCTCCTCCTCGGGCGCGGCTAGGAACTCAAAGACGCGCTCGGTGGCAGCGGCCATCGACTGCATCGTGTTGCTCACGTTGCCCAGCTGCTGCACCGGCTGCGTAAAGTTGCGCACGTACTGGATAAAGCTCTGGATGTCGCCGGGCGTGGCATTGCCGGTCAGCGCAAGTTGCGCGCCCACCACGACGACGCCCACGTAGCCCATGTTACCCACCAGGCTCATAAGCGGCATCATCAGGCCCGATAGGAACTGCGAGCGCCAGCCACTAATAAAGAGCCGGTCGTTTTGACGGTCGAACTCCTCGATCGAGGCCTCGGCGCGGTCGAACACCTGAATGACGTTCTGGCCGGCAAAGTCCTCCTCGATAATGCCGTTGACCGCGCCCAGAACCTGCTGTTGCTCGCGGAAGTACGGCTGCGAGAAGTGAATCATCACGGCCAGGATAATCGCGGCTGCCGGCAGCGTGAGCACGGTGACGCCGGTGAGCGGCAGGCTGATCGACAGCATCATGACGAGCACGCCGATAATCTGCGTTATCGACGTGATGAGCTGCGTCACGCTCTGGTTGAGCGACTGACCCAGCGTGTCGACGTCGTTGGTGATGCGGCTGAGTACGTCGCCCTTGCTGTGGCCGTTAAAGTAACTCATCGGCACGACGGCGATTTTGGCGGCAATCTCCTTGCGCATGCGATAGCAGATCTTTTGCGTGACGCCGGTCATGAGCCAGCCCTGGATGAGGCTGCAAACAGAGCTTGCCAGATACAGGCAGAGCAAAAAGCCGAGCGTCTTGGCGATCCAGGCAAAGTCGACGTCGCCGGTGCCGTTGACCTTGGCAACCAGGCCTTCGAACAGTTTGGTGGTAACCTGGCCGAGCACCTTGGGTCCCACAATGTTAAAGATGACCGAGCACACGGCAAAGGCGACGGCGGCAAGCACGGCAATCTTGTGCTGGCCGATATAGCCGAGCAGCTGCCTCATGGTGCCCTTAAAGTCCTTGGCCTTTTCGCCGCGACGCATGCCGCCCATGCGGCCCATGGGACCACGCTGGCGGGTGGGCTTGGGAATCTGAGTCTTGGTCTCGTCTGCCATTAGCGCTCGCCTCCTTCCGTGACGGCTGCAATTTCTTCTTGGGTAAGCCCCAGCTCTTCGGCGGAAAGCTGTGACTGTGCGATCTCCAGGTACGCCGGGCAGCTGTGCAGCAGCTCCTCGTGCGTACCGGTGCCCACCACGTGACCGTCGTCGAGCACGATAATCTGGTCGGCGTGCATGATAGTCGCGATGCGCTGGGCCACGACCACGAGCGCGGCGTCGGTAACGTTTTTGGCCAGCTCCTCGCGCAGGCGCGCGTCGGTCTTGTAGTCGAGGGCACTAAACGAGTCATCGAACACCACAACCTCGGGCTTTTTGGCCAATGCGCGGGCGATGGCCAAGCGCTGGCGCTGACCACCCGAGACATTGGAGCCTCCCTGGCTGATGGGGGAGTCGTAGCCGCCCTCGCGCTCGGCGATAAAGTCCTCGGCTTGGGCGATGCGTGCCGCCCGGTGCATGTCATCATCGCTCACCATGTCGCCGGCAAACTTGAGGTTGCTCTCGACGGTGCCCGAGAACAGGCGACCCTGCTGCGGGATGTAACCAATGCGGCGGCGAAGCTCGGAAAGGGTCATGTCGCGCACGTCGATGCCGTCGAGCGAAATGCTGCCGCCCGTGACGTCGTATAAGCGCGGAATCAGCTGTACGAGCGTGGACTTGCCCGAGCCCGTGGAGCCAATGATGCCGAGCATCTGACCGGCATGCGTGGTGAAGTTCACGCCGCTGATGACGTCGGCGCGGGCATCGGGATACTGGAAGCTCACGTCGCGGAAGGTGAGCTCACCGCGCGGCGCGCTGGCCGTGGGCAGTTTGGGCGAGGCGGGGTCGTTGATGCTCGTGGGGCAGGTGATGACCTCTTCCACGCGCTCGGCTGCGACCTCGGCACGGGGCAGAATGACCGAAACCATGGTGAGGATCATAAACGCCATAACGATCTGCATGGTGTAGGAGATAAACGCCATCATGTTGCCGACCTGCATCACGCCGTCGGACACGCCTTGGGCGCCAAACCAGACGATGAGCACGGTGATGCAGTTCATGACGAGCATCATGAGCGGCATCATAAAGCTCATGGCTCGGTTGGTGTAGAGCTGCGTGGTCATCAGGTCGAGCGACGCCTTGTCAAAACGCTCGAGCTCATGCTCCTCGCGGTTGAACGAGCGGATGGGCATAAGACCGTCGAGCAGCTCGCGGGCGGTAAGGTTCACACGGTCCACGTAACTTTGCATCTTTTTGAACTTGGGCATGGTGAGGCCCATGAGCACGCCGACGACGGCCGAGACCGCGATGATGGCCACGGCGATGGTCCACTCCAGGCCGGTGTGGTTGGCCAGGACACGCATGACAGCGACGATGCCCATGACGGGAGCCATCAGGCACATGCGGATAAACAGGGTTGCGGCCATCTGGATCTGCTGAATGTCGTTGGTGCAGCGGGTGATGAGCGAGGCCTGGCTAAACTTGCCCACCTCGGCCGGCGAGAAGTGCATAACCTTGTTGAAGGTCTCGCGGCGCAGGTCGCGGGCGATGGAGCAGGCGGTGCGCGACGCCACGGCGCCGGTCAGGATGGTGGCGACGAGCGACACCAGACACAGACCAAACATCGTGGTCGCCATGCGGCCCAGGTAGGCGTTCTGCACGTCGGCGGGGTCGATGCCCTGTGCCTTGTACTCGTCCTGCACATAGCTCACGGCGCGCTGGGTGACGATGGAGCCCGACATGGAGCCCATTTTGTCTGCCATTTGGTTGGCGCCCTCGACGAGCTTGCCCTGATCGATAAGACCGCCTTCAACGCCTAGGCGCAGGCTCTTCATGGTGATCTTACCGCCGTCGGCGTCGATCTGCTTTTGCATGCTCTGCGCGGCTGCGGCCTTCTGCTGCATCTCGGCGAGCTGCTCGGGCGTCATCGCTGCCATCTGCTCGGGGGTGGGCATGGCCTGAGCGGCGCCGCCATCGCTTGCCTCGGTGGATGCGCCGGTCATGTCGCCCATGGAGTCGGCGTCAATGCCCTGGTTGAAGGCGAGCACGACGGTCTCAGGCAGGCTCATGATGTCGGCAATCTTGTCGCCGTCGCCGCGCTCCTCCTCGGTGCCCTTGTACGTTCGAATGCCGTTATTGTCCGCCTTACTAAACACGGCCTCCACAGCTTTGGCGTCCTTGGCGCTCATAAAGAGTTCGAGGTCGTCGAGCGATTCGGCGCGAATGGTGTCGGGCACGGGCGAGGCGATGCCGCCTTGCTGCACGCCCACGTCGACGATGTCGCTCATATAGGTAGGCAGCGCCAGATCGGCGTTGCAGCTGATTACGATAAGTACGATAGCTGCGAGCAGTGCCAGGACATGCTTTTTAAAGAGCTTGAGAATCCTCACTCGGCATCTCTCCTTTCTTGATTGTGGTCGATAATTTCGTTGGCACGCCTTAGAAGACGCACCATCTCTTGGGTATCTGTTTCGCCGAGCTGTTCGAGGAAAGCCGCGGTGCGGTCCTCGAATTCCCGGCGTTTGATTTCGAGATCCTGGAATCCCTTGTCGGTCACTATGACGTGTACGCGACGACGGTCGGTCTTTGAGTGCTCACGCTCAACCCAGCCCTTGGCTTCGAGAGCGCGTAGGATATTGGCAATGCGGGCGTTCGAGACCCAGGCGCGATCAGCGAGTTCGCTCGGCGTGAGCGAACCGCCAGCGAGCATAAGGGCGCGCATGACAGCCATCTCGCCGCTGAGAGCTTTGTCCACAAAGCGCGAAACGCGCTGGTGAATGCCGCCAAACTCGGTAAGGAGCTGACTCCCAAGCTCATGGAAATCGGTATCTTCCACCGAAAACCCCTAACACTAGAAACTATTTTCGGTGAAAGATGATACCCCTGCACGCGCGCCCTATACGGAAGATTTTTGGGACATGCCTAGAAAACTGCCTTTAGGCGATCTCCGTACACCGTCGGTGCCAGCAAAGTTAAGGGCAGATCTCTAGGCATGTCCCAAAAACTACCTGGTTGCTAGGCAATATAAAGAACGCATAAAGAATTAAAATCATTCAAGAATTGCAGCGTTTCAAAGAACTATCATGCACGCGGTTAGGCGAGGGGTTGTCACCACCATGACGACTGGGACTCATATAATCGCCACGTGCGATGCTCCAACTTCCCGCGAGGAGACACCTTATATAAAGGGGGATGGAGTCATGGCATTTGACTTCACGGGCAAGACCGCGATTGTCACGGGCGGCACTCAGGGCATTGGCCTCGAGATCGCCAAGGGCATCGTCGCGGGCGGCGGACATGTCGCGCTCATCGCAAGGAACGCTGCTAAGGGCGAGGCCGCTGTGGCCGAGCTTGGCGAGGGCAACAAGTTTTATCAGCTCGATGTCGCTGATGCGCCCAAGGCGCGCGAGACCGTCGAACAGATTTTCGCAGACCTGCCGCAAACCAATATCCTGATCAACTGCGCTGGCGTCATCAGCACCAAGAAGTTCGACGAGATCGACGACACCGAGTGGCGCCGTACCATCGACATCAACCTCAACGGCACCTTTACCATGATGAACGCCGTGTACCCGCACTTTAAGGCTGCCCATGCCGGCACTATCGTCAACGTGAGCTCTGTTGCTGGCAAGATCGGCGGCGGCCTGCTCGGCACCGCGGCTTACGCGAGCTCCAAGGCCGGTGTTAACGGTCTAACCAAGGCAGTCGCCAAGGAGGGCGGTAGGTTCGGCGTTCGCTGCAACGCTGTGTGCCCGTCGCTCACGTTGACCGATATGACCTCGATTCTCTCTGACGAGAACTCTCAGCGCATCATCAACGGTATTCCTCTGGGCCGTGCCGCCCAGGCCAGCGAGCCTGCGCAGATGGTGCTCTTCTTTGCCTCCGACCTCGCCAGCTTCGTGAACGGCGAGATCGGTGACTGCGACGGTGGCATCGTTCTGGACGGGTAATACCCCGCGACGTTAATTCGGCGACGGCTCCTGCGACTCGGGACCGTCGCCTTCTTTCTGGCACAGGAGCGTGCGACCGCGTGCCACACGCATCAAAAGGAGATATAAATGAGTGAATCGACTGTGGTGGAGGCGCCGGCGGCAAAGGAGCCGTTCTTTAAGATGTCCTCCATCCCGGGTGCCAATATTTTGGTGCCGCTTCTGCTGGGCTGCCTGCTCAACACGCTATTCCCCGATCTGTTCAAAACGCTCGGCAGCTTTACGCTTGGCATGACCCAGCAGGGTGCAGGCCCGCTCGTGGGCGCTTTTTTGCTTATCGTCGGTACGACGATTTCGTTTAAGAGTGCTCCTGCCGCCGCTGCCCGCGGTGCCATCATCATCGCCGTCAAGCAAATCGTGGTCGTTGCCGTGTCGTTGCTCATCCTTTATGTGTTCAACGACAACCTGTTTGGCATCTCTGCCATGGTGATGCTGGCGGCTTGCACCGGCGCCAACAACGCTATGTACGCTGGTCTGATGGGCACCATGGGCAATGAGGCCGAGCGTGGCGCTGTCGCAATCACCACGCTCGTTGTCGGCCCTCCGGTCACGATGATCGTGCTCGGCGCTGCCGGCCAGGCTCCGATCGGCTGGTCGCTCGTGGGTGCCATCCTGCCGATCGTCGTCGGCATTATTCTGGGCAACGTCTTCCCCAGCTTTAAGAAGATGATGGCACCGGCACTTTCCGCCGTCATCGTGCTCGTCTTCTTTGCCATGGGCTCGACCATGACCTTTGGCCAGCTCATTAATGGCGGTCTTCCCGGTATTCTGCTCGGCGTGATCTGCTCGGTGATCTTTGCAATTCCCGTCATCGCGGTCGACAAGCTCACGGGCGGCACGGGTGTCGCAGGTGCGGCCATTTCGAGCTGCGCCGGAGCCAATGTGGCTACGCCTGCTGCCATGGCAAGCGTCAACGGGGCCACGTACGGTGGCGCCGTGCTCGCGACGGCTACGGCACAGGTTGCTGCCTGCGCAATCGTGACGGCTATATTGACCCCGCTGGTCACCAGCTGGTGCTACAAGCATTTTGAGGGCCAGCAGAGCAACAGCAAGGCAACGACCGACAAGGCTTCCGCAGCCGCCTAATGCCAAACGGCAATCAAAGCTAAATAACTAGCCACGCCATAGGGCGGCCCCGGGGGAAATCCCGTGGCCGCCCTTCAGTTTCTGAAGGGTCTCTGGGGTACTTTACCCTGATAAAGCTGACATAACAGCTAGAGTGAACGTCGTACAAAGGCAAGGAAAAATACCAAAGAAATCGGTGAACGGTAGTTGTTCGCGCTCGCATTTCCTGCGGGTTTGTAAAAAACGCCATTATGATATAAAAAAAGAAACATATAACAGCCCAGATGGAGAGGGTCGCTATGTTATCCTTCTCAAACGGGTGAAATCTTGGGTTTTGGGTTGTAGTTCCAAGGTGGATAAACGTTTTCCCTACACCAACGTGTGGTGAAGAACGGAAGAAGCCGGTAGTGCAAGCCGAACATTCAAGAATTCAATAAGCAGCGGTGTGAGAGAGCGCCGCATTACACGTAACTAGGAGCGTGGTTACACAATGCAGGAGGCATGGGAAGGCTTCAAGGAAGGCATCTGGACGGGAGAGGTTGACGTCCGAGACTTCATCCAGAAGAACTACACCCCCTACGAGGGCGACGAGTCGTTCCTCGCCGGCCCGACCGAGCGTACCAAGGAGCTGTGGGGCGAGGTTCTCGACCTGCTGCTTAAGGAGCGCGAGCAGGGCGGTGTCCTCGATATGGACACCAAGACCGTCACGGGTATCGTGAGCCACCCCGCTGGCTACATCGATAACGCCCACCGCGAGAAGGAGACCATCGTCGGCCTCCAGACCGACAAGCCGCTCAAGCGCGCGCTGCACGTCAACGGCGGTATCCGCATCGCTTGCCAGGCTGCCAGCCAGCACGGCTATAAGGTCGACGAGAACGTTGTCGAGCGCTACACCTTCGAGCGCAAGACCCACAACGCCGGCGTCTTCGATGTCTACACCCCCGAGATGCGTGCTTGCCGCTCGGCTCACATCATCACCGGTCTGCCCGATGGCTATGGCCGCGGCCGCATCATCGGCGACTACCGTCGTGTTGCCCTGTACGGCGTCGACTACCTGATTAAGGACAAGGAGGCCCAGAAGGCTTCCACCCCGACGGTCATGACCGCCGACAACATCCGCGATCGCGAGGAGCTGCAGGAGCAGATCCGCGCCCTCGGCGAGCTCAAGATGATGGCCGAGACCTATGGTTTCGACATTTCCAACCCTGCTACCAACACGCAGGAGGCCATCCAGTGGATGTACTTCGCCTACCTCGCTGCCGTCAAGGAGCAGAACGGCGCCGCTATGTCCATCGGCCGTACCTCTACGTTCATCGACATCTACGCTGAGCGCGACCTTGCCAACGGTACCTTCACCGAGGAGCAGATCCAGGAGTTCGTGGATCACTTCATCATGAAGCTCCGCATGGTCAAGTTTGCCCGTACCCCCGAGTACCAGGCCCTGTTTACCGGCGATCCGCAGTGGGTCACCGAGTCCATCGGCGGCATGGGTGTTGACGGCCGTACGCTCGTTACCAAGATGAGCTACCGCTACCTGCACACGCTCGAGAACATGGGCACCAGCCCCGAGCCCAACATGACCGTTCTGTGGTCGACCCGTCTGCCCGAGAACTTCAAGAAGTTCTGCGCCAAGACTTCTGTCGCCAGCTCCTCGATCCAGTACGAGAACGACGACCTCATGCGCGTCTATCACGGCGACGACTACGGTATCGCCTGCTGCGTGTCCTCCATGCGCATTGGCAAGGAGATGCAGTTCTTCGGCGCTCGCGCCAACCTGGCTAAGTGCCTGCTGTATGCACTCAACGGCGGTGTTGACGAGGTCTCCAAGAAGCAGGTCGGCCCCAAGTACCGCGCCGTCGAGGGCGATACGCTCGATTACGACGACGTTGTGGCCAAGTACAACGACATGATGAAGTGGCTCGCTGGCGTGTACGTCAACTCGCTGAACATCATTCACTACATGCACGACAAGTATTGCTACGAGCGCATCCAGATGGCTCTGCACGACAAGCACGTGCACCGCTGGTTCGCTACGGGCATCGCTGGCCTTTCCGTCGTGGCTGACTCCCTGTCCGCCATCAAGTACGCCAAGGTCCACCCCGTCCGTGACGAGAACGGCATCATCGTCGACTTCGAGACCGAGGGCGATTTCCCCAAGTACGGTAACGACGACGACCGCGTCGACCAGATCGCTCACGACGTTGTGCACCAGTTCATGGAGTACATCCGCATGAACGACACCTACCGCAACTCCGTGCCCACGACCTCGGTTCTGACCATTACTTCCAACGTCGTCTACGGTAAGAAGACCGGCTCCACGCCGGACGGCCGCAAGGCTGGCCAGCCGTTCGCCCCGGGTGCAAACCCCATGCACAAGCGCGATAGCCACGGCGCCATCGCTTCGCTGTCTTCGGTTTCCAAGCTCCCGTTCCGCGATGCTCAGGACGGCATCTCCAACACCTTCTCCATCATCCCGAGTGCGCTCGGCAAGGAGGACCAGGTGTTCTTTGGCGATATCGACCTTGATCAGCTGGGCGAGTAACTATTGTTAGTGCTATACTAACAATAACGATTACTGATTAGCGCGCCGGTTTCGGCCGGCGCCTATTAATCGAAGGAGACACATTATGAAGGTTTCTGAAGTTTCTGAGACTCAGGCCGATAACCTGGTCCACATGCTCGACGCTTACGCCGAGAAGGGTGGCCACCACCTGAACATCAACGTCTTCAACCGTGAGACGCTGCTTGACGCTCAGGCTCACCCCGAGAAGTACCCGCAGCTGACCATCCGCGTTTCCGGCTATGCCGTGAACTTCCACACGCTCACCAAGGAGCAGCAGGACGAGGTCATTTCGCGTACCTTCCACGACAAGTTCTAAAGGGTTCAACTCCTGTAGGATTACTGGGGCCGGTTTTGGGTTATTTCCCAAAACGTCCTCGGACATGCAAAGAGGCTCCGCTGCGCGCGTTGCGCGGCGGAGCCTCTTTGCGTCCTGCGGAATGTTTTGGGAGGTAGCCCAAACAGCCCCGGCTGGGTCCTGTGTAGTCACCCTTTAGGCGGAACTCTCCTAATTATTTGGATGAGTCGTTTACTTACTTGTACTGTTACCGTCATCCCGCTGTTGTTGGGGTATGCTTTGTTCGTATGTAAACGTATGACATGTTGATGGGGGAGGGTGCTATGGCTCGCGAGAGTGCTCGTTCTAAGGATACGGCTAAGCCTGGCATCAAGGAAGTTGCGGCGGTGGCGGGGGTTTCGCCTACTACGGTATCTCGTGTGCTTAATAATCGCGGCTATATTAGCCAAGAGACCCGCGATAAGGTCCATGCCGCGATGAAGCGCATCAACTATACGCCCAACGATATCGCCCGTGCCATGCTCAACGGTCGCCTGAATCTTATCGGTATGATCGTCCCCTATGTCAGCAGTCCGTTTCATGCCCAAGTGGTTCAAGTCATTGAGCATACCCTGGCCGAAAACGGTTTTAAGATGCTGCTGTGCAATAGCGCCAATCGACCCGAGCTTGAGCGCTCTTATATCGACATGCTTCGACGCAATATGGTTGATGGCGTCATCGTCAACTCGCTTAATATCGGTGCCGAGGCGTATGCCGAGATGGGTTTGAGTCTGGTTGGTATCGACTGCGACCTTGGCGAAGCCTCTGTTCAGATTGCGAGCGACAGCTATAGCATCGGCGAACTTGCTACGCGTCGCCTGATCGATGACGGATGTTCACGCATCCTGTGCCTGCGCAGCAATAGCCGCATGCGCATGCCTGCCAATAAGCGTACCGATGCCTACCTCGATGTTGTTGAGCAGGCCGGTTTGCCCGCGCTTGTCCGTGAGGTTGAGTTCGTTAAGCCCGACGACGAAAAGAGCGCGGTCGTTGCGAAGATCCTCGATGAGAACCCCGATATTGACGGCATCTTTGCGGGAGACGACACGATGGCGGCTATCTGTCTTAACGTGATGAAGCAGCGCGGCTTGAGCGCTCCGGGCGATATTAAGGTCGTGGGCGCGGATGGTGCCCGCCGCACTATGACGTTTATGCCTGACTTAACAACCGTACGCCAAGATATCGATCGCATCGGAGAGCTCGCGGCGCAATCCATCATTGCTCTTATTAACGGCGAAAAGCCCGAATCGAATATCAAGCTCCCCGTTGAACTCATTGAGGGTAAAACCGCGTAGTTCATCCCGTGCCAAAAGAATTCCTCAAACACCTCTGATGACCGTTCGCCGGCATATGTCAACCGTTTGCCGACGACTGGAACTGCGAAAAGACGTATTGGTGTGAAAACGTTTGACATATGAAAACGATTGACATATCTTGCAGTTGTACCGAGTTAGTATCTCGTGAGAAAGGAAGTCTCGGATGCACAAGGTGTATTACCAGCCTGAGGGAATTTGGGTAGGCGACATCATGCCGTACGGCGAGGACGGCACGTTCTATCTCTATCATCAGCGTGACACGCGAAACCCCGGACCTTTCGGAGAGCCGTTTGGCTGGGCACTCGCGACAACCAAGGACTTCGTCAATTACAAAGACTTTGGCGAGAGCCTTGAGCGTGGCGGCGACGAGGAAGTCGACCAGTATGTTTATGCCGGCACGGTGTTTAAGGTGGGCGACAAGTACCATGCGCTCTACACTGGTTGCAATCGCGATAAGGTCAAGGCACGCTTGATGAAGCAGGTTCTTCTTCACGCAACGAGTGACGACGCCGTCAAGTGGGAGAAGAACATCGCCGAGACGCTGCTTCCGCCCCAGGAGGGTTACGATGACCGCAACTGGCGCGATCCCTTTGTGCTTTGGGATGAGGAGAACGAAGAGTACATGCTCATCCTCGGCACGCGTGTGGGCGAGGACAAGCGTCTGATGACCGGTCGTCTGGTCAAGTTCACCTCCAAGGACCTGGATACCTGGGAGTTCCAGGGCGACTGGTGGAATCCGGGCCTGTACACCATGTTCGAGATGCCTGATCTCTTTAAGATGGGCGACTGGTGGTATCTGGTGTTCTCCGAGTACAGTGATGGCAACAAGACCCGTTACCGCATGTCTCGCTCTATCAACGGTCCTTGGATCACTCCTGCGGACGATTCCTTCGATGGCCGCGCGTACTATGCCGCGCGTACCGCATTTGATGGCGAGCGCCGCGTTCTCTTTGGTTGGGTTCCTACGCGTGACGAGGGCGGTGACCCCAGCTCTTACCTGTGGGGTGGCACCTTTATGCCTCTCGAGATCGTTCAGCGTGCTGACGGAACGCTCGGCACCAAGCTCCCCGACAGCATGCTTGGCGCCTTTGGCGAGGCTAAGGCAGTCGAGGCCTTTGAGCTTTCCTGCGAGTCGGGCAAGGTCGAGCAGGTGCTCGCCGCGGATGCCGGTTCCACCTATATGCTCGATGCCGACATCGAGCTCGCCGGTGACGCTGCCGGCTTCTCGGTGAAGCTTGCCGAGGACGCCGAGTCCGGTCTTGCCTATGAGTTCCGCGCCAACCTGCGTGAGGGCAAGCTCGAGTTTACGGCGGCCCCCCAGTATCCGTGGTTCCAGGTCAACAACATGGGCCTCGAGCGTCCGTTGTTCTTTAAGGGCGAGGGCACTCATCATGTGCGCCTGGTCGTTGACGACGATATCGCGACCATCTTTGTCGATGATGTTGCGCTTAACGCGCGCTTCTGCAATAAGCAGGGCCAGGGTGTGGCGCTGACGGTCACCGACGGTACGCTCAAGTGCGCAAATGCAACGATCGCGTCTCTGTAATGGCATCAAAACGTCTTATGATTTCGTAAAGGAATGGAGAGGAACATGGACTACAAGGCAGTGTCCCAGCAAGTCGTCGACAACGTCGGCGGACTGGAGAACATCGAGGGCGCCACGCATTGCGTGACCCGTCTGCGTCTGGTGCTCAAGGATACGAGCAAATACAACAAGGCCGAGCTCGAGAACATCGATGGCGTCAAGGGCGTGCTGTACAACAGCGGCCAGCTCATGATCATCTTCGGTACCGGTACCGTCAACAAGGTTTACGATGAGTTTATGGCTTTGACGGGCGTTAAGGAGATCAGCGCTTCCGAGGTCAAGGGCGCCGAGGCGGACAAGAAGGGCAAGTTCTTCTCGGTCCTCAAGGTATTCTCGGACATCTTTATCCCCATCATTCCCGCCTTCGTCGGCGCTGCTATCATCATCGGCCTTAAGTCGCTGATCGTTGCCAACGGCCTCTTTGGCATGGAGGGCAGCCTTGCCGACCACAGCGAGTTCCTCAAGAACCTCGCTAGCTTCTTTGCCATTATCGCCACCACGTTCGACTACCTGCCTGTCCTGGTTATGTACAGCGCGGTGAAGCGTTTTGGCGGTAACCCGATTTTGGGCATCCTCGTCGGTATCGTCATGGTTCACCCGAGTCTTATGAACCGTAACACGTTCGTTATGGACCCGACGGGTGCTGAGTACTGGAACTTTGGTCCGCTCTCCATTCCCATGGTTGCTTTCCAGGGCGGCGTGTTCCCTGCAATCCTGACTGCCTGGTTTATGGCCAAGGTCGAGAAGATTGCCCAGAAGTACATCCCCGAGGTCGTTTCGTTCGTCTTTGTCCCGACCGTTACCCTGATTCTTGCTAACGTCGCCCTGTTCACCGTGTTCGGCCCGCTCGGCAACCTAATCGGCGACGTCCTCGCCGGCGTAATCGATATCCTGTACAACAGGATGGGCGTCTTTGGTGCCTTTGTCTTTGCCGCATTCCTGCAGCCGCTCGTCGTTACCGGTACGCATCAGTTCATCCAGGGTATCGAGGCAAACCTCGTTGCCACGACTGGCTTCAACTACATCCAGGCAATCTGGTCGGTTTCCATCATCGCCCAGGGCGGCGGCGCCATCGGCATGTACCTCATTCACAAGAAGCATTCCAAAGAGCGCAACATCTGCATGTCGTCCTTTATCCCGACGCTGGTCGGTATCTCCGAGCCCGCAATCTTTGCTGCAAACATGCGCTACTCGATCATCCCGTTCATCTGCGCTTGCATCGGTGCAGGCTGCGGCGGTGCCTTCGTCAAGCTCTTTGAGGTGCGCGCCATCGGTCAGGGTCTGACCGGTGTGCTTGGCCTGCTCATCGTCACACCCGAGACTCTCGTGTGGTATGTGGCTGGCAATCTCATCGCCTTCATCGTGCCGATCGTCTTGATCTTTGCCTACAACAAGGCAAAGGGCGTGCCGACCACCGATGAAGAGGGCGCTGGCGCTGGCTTCGACGTTAGCTTCTAGTTGAGCCGTTCAGCGTAATGTGCGGATAAGTCCATTTGGGGAAGGGCGTTCGGCTCGTGTGAGTCGAGCGTCCTTTCCTATAGACGAGAAGGTCAATGGCGATGTTTAATCAAAAAAACAAGGTGATGCGTGCGGACTATGAGCAGTGGCGTGCCGGACAGGATGAGACGGCGGCTCGCATCGCGTCCGACCCCGATAGGCTTTTGTTCCATGTGGAGCCTGAGCTTGGCTGGCTCAACGACCCCAACGGATTGGTGCAGATCGGTGATACGTATCACATCTATCATCAATACGATCCGTTCGATGCTGCGCATGGTGGTCCAGTGCTTTGGAACCATCTGACGACAAAGGATTTTGTGACATACGAGAATCACGGCCCCGTGCTGTTCCCCGATTCCAATTTGGATTCGAGTGGAGCGTATTCTGGTTCTGCCTTTGTACGTGATGGCAAGATTCACTACTTCTATACCGGCAACGTTAAGCATTTTGACCGCGATGATTACGACTACGTGTTGACGGGCCGTGAGCAAAACCAGATTCATATGGTTGCCGAGAATCCCGACGAATTGGGCGAGAAGTGCATAGCTGTTGGACCGGTCGATTACCCCGACGATATCGGTACGCACGTGCGCGACCCCAAGATCCTTGAGCACGATGGTATCTACTACATGGTTCTGGGCTCTCGTACGAAAGACGACCGTGGCTGCGTGCTTGTCTATACCTCGCGCAATCTTGAGGACTGGAGCTATGCGACGCGCATTGAGTTGGGCGAGAAGTTTGGCTTTATGTGGGAGTGCCCCGATCTGTTTGAGCTCGATGGCGAGCTTATTCTCGTTTGCTGTCCGCAGGGTGTGCCTGCCGATGGTTGGCGTTACCGCAATCCGCATCAGTGCGTGTGGTTCCCCATCGAGGCCGATTGGGAGGCGCCGAGCTTTAAAATCGTCAGGCAGGGCATGCCCCCGATGGTCGATGCCGGTTTTGATTTCTATGCTCCGCAGTCCTTTGAGGATGCTGCAGGCCGGCGTTTGATGATCGGATGGTCGGGTTGCCCCGACGCGACGGCAGAAAACCCGACGGTGGCGCGCGGATGGCAGTGCGCGTTGACGGTGCCGCGAGAGCTGAGCATACGCGATGGTAAGCTCTGCCAGCAGCCGGCGCACGAGATTGAGAGGATGCGCGGTGACTGCGTTCGCGCGACAGGCGGTGAAACCGTTGAGGAGCCGGGCCGCCTGTTTGATCTTGTGGTTTCCTGTGAGGGCGCCAAGATGGCCGAGCTCGAAATCCGCAAGGGTGTCTTTGTGCGTTATGCGGACGGGATGCTTACCCTCGACATGGGTGACGAAGGCTATGGGCGCGACCAGAGGTCGATCGAGCTCAGCGAGCTTCGCGACCTGCGCGTGCTTTCGGACACTACGATGGTCGAGATTTTTGCAAATGGCGGCGAGGCGGCACTTACGAGCCGTACCTATTCGTCGGCGGTTCCGGCGATGGCGCTGCACGCCGAGGGTGCGGCGTCGATGGATTTCTACCGCCTCGCTCATTAACCGTGCATGGAGCACGATTGGACTTGTTGGGCGGAATGTGTCGCAGTTGCCGCGGCCAGCTACCGCTTATCGCGTATAGCGACCGTTTGCGGAATAAGTAACACTCCTTAATAAACCGTGTAGAATCTCAGATAAGCACGGAGTTTTCCAGGGAGACGCTGTCCTTTGTTGTGTGCAAGGGACGGCGTCTCTTTGGCACTTGGAGGCCGTTCTGCAGCAGGACGGTGGACGTGCGTCATATATTAAAAAACCAACGTCGAGATGGGTCGTGATAAGAATGGGCAAGTACGTAATCGTGGTTGAATCTGGTTCGGATGTGACGCCAGAGCTCTGCGAACGCTACGGCATCGTGCGCGTGCCCATGCATGTCACGATTGGCGACGAGACCGTCGAGGATGGCTCGATTGATCCGCTCGAGATTTACTCGCGCTGTAACGAGTTTGGCGTGATGCCCAAGACCAGTGGCTGTTCGCCAGCGGATTTTGCGCATGTGTACGACCGCATCCATGCCGAGCAACCCGACGCGACTATTTTGCATCTTGCATATTCCGAGGCCACGACCTGTTCGCATCAGTCCTCTAAGATTGCGGCCCAGGGGCGCGACTACGTGTTCTCCATGGACACACGCTTTGTCTCGGTGGGCCAGTCGCTCGTTGTCGTCGAGACCGCCAAATACATCGAGGCTCACCCCGATGTCACCGTCGACGAGATCTTTGCATTTACGAACTCCGTCATGGACCGCGTACTGTTGGGCTTTGTTCCTACCGACCTTGCCTTCCTTAAGGCAGGTGGCCGCTTGTCCAACGTCGCGTTCCTAGGCGCCCATCTGCTCAAGATTAAGCCCTGCATTGAGGTGACGGGCGGCAAGTTCGTGGCGACCAAGAAGTTCCGCGGTTCTATGCTTAAGTGCGCCCGTGCCTTTATTGATCACATGGTAGAGAAGGGCGAGATCGACTACTCGCATATTGGCCTGGCGTATTCGGTGGGTCTTTCCGAGGAGTTGCGCGACGACATGGAAGTCTATGCACACGATCTTGGCTTTAAGGACGTTACCTGGACTCAGGTCGGCGGCGTCATTTCGAGCCACTGCGGCCCGACTGCTTTCGGCGCGGTGCTCACGCTTAAGGCGTAAAGGCCTCAGACGAGCGTTCTTCAGTCTGACATCTCGAAGTAGACCCCAGCCATGGTGATGGGGGATAGATTAAAACGTGCCATTCTAGCCCGAGACGTTTAAACGCAAACGCATAGGCTAGAATGGCTCTGGCATTTTAATTGGTTGCATCCAAGGAGAGGCAAGGTAGCGCGAATGGCAGAAATGACGCTTGAGGGTGTGGACGCTCGTCCCGAGGACTCTGCGTTTGCCCTTGGCCGCGTGCATTCAATCGAGACGATGGGAACGGTCGACGGACCCGGCATTCGCTTTGTGGTGTTTGTCCAGGGCTGTCCCATGCGCTGCGCGTATTGTCACAATCCCGATACCTGGTCTGTTAACGGCGGCACCATGGTGACCGTCGAACACCTGATGGATGAGTTCCAGAGCAACCACGAGTTCTATCGCAGCGGCGGAATTACGGTGTCCGGCGGCGAGCCGCTCCTACAGCCTGAGTTTTTGGCCGACCTGTTCCGTGCAATGCACAACAACCCCGATGGCCGCGTGCATACCTGCTTGGATAGCTGCGGCTATGCGTTCGATCCCGCGCATCCCGAGAAGTTCGATGCCGTACTCAACGAGACCGATATGGTGCTGCTCGATATTAAGCATGCCGACCCGGTCGAGCATAAAAAGCTGACCGGTTGCGATCCCGCACGCATCTTGGCGTTTGGCGATGAGCTCGCGCGTCGCAAGATTAAGGTCGTTATCCGCCACGTGGTGGTACCGGGCATTACCGACACGGTGGAGGAGTGCGAGAAGCTTGGTTGCCTGATCGCTCCATGGCACAACGTGGTGGGCCTGGAAATGCTGCCGTATCACACGATGGGTGTCGTCAAGTACGAGCAACTGGGCATTCCCTATAAGCTCGAGGGCGTGCCCCAGATGGATACCGCGTGCATGCCCGAGCTGCGCAATGCCGTCATGACGGGCATGAAAAAGCGCCGCGCGGAACTCAAAAACGCCATCGGCTAGCGTGCCATTTTCGCTCCCCAAGGGCACTCATTGGGGACAGACTTAAATGAGTGCCCCTGGGCACCTAGTTGATTGCTAAAGAGCCCCCGTCCTTAAAAGACTGCTCTCTGGGTTGCGGTGAGATGCGCAACAGAATCGTGCCATTTGGATAAATACGCTTGTGGTTTCTTTAAAGACACCTTAAACGCCGCTGAATATCTTTGGAAAGAAATGCCTGCTCGGTATCATACTGCTCGTATATAAACGGTGGCAGTCAGGAGACCACGTGCGAAACATCGCATCGCGGGACGAGTATGTGCCGCAGCATGGCAGCAGATATAAGACGAAGGGCACGTCTTCGCGTGGCCTTGCCGGCGCTCGCATCCGCGTGAGGAAGATTGCCGCCATTGGGATGCTAACGTCGGCGGTTATTATCCTCGGAATTACCGCCAAAACCTACGCGTCGGAGCGAATGGCACACTCAGATGCGTTAACGGTACAGACGCAAAACAAAAAGGTCTCTGAATCTAAAGTCACCGCAAGTCAAACCCTGTCGACAGCGAACCTCAAGACGGGGCTTTCGAAGGCGGACTTTAACGATATTCCCTCAGGCGATACCGTGCAGACCTTCTCACTGGTTGATGACCAGATCCTCGCCCTGGAGGATGAGAACCTCGCCGCACTCCAGAATGCGCTTGACCAGGCGCAGGAGCTGGGCGATGTGGGCGTGGTGTTTTACGACCTGTCGAGCGGTAGGGGCGTGACGTATAACGCCGATGTCGAGGTGTATGGAGCGAGCAGCTACAAAGCGCTGTATGCGCTCTATATTTGCGAGACGTTGGTCGAATCGGGGCGGGTGTCGCTCGATGGGCCTTTAGCCACGTATGGTGGTTGCAGCATGGGCTGGCAGACGGTGCGCGACCTTATCGAGAATGCCGTCGCCAACTCAGACAACGATTCGTTTATCGCGTTACGCGCGGCGTTTGACCATGATGGCTATGAGGATTGGATTGCCAATCTGGGTGTTGATGACGAAACGGCACTGAATCCGATGAGTGATTTTCCGACCTACTGCCCGCGCACTTCTGCGAGGTTATGGCGCGAGATGAGCGAGTATCTGAGCATGGATACCGAGACTTCACAGTGGTTGTCAGGCCTTTTGGCATCAACATCGCGCTCGTTTATTCGCGATGGCATTGCGGACGATCAGGTCTTGGTGCGCAACAAAGCGGGTTGGATCAGCGAGGACGGCTACTATTCGACATGCGATGCAGGCCTCATCGACATCGATGGCCGTACCTATGTCATGAGCGTCATGACATCGATGCCATCGAGCGACCGTTCGAGCGAGGTTACGGCTGCGATTGCAAAGGCTCTGTTTGATACGCGAGCTGCACTGGCTTAGCGTGTTCGTTTGGCGAGGTCAAACAAAATGCTGGTACCATACCTTGGTTGAGAATTTCGTATAGGTTTGGGGAATGGTATGGCTACCATCGCGATTATCGGTGCGCTCGAAAAAGAGATCATGCAGATTAAGGAAGAGCTGAGCGACGTTTGCGAGGCACGGGAGGCAGGCTTGACCGTTGTGAGCGGTGAGCTCGACGGCCTGACAGTTGTCGCCACAACGGCGGGCATGGGCACGGTGAACGCCGCCGCTGCAACACAGCACCTCATTAGCAAGTATGCTCCGCAGGCTGTTGTGTTTTCGGGCATTGCGGGCGGTTTGAACCCCAAGCTCCATATCGACGACGTGGTCATTGGCAAACGCCTACGCTATCTGGATACCGATACCGCGCTTATCGCCGAGTCCGCACCGGGGCTCGAGGAGTTTGGCTCGACGCCCGCGCTGGTCGATATTGCCGCCGACGTGCTTGCTGAGCGTGGGTTTGTTGACGCTTCGAAAAATGCAGTCGCTTCGAACGAGGGCACCAAGCAGTTCCTGGTCGGCACGATTGCCACGGGTAACCGCTTTGTGACGGGCGCCACCATGCGCAATGACGCTATCGAGGCGACGCATGCCGATTGTGTCGGCATGGAGGGCGCGGCAATTGCCCATGTCGCAACCAAAAATGGTGTCGATTGCCTGGTGTTGCGCGCTATCAGCGATAATTGTGACGAGGCGTACGATGCAATTTGCGAGCGCGAGTTCGATCTGTTCGAGTACGCGCGTATCGCAAGTGACATCACGCTCGATATCGTCCGCCGCATTGCCGCTGCGCAATAGCGCGTCTATTTGTAAGAACCTACGACCAAGGAGTGTCCATGGCCGATTCCATTAACTACCAGCTTGCCAAGTTCGTCGCCAGCTATGGCAAGGTTTCGCAGATTCCCGAGTCCACCTGCCCCGAGGTGAGCTTTGTCGGCCGCTCCAACGTGGGCAAGTCGTCGATTATGAACAAGCTTTTTGGCCGCAAGAACCTGGTCAAGGTTTCGAGTACGCCGGGCAAGACGAGCAACATCAACTTCTTTGAGGCTGACGATGTGCACTTCGTCGACCTGCCGGGCTACGGTTTCGCCCGTCGTTCCAAGGCCGAACGTGACCGCTGGGCCGAGCTCATTGGCGACTTCTTCGACTCCGAGCGCAGCTTTAACTTGGTCGTCTCACTGGTGGACATTCGTCACGACCCCAGCAAGCTCGACCACGACATGATCGACTACCTACAGGGCAACGAGTTCAACTTTATCGTTTGCCTCACCAAAGCCGACAAGCTCAGCCGCACCCAGCAGGCCCGCCAGGCAGCAGCCATCAAAAAGCAGCTCAACGTTCCGGCCGAGAACGTGATCATCACAAGCTCCCAGACCGGCACCGGCATCGATGAGCTTAAGCGCCGCATTGCCGAGGCCTGCCTCTAGTAAGGGCTCTTGGCAAAAGCTTTTGAGCATATCGCCCTAGTGATAGTCAATATTGAACTGTCACTAGGGCGATATCTTGACACCGAGGGAGTCGACATTAGGGATTTGATGGCAGGGAGGGTTGATTTGAATGATCCAAGAGTTAACGGATTGTGGGCCGAGTAGGACATACCCCGTCTACTACCTCGAGGATGCAATGAACAACCTCGGCGACTGCTTTGACTATGCCGTTAACGATTATGGGGCAGAAGGATCGGAAGTTGCTGAACTCTTTTGCCTGAGCGGCGTAGCCCGCGAGTTCGAACGCGGCAACGCATGGGTTGTGTCGGGAAAATCGGGCGTTGAGCTGTTCGCGCTCATTGCCGAAAGGTCCGGCTATCAATCAAGGCCGATGCCAAATCGAACCTACCGATTCGAAAAGACACCGGAATATTGGACAGGCTGGATATTGGCATACCTTCAGTGGCGCCTAGGAGAGTCTTTCGAAGATTTGCTGCATGTCGTTCCATTCGATGTGCTACGCAGTCTGTACTACCCCTGGCACGAAGCCTCGGAGGAACGCGTGACTCGCCTCGTCTGCGATATGGCGAAGAAAGCGTCCAGGCAAACCAAACTTGCGTTAGCAAGAAAGAGGCTCAAGAAAACCCAACAAGACCTGGCATACGAATCGGGTGTGTCACTCCGCTCAATCCAAATGTACGAGCAGCGCCAGAGAAACATCAATGAAGCTTCGGTTACAAGCGTAAGAGCCATAGCAAAAGCCCTCCACTGCAACATCGAGGATCTCCTAGAACCAGTCTTCGAATACAAAGAAACCAGCGCCGCCTAAACCAAGCACACAGCTGATGCTCGCCTCTAGGAAGTGCTCCAGCCTAGCAAGAGCCCCTATCAATAAAAAGCCAAACTATCAGCCGGCGCCCCTTCAAAGCGTGGGTCCCTGTAGACATCCTCAGTAAGGTAGGCGCAGGGACGGTCGGGATGTTCCCTCAAAATCATTCCGCAGCGCGAAGGCCCCTTGTCCGTCGCTCCGCAGGAGCAGGACAAGGGGCCTTCATGCGCGAGGACGATTTTGAGGGAACATCCCGACCGTCCCGGACAGGTATATGAGGAGGATGTCTACAGGTACTCGATTTGAGCGCCTTCCGTGTCGCACGTCAGAATATGCGTGTCGCACTTGGGGAACTGCTCGCGCAGCTTGACCTGCAGGAACTTTGCCACGATGGTGTCGTCGGTCACCGCCATAAGGGTCGAGCCCGAACCGCTGATCCAGATGGTCTTGGCGCCGCCGTTAAGGCAGGTGTCGCGCACAGCGTTGTAGTCGGGGATGAGGCGGCGGCGATAGGGCTCTTGGATGCGGTCGTCGTTGGCAGCGGCAATCAGGTCAAGGTCGCCGGTCTCCAGGCCGCGCGTCATGCCGGCGATGCGGCCCATTTGCCATACGGCGGTGGAGAGCGGAATCTCCTGCGGCACGACCTTGCGCGCCTCGCTCGTATGTACCTCGTAGGGCGGAATCACGGTAATAAAACGTAAGCGATCGCTCACCTCGTAGCGCAGGCACTGGGGGAGCGAATCGGTCGGCGTAAAGGAACAGACGGCGCCGCCCAGGATGGCGGGGGCGACGTTATCGGGATGCCCCTCGACCTCGGTGGCGATGCGGACGAGCTCGGCACGGTCGACGGTGTGGCCCGTCAGCGCGGCAGCCGCCATAATGCCGGCGACGACGCAGGTGGAGCTGGAGCCCAGGCCGCGGGCGACGGGCACGTCGGTCTGAATGTCGATAGCGACGGGGAAGGCCGGCTCGCCCCAGGCGGCCAGAGCATCGACAAAGCTCACATAGACCAGGTTATTCTCGTTTTGGAACTCCT
>CAJMRO010000003.1:0-47332 GCA_905215825.1 uncultured bacterium
CTGTCGCCGACGCCCCGGCAAGCTTTAAGGTCGCCTTTATCGACGAGCTCTACCGCGCAACCGCCCAGGACATCGCCAACAACCAGCTCGACCTCGAGGAGGCATAGGCCATGTCCGAGCCCGCAACCGATGCCGGCATGAATACGCTCGTCGCCGTGGCCATCGCCCCGTGCGGCACCGGCGATGAGCTGTCCGCCGAGGTCGCCGAGGTCGTGCGCGTCATTCGCGAGAGCGGCCTTCCCAACCGCACCACCTCGATGTTCACCGAGATCGAGGGCGACTGGGACGAGGTCATGCAGGTCGTGCGCGACGCAACCTTTGTGTTGGCGAGCAAGGGCATCCGCACCGAAGTCGTGCTCAAAGCCGATATTCGACCCGGATTTACCGACACCATGACCGGCAAGCTCGAGCGCATGGAAGCTCAGATCAAAAAGCAGGAGGAAACACGATGAGTATCCGCGACAACCTTGATATCTCGGCCTATCTGGTGCTCGGCCCCGAAAACACGCTCGGGCGCCCCGTGGGCGATGTGGTGGCCCAGGCACTCGACGCCGGCTTTACCTGCATCCAGGTGCGCTCCAAGGTGGCAAGCGCCCGCGAGATCATTGCGCTGACCGGCGACGCCGCGCAGGCAATCGCACAGGCCGGCAAGACCGGTCAGGTCGCTTTGCTGATTGACGACCGCCTGGACTGCGTACTCGCCGCGCGCGAGCAGGGCATTGCTGTCGACGGCGTGCACGTGGGTCAGAGCGACATTCCCGTCGAGGTCTGTCGCAAGCTGCTGGGGCCCAACGCCATCGTGGGCCTTTCCGCCCGTTGCGAGGAGATGCTCGAGTACGTCAAGACCGCCGACATGAGCCTAGTCGACTACCTGGGCATCGGCCCACTCCACGAGACCGAGACCAAGCGCGACTGCGGACGCGCGGCCGACGGCTCTATCATCACCAAGAGCTTTGAGGACCTGGCCGCCCTCCACGCGGCAAGCCCCGTGCCCATCGTGGTGGGCGGCGGCGTCAAGACGGCCGACCTGCCACAGCTCAAGGCCACCGGCGTCGACGGCTTTTTCGTGGTGAGCGCCGTCTGCAGCGCCGATGACCCCTACGCCGCGGCCAAGGAGCTCGTCGACACCTGGCAGCAGGCGTAAGTCTAGGCCGAGCAGCTGATTCGCAGCCTCATATCTTCAGCAATGGAAAGCGCATCCCAGTTTGAGCCTCCATTCCGGGATGTGCTTTCCGCCGAGATGGCGGCAGCAGCCTCTACCCTGCCAGATATGCCTCCAGTGCCGGCAAGGTCGCCTCCGCATCGCGGCGACCAATCTGGTAGATGCGCTCAAGTTCATCGGGCTCGCGACACAGCGACGGCACCTTCACCGATTCGCTCGGACGCACCACAAAGATCTCGCCGGCAGCCTCGCGACGTGCCAGGTCATCGAGCGTGGCATTGTAGACCTCATGCCGATGCTCAAGCGCTGCGACAAACTCCGGATAGTGACGGAACACGCGCCGCAGCATGGGCATCACGCTGTTGGGCTGCTTCACAAAGCCCGCCGGCTGCGTGAGTACCACGATATTGCGGTCATACCCCTGCGCAAACAGCCACGCGCTGGGAATAGAATCAGCCACGCCACCATCCAGATACTTATGCCCGTCAATAGCAACGGGACGCGTCGCCACGGGAATTGCCGACGACGCCCGAATCCACTCGATATCGCGCTCGTCGCCATACGGCAGATCGTGATAGACGGCCTTGCCCGTCTCGATATCGGTACACACGCACGTAAATCGCATGGGACAGGTGCGATACGCCTCTAAGTCGATAGGATCGCGCTCGATAGGCACCTCGTGATAAGCAAAGTCGGCATTGTACATATCGCCGGTTCGCAGCCAGCTGGTCACGCTCGCATAGCGCTTGTCGGCGCAATAGGCCTTGTTATAGCGAATGGCGCGGCCGATCTGGCGCGATTTAAAGTTGTAGCCAAACGCCGCGCCCGCCGAGACGCCCACCATATGGTCGCAGGTCAAACCGTGCTCCATCCAAACGTCGAGCACGCCCGCCGTATACATACCGCGGTAGCCGCCTCCCTCGAGCGCCAGCCCCACCGTGCGCGTCATATTTGACTGTGCCATGCGACCATCTCCGTTCCTGCGTTTTAAAACGGGACAAGTATACCCGTCAACATATATCGTCCCAGTCGCATTTTTATCGAACATCGCATCGTCGCGCTACCGCTTGTCGAATAATAGCCGCCCACAGCATGTGCACCCATATATAATTGTGCACTATTGTTTACACTACTCAGCTGTTATCAACAGCGAACATTAGCCGACAAATTAACTCAACAACGCGGCAAGGCGGGGGCCTGGATACATGCAAAGCGCTGAGCAACGACGCGTGTACACAACGAGCTCGCCCGACGCAATCCGCCCCGACCTCAGAAAGTCGCTTAGAACATGGAAACTGTCAGCAATTACACCGAAACGCTCGAAAAGACCGTCCGCGACCTTCTCGAACGGCAGGAGGATCTGATCAGGACTGCCTTTACCGACCAGCTTACCGGGCTTGGCAACCGTGGCGGCTTTGCCCGTTCCCTCGAGGAGCTCTGGGAGCAGGACGCCCCCGTTACCATGGCGTTCATCGATATCGACAATCTCAAGCACTGCAACGACGTCTTTGGGCATGACGAGGGCAACCGCTATATCTTGCAGGTAAGTCTCTATCTTAAGCTGTATATGAAGGTGGGCGAAGCGGCGTTTCGCATAGGCGGCGACGAGTTTGCCATCCTATCTACGATTGCAACCGAGGACGACCTCGCCGAACGTCTGAAACACTGCCGAACGGTTCTGCTCAAAAACAACGATTCCGAGATGCCCCACTCGTTTAGCTACGGAGTGTCACATGCCGACCCCGCCCTGGGCGAAGCTTCCAATCGCATGACGCTCGATGCCGACCATCGCATGTACGACTACAAGCTACGTCATGCCATGCACCTCGATCGACGCAATATCACGCAAGTCCACGCCGACGACTTCGAAATAAGCGATCGTATTTTTGACGCCTTTTCGATGCTCAACGAGGGCCGTTATTTCTTTATCGAGAACTTGGACAAACATCGCACCCTTTGGTCACAAGGTGCCTTGCGCGATCTTGGCCTTCCCTCGGAGCACATAGACAACTGTCGCGATTACTGGAAAACGCGCGTCCATCCCGACGACCTTGAGGCCTGCATCAACGACATCGACCAAGTCTACAACGGCACCAAGCACCGTCGCGTCATGCAGTATCGTGTGCGCAACGCCGTCGGCGACTACGTCCTTTGCCGTGCTCGCGGGTTTCGTATCGACGGCGACGGAAATGTCCCCTCGCTCTATGTCGGCGAGCTCGTCAACCACTCACTTGCCGAAACCGTCGACGCTGCCACAGGCCTCGGAACGCAGCGCATGCTGGTCAACGCCATCGACGCCTGCCGCCGCGATCGTTGCGAGACAGGGCTTATAGCGGTGCGCGTTCGTGGCACGACAAAACTCAACGAGCTCTACGGGGCCGAGGCTGTCGACAACATGCTTGCCGAATACGCAGGCCGCATGCTGTCGATCACCCGCGGCAGGAGCCGGGTCTACCGTTCACGAAGCGTCCAGTTCGTCGTGCTCAGCAACGAACTAGACCACGAGGCATTCGAGCAACTGACCCGCCACCTTAAAGAAGCCGTTTTCGCTCCTGTGCAAATCGCAGGCGACACCATTACTCCCGTCTGCCTTGTCGTCCCGGCCTTTTACGAGCACTTAACCCATCAAGCGACCGCCGTTTTAGGCGAACTCGACCGTCGCCTTCGCACGGCCGGCGGGCTTGTTCCCAACGACAGCCTCCCCATACCCGAGGCGGAGCGCAAAAGCGCCATAGCTGAACGTATCGACTCGCTCACGGGCCTCTATCGACCCAGCGAGTTTATGCGGCGCGCCAACGCATTTCTCGAGGCAAGGCGCAACGGCACCTGGTGCATCGCCACAGTCGACATGGGCCACATGCGCCTGTTTAATGAATGGCACGGCCAGGCCGAGGGCGACCGCGTACTCGCCGATGTGGGCACGGTCCTCAAGGACATCGAGAATGCCGATATGGGCGTCGCAGGGTACTGGGGCCAAGATGACTTTTGTGTACTCATCCCCTTTAAGCACATCACCGTCCATCAAATCTACAACCGCGTTCGCGAGGCCGTAGCCAGACATGATGACGGCGTAGGCTTTTGGCCGTCCATGGGCGTATGCCCCATCGACGCTAGCGAGGAAATCACCATCGATGCCCAGGCCAAGGCCATGTTTACCAATCGACGCGCCAAAAACGACTTTAAGGAGCGCATTGCCATTTTCCGCCCCGAGGAATATGAGCATGGGGTTGCGTTCCACCACACGCTAACCGAGTTCCAGTATGCGCTCTCAAACGGCCGCATCACTTACTACCTGCAGCCCCAGGTCGATATGGAAACCGGCGAGATCATTGGCGCCGAGGCGCTCACACGCTGGATTGACAAGGATGGCTCCCTCATTTCACCTGCAACCTTTATCCCCGCTCTCGAGGAAAGCGGCTTTGTAGTAACGCTCGACAAATATGTTTGGCAGGGCGTTGCCGCATGGCTTCGCGAGCGTCTCGATCGCGGTCTTCGCGTGGTTCCGGTCTCCCTCAACGTGTCGCGCGTAGACATTCTTGCCTGCGACGTTGCCGAACATATAGGGGCGCTCGCCGCCCAATACAACCTACCACCCGAGCTCATGCGTATCGAGATCACCGAGACCGCCTATACCGGAGAGTCCGAGGCCGTGGATAAGCTGACCGCAGATCTGCACACCCGCGGCTTCTCGACCTATATGGACGATTTTGGCACCGGCCAGTCCACGCTCGCAATGCTCAAGAACGTGAACGTTGACGTCATCAAGCTCGACCGTACCTTTGTGCCCACCGACCGTGATCAAGGCCGCAGCGCGCAGATCGTGTCATCGATGCTCGAGATGGCGCAGTCGCTCCATCTGCCCGTTGTAATCGAAGGCGTCGAGACAGATGAGCAGGCAAACATGCTACGCCACATGGGCGCCCGCTACGCTCAGGGCTTCCTCTACTACCGCCCCATGCCGGCGAAGGATTTTGAGGCATTGCTCGATGGTGGCAATAACGACTGATACGCTCGCGCGCAAAACGCCACCGTCGAAGGGGGCATTGTCTCCATTAGCTAACTTATATCCCCAATCCAAGCCGAATTGGGGATATGATACAAACCACTGTTCCGCCCAAGGAGGTTATCCATCATGAACGAGTCGTATCGCATGGGCGAGCAATCGATTATTGTCTATCTTCAGCGACTTGCGAATGGCGTCTCGACCGCCGAACTCGATGTTGCCGCGCTGCCCGCTGGGCTACGCGCCGTTGGTGAGCAACTGCAAAAGACGCATGCCATCCTGCAACAAGAGCGCCAGCTGCTTGAGTGCAACGCCTATATCGATTCGCTCACCAATTTGGGCAACCGCGGCGGACTCGACCGTCACGTCGAGCAGCTCTGGCGCAAAGGCGACCCCTTCACCTGCGCCTATATTGATATCGACCATCTCAAGTATTGTAATGATAGGTTTGGCCACGCCGAAGGCAATCGCTATATTCTGAGCATCTGCCGCACGCTCTCCGAAACCATGAAGCATGATGAGATGCTGTTCCGTATCGGTGGAGACGAGTTTGTGCTTATCTCGCTCTTTGCAAACGAGACTGAACTCGAGCAGCGCTTGGAGCAGGTACGTACCGGGCTGATCGAGGCGAGCTCAGGTGGCAAGGCGCCCATGATCGCCAGCTTTAGCTTTGGCTGCTCGCGCGTCGATCCGCTTGCAGGCGATTCGCGTCGCCAGATGACAATGGATGCCGATCGCAAGATGTATCGCTATAAGCTTATGCATCGTGTGCAGCAACCGAAAGACAATGACGTGCCGCAACGCCCAATCGTCGATCAGCTTCCCTGCAACGACCGGGTGTTCCAAGCGATCTCCATGAGCTCCGAGACGCGCTATCCGTTCATCCTTAACCTCGATACTGGAGAATCGCAATGGTCGGTTAACGCCGTGCGCGATTTTGACCTGCCCTCCCAGCACCCTTTTAACTCACTCGACATGTGGCTCGCCCGCGTTCATCCCGAGGACCGCGACAACGTACGCGCCGAGCTCGACATGGTGATAAACGGCACGTGGCACTTCCACTTCATGCAGTATCGCGTAATGGATGCCACCGGAAAATACGTGCTTTGCGACTGCACGGGCTACCGTTTGGACGGCACCGATACCGAGCCCAGCATGTATGTGGGCATTATCATCAACCGAAGCTTGGCAGATACGACCGACTCGGTAACGGGCCTGGGCGATGTCCACGCACTGGTCAACGCTATTGGAGAGATGCGCCGCGTGCCGCGCGAGGCAGGCTTTATTGCCATTAAGGTCGACGATATCGCCGAGGTCAATGCCCGCTTTGGATTCGATGCAGGCGACCGTGTGCTCGCCGAAAGCGCCGCCTGCCTCATGGATTGTTCGCGCGGCAAGGGCCGCCTGTTCCGCTCGACGGGGCCAACGTTCGTGGCACTCTTCGATGAGCTCGGCCCCGAGGCAATCGATGAGATCGCAGGCGACATCGAACGGTTCCTGGGCTCTCCCGTACTCATTGGCCCGCTTGAATATCAGCCGCCCATTCGTGTGGCCACGCTCCATCTGGACGCTGTCGATCGACAGCCCGTTTCCATTTTGAACGAGCTCAAAGCGCTGCTTAAAGAGGCACCGCAAGTACCGGGCACCAAGCTGAACTAGCGTCGTGGGGCGCGATGTGAAACACAAGCCGTTTCACATCGCGCCCCACGCCATCTGCCCTCTCGTGCGATAATCCTCCGCAGAAGTCACCAACAGCAGAGGGAGTTTGTGATGAAGGTTCTTTTGGTCAATGGCAGCCCCAAGGCAAACGGCAACACCGCCCGCGCACTCGCCGAGGTCGCCGAGCAGCTCAATGCCGAAGGCATTGATACCGAGGTGTTTCAGCTGGGCGCCAAGCCCATTCGCGATTGCATCGGTTGCGGCCAGTGTGGCAAACTTGGCGGTCGCTGCACCTTTGACGACGACGTGGTGAACGAGCTCATCGCTGCCGCCGAACAGGCCGATGGCTTCGTCTTTGGCTCGCCCGTCTACTATGCGCACCCCAGCGGACGCATCCTTTCGGCCCTCGATCGCGCCTTCTATGCAGGCGGACATGCCTTTGAGCACAAACCCGGCGCCGCGGTCGCCGTCGCCCGTCGCGGCGGCACGTCGACCACCTTCGATGTGCTCAACAAGTACTTCACCATTAAGCAGATGCCCGTAGTTGCTTCCACCTACTGGAACAACGTGTTTGGCCGCGTGCCCGGCGACGCCGATGGGGACGCCGAGGGCCTTGCCACCATGCGAAACATCGGCAAAAACATGGCCTGGCTCCTGCGCTGCATCGAGGCAGGACAGGCCGCCGGCATCAACGCGCCCGAGGCAGATCGCGCAACGACCAACTTCATTCGATAGAGCGGCGGAACATACTATGAACGTGCAAATCTTCGGCACCAAGAAGTCCTTCGATACCAAGAAGGCCCAGCGCTATTTTAAGGAGCGCCGCATTAAGGTACAGTTTATTGACCTTAAGGAAAAGGAGATGAGCAAAGGCGAGCTCACGAGCGTGATGCAGGCGGTCGGCGGTATCGACAAGTTGCTCAACCCCAAAGCCAAGGACGAGGAGACGCTCGCACTCATCCAGCACCTCACCCCTAGCCAGCGCTTCGACAAGCTGCTCGAGAACCAGCAGGTTCTAGCCGAGCCCATCGTGCGCAACGGCAAAAAGGCCACCGTCGGTTATTGCCCCGATGTATGGGGAGCCTGGGAGTAGCTTGTGTTATTTGCCGGCGCGTGGGTATAAGAGCAGGCGTTTGGCATAAGATTCAGCTGTAAGCCATGTCTAACAAAGGAGGGCACATGCCCAACAAACCCGTGAAGATCATCATGCTTACCGGATACCTCGGTGCCGGCAAGACCACGCTGCTCAACCACATCCTCGCTAACGATGGCGGTATCCGCGCCGCCGTGATCGTCAACGATATCGGCGAGATCAATGTGGACGCCAGCCTCATCGCCGATGGCGGCCTTTCCGAGACCGACGACCTCATCCCGCTCACCAACGGCTGCATCTGCTGCACGCTTTCGGATGACCTGGCCAACCAGCTGCAGGGCATCGCCGATTCGGGCAACTTCGATTACATCATCATCGAGGCCTCGGGCATTTGCGAACCCATCCCCATCGCCTACACCATCTCGAGCTTCTGCGACGAGGCCAAGGTGGGTGGCGAGCCCAAGCTCGCGCTCGACAACATCGTGGCCGTGGTCGACTGCGCCCGCATGTACGACGAGTTCAACGGCGGTCGCGACCTGCTGGCTGAGGATATCGACGAGGACGATATCGAGAGCCTGCTTATCCAGCAAATCGAGTTCTGCTCCACGCTGATCCTCAACAAGACCGATACCGTGAGCCCTGAGCAGATCGCCGAGCTCAAGGCCATCGTGCGCAGCCTGCAGAAAGATGCCGTGATCGTCGAGGCCCAAAACGGCGAGGTCCCCATGGAGGAGCTGCTCGACACCGACCGCTTCGACTTTATGCGCGCCTACAACTCCGCCGCCTGGATCGATGCCATGGAGCATCCCGAGGAGCACGATGACCCCGAGGTGCTCGAGTACGACATCGAGACCTTTGTTTACTCGCGCCGCAAGCCGTTTGACCTGCAGAAGTTCACCGATTTTGTTGAGCAGGAGTGGCCCGACGAGGTCATTCGCGTCAAGGGTCCGCTGTGGCAGACCGGTGATCCGGACATGTGCTACATGTTTGAGCAGGCCGGCCACCAGATGCGCCTGATGGAGAACGGTCTGTTCGTCGACTCGGCGCCCGAGGGCGAGAAGCAGAAGATCATCGACGAGAACCCCGAGATCATGCAAATTTGGGACGACGAGACGGGTGACCGTATGACGAGCCTGTGCATCATCGGCCGTCACATGGACAAGGATGCGCTCATCGCCTCCCTCGATGCCTGCCTGACCGACTGGCACCGCGCCTAGGTTTATCCAAGCGGGCATTCTTCCGCCTACGCAACCGCCAAACCACCACGAAGGTGCCCTTCGTGGTGGTTTTTCGTTCTGAGCCAAGGAGATTCATGTTCAACATTGTGCTGTATGCGCCCGAGATTCCGGCCAATACGGGCAATATCGGCCGTACCTGCGTGGTCACCGGCGCCCGCCTGCATCTGGTGGAGCCGCTGGGCTTCTCGCTCGACGACAAAACGGTACGTCGCGCCGGCCTGGGCTACTGGCAAAACTTGGACGTGACGACCTATGCCGGCTGGGAGGATTTCCTTGCACGCAACGGTCTCTCCCCTGCCGACGAGCGCCTACATCTGCTGACCAAAAAGGCACGCCGCACCTATGCGCAGAGTACCTACCACGACGGCGACTACTTGGTCTTTGGCAGCGAGAGCTCGGGCATTCCCGAGCCACTGCTCGCCGCGGCGCCCGAGCGCTGCGAGCGCATCCCTATGCTGCGCGATTGCGACTCGCTCGATAACGCCGAGGCTTGGGAAGCCCACGAGGAATCGCTCGGACATACCGAGGACAGCCACGAGGCTATCCTTCAACAGGACATCTGCGGCAACTTCGTCAACCCGGACGACTACCGCATCAGCGCCCTCAACCTCTCCAACAGCGCCGCCATCGTCCTCTACGAAGCCCTGCGCCAAACAGGCTTTCCGGGAATGTGATAAAGGGACAGTCTCGTTGTCATATCGGACAATTGTCACATTGACACCCTTCAAACGAAATCAGAGATGCCCGCTATCGCAACGTAAGGCATCGCGATAGCGGGCATTCAGCTGAATCAGTAATTTGATTTCAAAGGTAGATATTAATCTTCGAATTCGACATTGACCCTTACGTCTGGACCACAGAACGTCGACACCTGCTTTTTCACCAGTTTTACTGCACGTTCATCAGATTTTTCCAGCATGCCACTTTCTTGAACCTTTTGCCTCTGGTCCTTATCAGCCTGCTGAAGCAATTTATTTAAATCGTCCGTACTGACCTGATTCCAATTAAGAAAACCATTGTCCTCAACGTACTTTTTAAGCGAGTTCGGATCCGTTGACAACGTCACGATCTCGGAATGCGGAAGCGTAACATTAACAGATTTTATTACCGACTCGTTGTTTTTCGAACGATGGACTTTGACCTTCAGGTTCTCATCGTCTACGTTCAGGCCGATATCCGCCTTGCCATCGATGGTCGCTACATATCGCTTAGTAGTAAATGGGTTGTTAAAACCAAACGGATTCCCTGCATCGTCAATATATAGAACCTGAGTAAAATCGTATTCGTAGGTAAGCAACTTCGTTACCGGCTTAATTTCTTCCCGAATCGAATCATCGCTTATAACGGTCTGATCGCGCGTCAACCACAGGTGCACGCAGCCGCCGCAAGCTGCAATCAAGCCTAACGCCAATAGGGCGACAATTATCTTCTGGCCAATTGTTTTAAACGGATTGGAAACGCTCATTTAGCCCTTGTCCTCCAGTTGTCCTCAGGGTAATTACGGACTCAATTCATTTATATTGGGTTTTGATGTCAACCAATTCAGAAAGGAAGGACTTAAATCCAACATAATATAAATACACATTCATACGTTAATTTAATACCTATTCTGCTGCACGTAACTTTAGAAAGATTGGGGCACAGACCATAGGCCGGCACCCCAATCCATACATAGGCATCATAACGCGTTGATCATTCGATCATATGCCCACGTTAATCAACTGAAACGCTGACGTCCATCCGCTGATCTCGGTCGCTATATCCGATCATCAGTTCCCGTCCCTTTTTATCCTTTGCGCAAAAACTGCTGTCATACGAATATTCGATGTCCTTGTATCCCTTTTTCTTGCAAGCTTTGATGTATTTGTCGTACCCATCACGATCGATGCCAAATGCGACAAACGAAAGGCAGTCTTTTTCGTCTAACGACGTATAAACGATAGGGCAGTCAGGCTTCGGCAAGGATTTTGCAAGGGCTTTTGTTGGCCAGTCATACGCCTTGACACCGCCCTTTGATGAAGTCGTATAGGTTTTCGACTTGAAACTATAGTACTCGAGATATATCTTTCCATCGCCGCCTAGATAGGCAATAGTCGCCACTGAAGGCTCCATCAGGTCATATTGATTCTGCTGGGCATTGGCGACATAGTCACCATGGGTAATGCACGGAACGCTATCAACCGATTCTCGCTTCTCGACGATTCGCTGGCTATCCGCCGTCATTTTCAGCGTTGAATAATCGTGCGCAGCCTCTTCCTCATCAAAAACGTCAGTAAACAGAAGTTTCTGTTCGTCAGTCAACTCCCCTTTCGGCTCAAACTGAATAGTGAACTGAGCAATATCGAAGCTCGATTTATTGTCATATTCAAATGTCATCATCTCGACGCCATCAACAACGCCTTCTGAGACGCTCCAGTTTAGTTGATCGATTTTTACTGAATCCTTCTTACCTGGCTTTGGCTTCTTTCCACTTTTCTTAGTCGCTGCAAATGCGCATGTCGGACTCCAGCCGCGACCCGTAATTCCGAGTGGTAGAGAAATGCCGATTAGCGCCGCCGCGCTAAAAGCCAGAACTGCCGTAAATAACTTTTTCTTCATTACATATCCTTTGGTAGTCGTTTAACCCCCCCTCGTCAAAAAGCAGACGAATTGACAACGCGGTGGCACTATTTGATTCAAGGGCGTGAACTGGATAAACATCGAGGGAAGGAGTGGGCCCTGTGCAATAAACTCCCCTCGTCAAAATGTCTAGCTAAAGAGGACGGGCAAACGGCGAACGGTCATATCCGTTCGCGTCCGCCCGTCTCCAACGATCAAACGTCGATGCGCTAACGTTCAAAAGCATTGCGGCCTCTTGCCTCGTAACCTCACCTCCTTCGAATGATTTGATGACATCGCGGTAGTTATCCGGACGTTCGAGCGTCGGTCTCCCAAATCTCACACCCCGCAGACGCGCCGACGCGATACCCTCCGCCTGGCGCTGCTTTATGTTTTCGCGCTCCACCTGAGCCACGTAGCTCAAAACCTGAAGCACTAGATCGGCAATAAAAGTCCCCGTAATTCCATTGGGTTGTTCGCGTGTATCAAGCAATGGCATATCGAGCACCACGATGGCAACGTGTTTGTCCGTCGTTAGGCGACGCCATTCATCGAGAACTTCACGGTAGTCGCGACCCAATCGATCGATACTCTTAATCACCAGAACGTCCCCTTCGCGCAGACGACGAAGAAGACGCCGGTACTGAGGACGCCTGAAGTCCTTTCCGCTCGCTTTGTCAGCATAGATCAAATTCGTTTGGACCGGAAACCGCTCCAGCGCATCCAGTTGGCGATCCAGGTTCTGATCTGCTGACGAAACTCGAGCATACCCATAGATTCTGTTTTTCATGATTGCCCCTATCAGCCGCACGATGGCAGCTTCAGCTCATCTGAGAGCCCACTCACAATAGGGCGTGCAAATTTCGCGAATGGGTTGAACCCATTTTCGAGCTCCAACGTAAGCTATTCAAGCACCGCTTCGATAACGCACGGCGCCAACCTTATGCTTTGAAATGAAATTAATCGTTTTTAATTGAGATTAACTAGAATAAAATGAAATTAACCCGAGACGCTAAAGGAGGGCATTGTGGAATACCTCGAAAACCCGTTTACCCCTAGCTTTGGCGAAGTTCCTGCCCATCTCGCTGGCAGACAACAGATTATTCGGGATTTGGACCGTGCCTTCTTGAGCCAGCGCAGGCGCCCAGAATTAACCTCGATCTTCTCAGGCGCGCGTGGAACCGGTAAAACCGCTCTCATGTCGTCGCTCGCGACAAGGGCGGAATCCCACGGCTGGATTGCCGTAAAGACGACCGCGCTCCCGGGAATGCTTGAGGAAATCGAGCTCGGGGCGAAACGTGCTGCCGGCCATCTTATCGACCCGTCCAACCACTTCGAAGTCACCGGTCTCGGAATTGCACCGCTCGGCAGCATCGAGGTCAGTCGCGTTCACGATGCCTCAACCTGGCGTTATCGCATGAGCGACATCATCGACCAGCTCAACGAGGCGGGCACCGGTCTGCTCGTCACGGTTGACGAGGTGGACCCGACACTCAACGAGATGATTCAGCTCGCAGCGACGTATCAGCACTTTGTGACCGATGGGAAACGCGTCGCTCTGCTCATGGCGGGACTTCCCAACAACGTATCGACGCTACTGAACCACAAGACGGTCTCGTTCCTTCGCCGCGCCCAACAATATCATCTGGGCCGCATTGCCGACTATGACGTGCGCGAGGCCTTGATTCGCACAATCCAGGAAAACGATCGCCTGGCAGATGCTGAGGGAATCGATCGAGCCGTTCGCTCGATCTCTGGTTTTCCCTTCCTATTGCAACTCGTAGGCTACCGTGCCTGGGACCTCACAAGCGATTCGAAGGAAATCTCGTCACGCGACTTTGACCTGGGAATCAAAATCGCGCGCGACGAGATGGACGACCGAATCCTCGCGGCAACCTATCGGGAACTCACGGCAGAGGACAAGCGATTCCTCATCGCCATGCTCGATGACGAGGAAGAGTCCACCACCGCTGACCTTGTCGAGCGCCTTAAGCGTTCGCCGCAGCAGGTCTCCCGCTACCGACGCCGCATGATAGACGCCGGCATCATCGGGGAGCGAGGACGAGGGCTCGTCGCATTTGAATTGCCATTCTTCCGCGACTATCTCGCAGCTCAATGCGTGAAATAGGTATCAATGCGACAAAGGGACTGTCCCTTTGTCGCATTCGGTTATAGATAACGTCCGGTAATGCTCTTGGAGCAGGCCGCGATGTCCCCCGGCGTGCCGGCACAGACGATTTGCCCGCCCGCATCGCCACCGCCCGGGCCCATGTCGATCACGTAATCGGCGTTACGGATAAGGTCGAGATCGTGTTCAATCACGATAACCGTGGCGCCCTTGGCAACGAGGCCATCGAACACACTCAACAACACCTGAACATCGAGCGGATGTAGGCCGATCGTGGGCTCGTCGAATACGAATACGGCATCGTCCTGCACGCGGCCCATCTCGCTCGCAAGCTTAAGACGCTGTGCCTCGCCGCCCGAAAGCGCCGGCGTGGGTTCACCGAGCGTGAGATAACCCAAGCCCAGGTCGTGCAAGGTCTGCAAGCGCGTCTGAACCTTCTTGAGTCCCAGTGTGGCGTCGATGGCCTCATCCACACTCATATCCATGAGCTGCGGCAACGTAAGCAAGCTCCCGTCCTTGCCCTCGCGATGGATATGCGAAGCCGCGTCTGCATAACGTGAGCCGCGACATGCCGGGCAGACGATCTCGACATCGGGCAAAAACTGCACGTCGAGTGATATCGAGCCCGTGCCGTCGCACGTAGGGCAGCGCAAGGCGCCGGTGTTGTAGCTAAAGGCGCCTGCCTTGTAGCCGGCTGCCTTAGCCTCAGACGTACGGGCGAAGGCGCGGCGCAGCTCGTCATGGATGTCGGCATAAGTCGCCACCGTCGAGCGCACGTTGGCGCCGATGGGCGTGGCGTCAATCAGGTTGGCGCGTGCGATGCCCTCGGCGTCGACCCTGCGCACATGGCTTGGCAGGCGCGCGCCAGTTGCCTGAGCCTTGAGTGCAGGGATGAGCGTCTCGAGCACCAGGGTTGTCTTGCCCGAACCCGAAACGCCCGTCACCGTGACAAGGCGACCGCGCGGTATATCGACTTCGAGCGGTTTGACGGTATGGATGGCATTGGTCGCCATGCGGATATGGCCTTGATCGAACATTTCGTCGTCAGCCACCCGCGGGCGCAAACGCTTGGGGTCTGCGCGCAAAAACGGTGCGATGCGGCTGCCCTGCGATTGTTCGACCTCGTCAACCGTACCAGCGGCGATCACATTGCCGCCGCCTGCTCCGGCAACGGGGCCCATCTCAACCAGATAATCAGCCTCCGCCAACACGCGCGTATCGTGGTCGACAACAACCACGGTGTTGCCATCGCCCACTAGGTCGCGCATCACACCCACCAAGCCGTCGACATTGGCAGGATGCAGGCCAATTGAGGGCTCGTCCAGTACATAAAGCACACCCGTCGATCGGTTGCGCACCACGCGGGCGAGCTGCACGCGCTGACGCTCACCCGTGGAGAGCGTGGCACCGGCGCGATCGAGCGAAAGGTAATCGAGACCCAGGTCGACCAGACGACGAGCCGTGCCCAAAAACGAATCGCAGATATCCGCTGCCATGGGCCGCATCTCGGGCGGCAAGGATGCGGGCACCCCGCGCACCCACTCAATCGCCTCGCCTAGCGTCATGGCCGCCGCCTGTGACAGATTGATACCGCGCACCTGGGGCTGGCGCGCAGCCTCGGAGAGACGCGTACCGTCGCAATCACGGCATGGGCCCTCGCGCAAAAAGCGCGCAACGCGTTTTAAGCCCTTATCGTCCTTGACCTTGGCGAGCGCATTCTCGACGGTATAGACGGCGTTGTAATAGGTGAAGTCGAGCGGCGTGGCACCCTCGCCGTTTTTGGGAACGTAAAGAATGTGCTTCTTAACCGCCGGGCCGTGGAACACGATGTCGCGCTCTTGAGGCGTGAGCTGGTTAAACGGCACGTCGGTACGCACGCCCATCTCGCCGGCCACTTGCTTCATCAGATCCCACATGAGCGTACCCCAGGGAAGCACTGCGCCCTCGTTGATGGTCTTTGACTCGTCGGGCACCAGGCTCGCCTCGTCCACCTCGCGCATGACACCGGTGCCGCCGCAGGTAGGGCACGCACCACCGCTATTGAAAGCCAAATCCTCGGCACTCGGCGCGTAGAACTCGCGGCCGCACGTCGGACACGTGAGCGACAGGCCTGCGGCCACGTTAAGGCTCGGCTCCAAACGCGCCCCGCAATGCGGGCATACGTGATGGGCGCAACGGCTAAAGAGCAGACGCAGGCTATTGTTGAGCTCGGTCATGGTGCCAAAGGTAGAACGCACGCCCGGCACGCTGGGGCGCTGATGCAATGCGAGCGCCGCCGGCACGTGCAGCACCTCGTCCACCTGGGCATGTTCGGCCTGCGTTAGACGACGGCGGGTATAGGTGCTTAGCGCCTCCAGGTAGCGACGCGAGCCCTCGGCATAAAGAACCCCCAGCGCCAGCGAACTCTTGCCCGAACCCGACACGCCGGCAATACCCACGAGCTTTCCCAGCGGAATATCGATATCGATGTCCTTGAGGTTATGTACACGCGCGCCACGCACCTCGATAGCCCGCGGGCTCATCTTCTGTTCCATCACTTTTATCACCCTACTCATGCCATAAAATGCGATCTCGAATGTACGCGCCCAGCATGGGCACGGTAAACCGGACGAGGCCGTATCCGGCAGCCTCGATGACTCGCTCGCGAATCAAGCTTGCGCGATATTTACTCGCCCAGCTCTGGGTGCGATCGCAACGCTCAATGATATCCGCCATGCGCGTCGGCTTACCCTCGTCAGCAGCCATGGCCTCGATAAAGAGGCGTTGCGGACTGCGCAACCCGTAATACAGGGGCGCGTCGACCGCTTCATAGAACTCGGAGACGGCATCGGCGTAGCCAGCCTCGACATCGCACACTTCAATGACCTGCGAGTCACGCCGAACGGCAGACCGCCACATGTAATATCCCACCAGCTGAACCATATAGGGATGCCCCATGCTCTTGTGTGCCGCAAGGTCCGCCGTCCCCGCGTCAACGTAAAGACCAGCGTTTTTGACCGTCTGGATATATGAATCGCGCACCTCGGGCAAAGAAATCGCCCCCAGCGTACGCTGCTGGGCACGCCGCAAAAACGTCACGCTCGGCTCTTCGAGCAGATCGTCAACCATACTGGGTAAGCCGGCAAACACCAGCGCAAGACCACGCTGGTCGCTATCGGGCAAGCCCGTGGCATCCTGGTCTCCGAGCACCTGCTGATAGAGAACGGCAAGAGCCGCCAGTTCCTCGATAGACGCCGATTGTGCCTCGTCAATCGCAAACAGTATGCCCTTGCCTGGACCGAGCCTCTTGAGGCGCTCGTTGACCAGCCCTCGCAACGTCTCGCCCTTTGCTCGCGCCGCCTCGACCGACATCCGACCAAACGACGGACCGAACTCCATTGACGTCACAACGGGTTTATTCGAGCGAAGCGCATCGGCTAGGCGGCCGCACAGCCCAAGCGAAGCGGAATCGGAGACAACCGCCCATCCGCGCTCGCTAGCTAAACGCTGCAGTTCCCGCAAGAGAACCGTTTTGCCACAGCCGCGGTTTCCCGTAATGAGCATGAGCCTGCCCGGCGCCCCGGCGCCGTTATCGAGCCCTTCCTCGAAATCTTCGATGACCGACTCACGACCGATGAGTATCGGAGGCCGCTTGCCTGCCGTTGGCTTAAAGGGATTCGGGTTCATGTCGGCCTCCTCGGATTGGCAAACCCTGGTAATAGTTATACCAACTTGTACCGAGTTATACCAACTGAATCTGACAAAGGGGCTGCCCCTCTGTCACATGTGGCCGAAAAACTCGGCGTCTGCTGCTCGCCAGGGGCGGAAGGTGGCGGGATCGATCTTTACGTGCGCCGCGGCGGGTACGTCGTACCATTTGACCGTGTAACCAGCGCCGTGAGAGCAAAAGACCGAGTCGGGCGTGTTGGGCAGATCGGCCTCGGGCTCATAGGCGGCCGTCTCGATTACGCGCTCGGCATCATGGCAAGCCGCATAGCCGGCGAACTCCAGGTACAGATGCCCGCGACCGCTCGTGTAGGCAGCTACCTCCAGGGCATAGTCCTGCACCTCGGATGCCGGCACGCGACCCACAAGCTTCGCCCGGTCCCCCGTCATCGTCGGTGGCTCGTACTCGGCACCCATGCGCGTGGCATCCGAGAGCGCCCGGCCCACGCACTCCCCCGGCACCTCGAGCTCAAAGTGGTACCACGGCTCCAACAGCACCGCCGCGCCAGCCTCACGCGCCTGCATGAGCCCCTGGCGAATCGCGCGGTACGTGGCCTGGCGAAAATCGCCGCCCTCGGTGTGTTTGGCATGCGCACGGCCGCCCGTGAGCGTAATGCGCACATCGGTGATGGGCGAGCCGGTCAGCACGCCCAGGTGATCGCGCTCCATGGCGTTGGTGAGTGCCAGACGCTGCCAGTTAAGATCGAGCTCATCGGTCGAGGTCACGGTGCCAAACTGCACGCCCGAACCCGCCGGCAACGGCTCCAGACGCAGATGCACCTCGGCATAGTGGCGCAGTGGCTCAAAGTGGCCCACGCCCTCGACCGGCTGCGAAATAGTCTCCTTATAGAGAATGCCGCCAGACTCAAACGCAACCGAAAGGCCAAAGCGATCGGCCAACACCCGCTGCACGACCTCGAGCTGCACCGCCCCCATAAGCTGCAGATGTATTTGTTCAAGATGGGTGTTCCAGCCTACGCCGAGCATGGGATCTTCGTCCGCCAACTCAGTCAGCGCTTTGAACACCGCGTGGACATCGTGTTCGCCCGGAAGCACCGTATAGGTGAGGACCGGCGCAATGACGGGCGCATCGCACGCGGGTTCCGCGCCCAGAGCGTCCCCCGGGCGAACGTGCGCAAGGCCCGTCACGGCACAAATGCCGCCAGCAGCAACTTCTTGGGCAAGCTCATACTTCTCGCCGTTATAGATGCGTACCTGATCGACCTTCTGCTCCCATGCCTCGGCACCGGAACGTCCGTTAATCACCTGTTTGGCATGCAGCGTGCCGCCGGTCACTTTAACCCAAGCCAAGCGCTCGCCGCGGTCCCCGCGGCTGACGCGATAGACGCGGGCGGCAAACTCCGGGAGCCACGCCTGTTCGCGCATCAGCGCGCATATACCATCCAACAGCTCGTCCACACCTTGGTCCTTGAGCGCCGAGCCGGCAAAGCAGGGAAAGAGCTTGCGCTCAGCAACCATGCGCGACAGCGTCGCGGAGGAAAGCTCACCCGCCTCAAGAAACTCCTCGAGCGCCGCTTCGTCCAACGCAGCAGCGTCCTCCTGAACGGCGCCACCCGCCAGCAGTTCGTTGGCATCCAGGCACCCCTCAGAAAGACGTTGCCCAAGTTGTGCCAGCAAAACATCGCGGCCGGGATTCTCCAAATCGATCTTGTTGATAAAGATGAACGTCGGGATGTCATAGCGCGCAAGCAGGCGCCACAGGGTTTCGGTGTGCCCCTGTACGCCATCGTTGGCGCCTACCACCAGAATCGCGTAGTCCAGGGCACGCAGCGTGCGCTCCGCCTCGGCAGAAAAATCGACATGGCCGGGAGCGTCCACGAGCATAACGTGGGTGTCACCATGGTCGAGCACAGCCTGCGACGAGAAGATCGTGATACCGCGCTCACGCTCAATCTCGTTCGTATCCAGATGCGAGTCGCCATCGTCAACGCGGCCGCGCTTGCGAATGCGGCCCGCGTTAAACAGCATGGCCTCGGCCAGCGTGGTCTTGCCGGCATCGACATGCGCCAAGATTCCAGCGACCGCTTGCTTCGACATGGCTCTCCTCTTATTGCAAGCCCATCGCACGCGGCAACGGGCACCCTCGTTCCACACTGGATGATACAATTTACGGGCCGGCGGGCGAAGCGGGCCCTATCCCCCGACCGAGCTCATCGCCCCGCGTTGCCGCGCGGCGATTTTCGTAGGTTCGCGCCTTGCGAAAGCCGGCTTGCAAATCAGCACAGCGAACGAAAATGACCCCACCTGGGCCAGTTTCGTTCGCATGAATTATTGATATGAGGCGTCGCTCTTACGCCTCGCGCAGCCAGTCAAACGCAACACGCGGCGTACCGTCCGACACATATACGATACCGGCGCGCTTAAACCCGGCCTTGGCAATGGCTCCCTGCATGGGCAGGTTGTCCTGATGTGTGTCGATGCGCAGGTGATCGGCACGCTCCTTGGCAAAGGCAAACATCGCGGCCGCGATACCGTGCACGGTGCCGTCGGATGCCACACGGTGCAGCACGGCGTACGGAGTGTCGCTACGCCATTGACCGTCCTCAATTACGTCATAGCACTCGTCCGGGCCCGGTAAAAAGGCAAACGTCGCCACCACGCGACCATCGACTTCGCACACATAGCTGCCACCGGCGGCGATATCGGCAGCCAGCTGCTCGGCAGAAGGCGTGCCCTCGGGCCACTGCGTGGCGTTGCCATGCGCGCGCATAAAGGCGCGGGCCGCGTCATAGATAGCCATGACGGCGGGAATGTCGGTATCGAGGGTTTTTCTGATCATCACGCGGCGACCTCACGTTTATTGGTATCACTTTGATTGAGCAATGATACCAACGTTTGGAGAGGGGCGCGATGCAGATGGGAAGCAAAAAGCGAGCCGCCTGGTCAAAGGCCAAAAGCGAGTTTTTGGGCGCTGCCACCGGCGGCGATATGAGCTACCTGTTTGCGCGCGAAGACGAGCGCCGCGACGCCCTGAACGCCGAGCGCAATGAAGCCTGGCGCTACAAGTCGTGCGAACGCAAAAACCGTTACGATACGCGCGCCGAGGCCGAGGCAGTTATGGCCGACTGCGAAAACCGCGGGCGGCGTGGTTTGGCCTGCTACAAATGCGAATACTGCGGTGGATGGCACCTGACGTCGCACCCATGGAAATAGACGCCGCATCGGCACGGCGCTAGCGAAGCGCCGGTAATCGCACGCAAGTTACGGGCGCGGCGGCACTAACACATCGTAGCGAACGGCCTTGCCCGCAAGCTGATAGCTCGGCTTAACGCCGGCAAGCAGTGGCCCCTTCACCGGTCGCTTGATAACGACCTTGCGCGGGTGCGCCGCAAGCGCAGCTTCGACCAGCGTCTCCTCATCGGCACACGGCTGTTCCAGATGATGCAAAAGTTGGAACTTCTTTTTCACCGCCGCGCTCTTGGTGCGCTCGGGAAACATGGGGTCCAGATACACCACGTCGGGGGCGGCAAGCTCGCCCCGCCCGATCAGCTCAGCCGTATGGCGAAGGCCGGTAATACTGTCCTCGCCCGCATGTAAGCGCATGCGCGCCACGGCTGTCGCAAGCGCCGGATCATCTGCCGCGCGGTCCAAGGCATCCTTGAGGAGCGCCGCAATCACGCAATCCTGCTCATACAAATCGACCGCAAAGCCCGCGGCCGCGAGCAGCAGCGAATCCTCGCCAAAGCCTGCCGTGGCGTCAATTGCCCACGGCCGCTCGATGCCTTTTGCACGCGCAGCCTTCACCAACAGCTCTTGCTGCAGACGGCCCTGCTTGAGTCGCGGCAGCATGCGGCCAAAATCGGCACGCAGCTCCATCGTGCCGTCGGTGAGCGTGAGGCCCTCGGGCTTCCCGGTCAGCTCAAGCCCCGCGGCCCGAGCAACAGAAAAGGGATCGACGACGCCCATGGGTACTCCTTAGCAAGCAAAACGAATACGTGGGCGCCGTTCATGACGACACCCAACCGTCCGCTATTGTCCCACATGTGACATGGCCCACAGCATCCCAATGCAAAGCACCGCCATCAATCCCGTGCACACGGCAGCGATCACGGAATCACTCATGCGCCTTCCCAACGACCGCGGCTCACGCACTTGCCCTGCTCCGTACATCATGGCTCCTCCTTGAGACCAGCTCCTTGTTACGACCTCATCATCGCAGCGCCGCACATGGGCTGCCATCGATTTGGCTTACGTCCAGCTTTCCTTTTTGAAAGGTTGGACCGTACAGGCAAGAGACGCTTTCAAACGCATGCATCGCCGCGTTGAACTACAATGTGCTTCACCATATGTGCAGTACATTGGGTGCGCCAAGTTGGCGTACTCGTATCGAAAGGACCAGCCATGAGCTTCACTCGCAAGACTCTCAAAATCCTTGCTCTCATCTACTTTGTTTTGGGCATCGCCAGCCTCGTCACCGCCGGCGTCGGTATCGCCACGGGCGGTCTCGATTCCACGTACGGTTCGTACGCCACGCTCGCAGCGGTCGTGCTTATCGCCAAGGGTCTCGTCGACCTTGCCGCAGGCGTCGCCGGTATCAAGGGCGCCAACAAGCCTTCGCAGGTGGACGGCGCGTTTAAGCTCGGTATTGTTGCCGCGGTCGCCACGCTTGCCCAAGCGGTGCTTACGCTTCCCGCGTTTGGCGGCGACGCCATCAACTTTGGCGCCTTTGTCGTCGTGGTGTACGACCTGTTCTTTGTTCAGCAGGCACACGCCGTTAAGGCCGAGAACAAGGACCGCCTGTAAGCGCCCGCTTCTCATAACCTCTGTTTCAGCCAAGCAACTAAAAAGGGCCGATCGCGCATCTCCGCGGTCGGCCCTTTACGTTTGCCCAGATAAAACCTGCCAAAATAAATCTGTCCCTTTTTGGTAGGTTAGTGGCGGTACTCGGCGATGATGAAGTCGATGTCGGTTTGAAGGGTGTCCAAATTTGCCAGGCGTTCTTTGTCGGAAGGGCGCGTACGGTAGTAGTACGGCGTCATCTGGAACACTGCCTCGATGTCGGCCTGGGTCTGAAGCGTAATATTCGCAGACACCCGCTGCATTCCGACTAACTCGAGCTCGGTGGTCTTCGGCAGCTTCTCATCGTTAAGGTACGGCGTGTCGTAGAGCACCTCCTTAAGCCCAAAGAGATGACGGGCGCCCGGCACCACGGTGTAGAGCGAGCCCTCTGGCGCCAGCACGCGGGCAAATTCGCGCTCGTTAAAGGGAGCAAAGAGCTCGGTCACCATATCGAAGGCGCCATCGGCCACGGGGATATCCTTCATGTTGGCTACGAAATAGGCTGCATCGCCGCGCTTGGCGGCCAGGCGAACCATCTCTTTGCCCAAGTCGAAACCGTAAGCATCCACGCCCGGCACCGCGCCCATGGCGCTGGTGTAGTAGCCCTCACCGCAGCAAATATCGAGCAGCGTCATGGGATCTTTCGTAAACGCGGCGCGCCCAGACACCTGCTTGCGCACCAGCTCAACCATCGCATCGCGCAACGGCGCATAGTATCCACGGTTCAGAAAGTCACGACGGCTGCGTGCCTGCGACTTGGGATCGCCCATGGAGTCGCCGCTCTTGGACGAACGTAGTAGATATAGATAGCCCTCGCGAGCTCGGTCAAACCGGTGTCCGCCCGCACATGCAGCACCACGCTCGTCGTCCACCAACGGCTCATGGCAAACGGGACACAACAACATGGCAACTCCTTAGCGCGAACAACACAACGCCCACCATTGTCGCACGCCTTCCCCGCCTAGTCATTGGGGACGTTCTTGAATGACTAGTTAGAAGAGATAAGGAGTGTCCCCAGCTGCCGGCAGAAAAGGAACGTCCCTACGTGCCGACTGGTTGCATTAGGAGTATCATCATCTGCGCAAATAAGCACGAAAGAGCATATTAGAGATTGAGAGCATATGGCTGACACCGTATCTAAGCACATTGACATGACCACCGGCTCGCTGTGGCGCAATATCCCCCTGTTCGCCTTCCCCGTGGCCGCCACGAGCATCTTGGAGCAGCTGTCGAACCTCATCGCCACGGTCATCATCGGTAACTTCTCGGGCGACCAGGGAACCCTCGCCATGGCAGCGGTCGGCTCCAATGTTCCGCTTACCAGTCTTATGCTCAACCTGTTTATAGGCATGTCGCTTGGCTCCAACGTGGTCATCGCCAACGCCATCGGCCGCAACGATCAGAACATGGTCAAACGCGCCGTCCATACCTCGATTTTAATGGCGCTCGTGGGCTTTGTCGTCATCGCCCTGGGCGAGGTCTTTGCCGAGCCCATGCTCGCCGCGCTCAACGTTCCCGCCGAGACCATGCCGCTCGCTTCACTCTACCTACGTGTCTTTTTGCTCAGCATGCCCTCGATTTTGCTCTACAACTTTGAGGCCGCGATTTTCCGCTCCGTCGGCATCACCCGCATGCCGCTGCAGGCGCTTGCCGTGTCCACCGTCCTCAACATTGGCCTGGACCTCATCTTTGTCCCCGTACTCCACTGGGGCGTCGCGGGCGTCGCCATCGCCACCGCCATCGCCTACACCGTCAGCGCCGCTACGCTCTTTATTCGCCTGCTCAAGACCGACTCCGTCGTCCGCGTCACCCCGCGCGACCTGGCTATCGACCCCGTCGCCCTCAAGCGCATCGTTAAGATCGGCCTGCCCGCCGGCATCCAAAGCGCTGTCTTTGCCGTCGCCAACATCATCATCCAGTCCGCCATCAACAGCCTGGGCACCGAGGTCATGGCGGCATCGAGCGCCGCCATGAGCCTGGAGTACGTGTGCTACAACCTGCTCAACAGCTTTAGCCAGGCTTGCACTACCTTTGTGGGACAAAATCACGGTGCCCGTCAGATCGACCGCTGTACCAAGACGCTCAAGGTCTGCCTTGTCGAAGGCGGTATCGTCGCGCTCACCACAATTATCGTTATTGTCGGCCTGGGGCGTGAGATCTTGTCGCTGTTCAACAGCGATCCCAACATCGTCTCGATCGGCTATATCCGCGTGTGCTCGATCTTCCCGGCGTACGCCTTTAGCATGTTCTACGAAAACATGTCAGGCTACCTGCGCGGCTTTGGTATCTCGCTCACGCCCGCCCTCATCACCATGATCTGCGTCTGCGGCATCCGCTTCTATTGGGTGTTCTGCGTGTTCCCGCACTTCCGCACCTTTGCGAACATCATGATGGTCTACCCCATCAGCCTGGGCACCACGGCGTTCTTTATGGTCGTGGCGGTACTACTCTGCCACCCGGCACGCACCTATCGCGCCACCCAAGCCAAAGCGACAGCCCGCTAAACACCGCACTCAACGCCACGCCAGTCATTAATTGACAATATGCGAGCTCATATAGTCGATAAAGCGCCTCGTGGCGATGGGCATGGTGTCCCAGCTGCGCCAAGCCGCCACTACGTCGCGCGAGGGAGCATGCACGATGGGACGTACGCGAATATCGGCCCGCATGCCCTCAACGGTACGGCGATATAGCATACTCACGCCTAGGCCCTCCTCCACCATCGCCATGATGGTGTAGTCGTCGGTGACCTCGCTCGTCACATGCGGCGACAGCTCATGCGCCGCAAATGCATCGAGCACCAGACTCTGTTCGCCCTCATCCAGCAGCACAAACGGCTCGGACGCCAGGTCGGCGAGTGTCACCTTTTCCTTTGCCGTCAGCGGATGCGCGGCCGGCAACAATGCTACCAACTCGTCGTGATAGACCACGCGCTTCTCGAGCCCGGTGGTAAATCCGCGCGCCGTAAAACAAAAATCAACCACGCCATCGTGCACCCATTGAGCGTTGCGCGTATAATCGCCCTGCTTGAGGGTAAAGCGTACGCCCGGGTGCAGCGCACCAAAGTCGCGGATCACGCGCGGCAACACAGTACGGCTCACGTTGGTAAACGTCGCAATGCGAATATCAGTCGACGAAAGCCCCAGCAGTTCCTGGCGCTTGCCCTCGAGCTCAGCCTCGGCAGTCACAATCTGTCGCAAATACGGCAGGTACTGTTTGCCATCGCGCGTAAGCGACACACCCTGCTTACCGCGCTCGATAAGCGTGGTGCCCAGCTCACGCTCGAGCGCCTTGACGGCCTGGCTCACCGCGCTTTGCGTATAACCCAGCTCGTCCGCCGCGCCCTTAAGACTGCCGCGATCGACCACCATGCAAACAATCTGATACCGCGATGCCATCGTGCCTCCACATCAATGAAGCCGTAAAACGTTTTGCCAGGGCTTTTTCTGCATACATTAGTATTTCTTAATCATACTGAAGATACATTCGCTTTACTACATCCACATCTGGGAGCAGAATCCTTTTTGCGAAACCGTTCTGTAACAAAAGGAGTCCCATGGATCGCAAAAAAGCAATCGCGCTCTCATTTTCCGTTCCCGTCGCATGGGGCTTTTCGTATCCCCTCATGAAGATCGGCATGGACAGCATGAACGCCACGAGCATCGTCGCGCTACGCTGCATCATCGCCTTTGTGGTCTGCCTGCTGCTCTTCCACAAGCGCGCTTTCCGCATCAACCGCGACCTTATGGTCCGTGCCGCCATCATCGGCGCCATTATGGCAACCGAGCTCACCTGCATGTGCCTGGGCTCCAGCCTCACCTCTGCCTCCACTGCCGGCTTTTTGCAGAGCCTGACGGTCGTGATCGTGCCGTTTGCCAACGCCGCCCTGCTGCGCCGCGCCCCCGAGCGCAAAGTGCTCGTCGGCACCGCCATCGTCACCTGCGGTATGTTGCTGCTCTCGGGCGCCGACTTCACCAGCCTGAACCCGGGCGCGCTCATCATGCTGCTCTCCGCCTTTGTCTACGCCGGACACATCATTGTCGCCAAGCGGTTTGTCGAAGAAGTCGATCCGCTGTCCCTGGGCGTTTGGCAGCTGGGCTTTGGCGGCCTGTTCTCGGGCATTGCCGCATGCGTCTTTGGCGGTTTCACACTTCCCAGCACGCCCAGCGAGGTCGTGGTCGTCGTCGCACTCGCACTCATCTGCTCTGCCTACGGCTTTATCACCCAAACGCTCGTGCAGCCCCACGTGCCCGCCGAGACCACCGGCTTCGCCTTCTCGCTCGAGCCGGTCTGCTCCGCCGTCTTCTCGTTCTTCCTGGTCGGCGAGGTTCTGAGCCCCATCGCCTTCTTTGGCGCTGCACTCATCCTCAGCGGCGTCATGGTGGCAACCGTCGAGCTTCCGCTCCTCCGCGCACATGGACAGGCTCGCATGGCGGGAGCGCCCGAGCACGTCTCGTAGACACTACTCCTCATACGGCCGCGGCATAAAGGTCTCCGGTGCGCCTTTACAATAGATGCAAACAGAGCATCTGACGTAAAGGAGCCCCATGGACGCCGCGACCCGCGACCGCAACATAGCAACTTGGTTGGGCGATGCACCGCAGCCGGTACGTGACACTACGAACCAGCTGCTCGAGCGCATCGCCCTTTTGCGTGCCGAGCAGACTATCTACCCGGCACAAGACGACATCCTCAATGCCCTCGCCTACACGCCGGCCGACCAGGTCAAGGTTGTCATCTTGGGTCAAGACCCCTATCACGGACCCAACCAGGCAATGGGGCTGTCGTTCTCGGTCCCCGCGACGCAAACCAAGTTGCCGCCGAGCCTGCGCAACATTTACAAGGAACTCAAAGCCGATCTGGGTTGTCCCATTCCCGCCACGGGAGACCTAACCCCATGGGCACAACAGGGCGTCCTGCTCCTCAACACTACGCTCACCGTGCGCGAGCATGCCGCCAACTCGCACGCCAAACTGGGCTGGAGCACGCTCACCGACTACGTTATCGAACGCTGCTGTCAGCTGCCCCAGCCGGTAGTCTTTTTGGCATGGGGCCGCTTTGCCCAGCAGATGGTCGAGGGCAAGCTCGTCGCAACTGACGCGGGCAAGGCAACCGACAAGTTCTGCCTGGCCTCCACGCACCCCTCGCCGCTTTCGGCCAACCGCGCCACGGCAGAACTCCCTGCTTTTATGGGATCGCGTCCCTTCTCGGCAGCCAATCGGCTACTCGAACAACACGGCTCGACCCCCGTCAACTGGACTTGCCTTGGCTAGAAGTCGATACATCAAAAACGCACCCGACGGCTTTCCATCGGGCGCGTTTTCTATTCGGGCCAAATAAATTGTGTGCGGCCGGCCTCGCCGCCATCGATTAGCAGACTCTGCCCGGTCATAAACCGGTTGGTCACGCCCACAAAGTAGATCCACTCGGCGATCTCTTGGGCGGTGGCCCAGCGCTTAAGCGGCGTGAGCTCCATAATCTGGTTCCACAGGTGTTCGTCTTCCATCACGCAACGGTTGAGCGGCGTGATAACGCCGCCCGGGTCCACACTGTTGGCGATGGCCTGCGGTGCCAGGCGGTTTGCAAGGTTCTTGGTGTAGGCGATAACGCCGCCCTTGCTGGCAGCATAGGCAGGAAACTCCGATCCCGTATGCCCGCTCGCCGACCCCACATTGACCACGGATTTGATAGCCGGCGCCGGCTTGGCGGCAAGCCCCTCCCCCGCAAAGGCGTAGCGCTCGGTCACGTTGATGGTGCCATACAGGTTGGCGGCGATGTCGTCAGCCGAATCCTGCGTACCGGCAACGTTCACGATCACCTGGGGTTCAAGATCGTCTGGAAACGCGTCCGGCTCGCGAACATCAACGATCAGATGGCGGTAGCGCTCGTGTTCGATCACCGCCGGCAGCAGATCAAAGCCCACGACCTCGTGGCCCTCGTCCAAAAAGCGCTGCACGCATGCGGCTCCGATACCGCCCGAAGCGCCCGTGATCAAAACCCGCATACTTGCTCCTTAGGCGGTTGCGTGGCGCTCGAGGTACTCGGAGCCCACATTCTCGCGCTCCCAGCCGCGCACGACCTTGTAGCCCACGGGGCTCAGGAAAACCTCGCACAGCAGCTCGGCAACAGCGCCGGTCAGCGAGCACATAAGGACCTGCACCCAGGTCCAACCAAAGAACGTGTGGCTCACCACAATGGCAAAGACCAAGTTGTCGATAAACTGGCCAACACCCGTGGACACATAGGAGCGGAAGGCGAAGCTCGCAAAGTTATTCTTTTTGAGCATGCGGCCGAGCGACTGGTTGAGCGTGGAGTTAACCACGGCAGAAACGAGCATTGCCAGCGAAGAGCCCAGCACCACGTACCAGGTGCCGCCGATGGTGGCGTTAAGGGCGGTGTTGACCTCGATCATGCCGGTGTCGTAGTAGGCGCCCCACATACCGGGCGTGAGCGAGCATGCCCAAAAGCACAGGCTCACGGCCAGGTTGACCAGCAGCGCGAGGATAGAGATTTTGATGGATGCCTTGGCGCCAAAGCGCTTGCAGATCATGTCCTGGCACAAAAACGAGACCCAGCTCACCACAAAGCCGCAATCGAGTGCCAGATACGGCAGGCTGATGAGCTCTTTGTTGGCCAGCAGGTTCATCATGATGACACTCACGAAAAACAGCGAAACCGTTGCCGCGGGAATGCTCCGCAACAGGACCTTGTAGTCCTCCATGACCTTCTTGATCATTATGTACTCCTTTGGTTTTAGGTTTAACGAGCAGGATATCGGACCCGAACTGCTCGGACGCCCCGGTCTTGAGACGACGGTGGGTATGATAGCCGCTCGCGCGGCATAAGGCAAACAAACGGCGCGGCAGCCCCACAGGACCACCGCGCCAATGCGTTAAAAGGCTACGTTGCCAAACTCCGACAGGATCAGGTCGGGGTTGTGGTCGGTTGCCCAATCCACGTTCCACGGGCTCGTGAACAGCAGCAGCTTACCGCCGCGCATGTCCTCGACACGCAGCGTGTCGCGCGTGAGCGAAAGGCCCGGGATATCGATAGTGTCGGGGTCGTTCTGGATCCAGCGGATGTCCGTATAGGGCAGCGGCTGGCGACGAACCTCAACACGGTACTCGGCCTTGAGACGGCGCTCGAGTACCTCAAACTGCAGCACGCCGACCACGCCCACGATGACGCTCTCCATGCCGGCACCCAGTTCGCGGAAGATCTGGATGGCACCCTCCTGGGCAAGCTCCTCCATACCCTTGACGAACTGCTTGCGCTTGAGCGTGTCGACCTGCGTAATGCGAGCGAACATCTCGGGGGCAAACGTCGGGATCTGCGGATACTGCACGTGGCGCTTGCCGGAGCACACGGTGTCGCCGATGCTAAAGATACCCGGGTCGAACAGGCCCACGATATCGCCCGCGTACGCCTCGTCCACGATGGCGCGATCGTCGGCCATCATCGACGTGCCCGTGGCGAGCTTAAGCTTGCGGTTGCCCTGCACGTGAAAGGCATCCATGCCGCGCTCGAACTTACCCGAGCAAATGCGCACAAAGGCGATGCGGTCGCGGTGGTTCTTGTCCATGTTGGCCTGGATCTTAAACACGAAGCCGCTAAAGTCGTCGCGGCAGGGATCGACCGGTTCGTTGGTGAGCGTATCGGTATAGGCGCGCGGCGTCGGGGCCAGACGCAGGAACTCCTTGAGGAAGGGCTCCACGCCAAAGTTGGTGAGCGCCGAGCCAAAGAACGCCGGGCTCAGCTTGCCGCAGGCCACGGCATCCAAGTCGAGCTCATCGCCGGCGCCATCGAGCAGCTCGATGTCGTCCATCAGGTTCTTATGGTTTTCCTCGCCGATGAGCTCGTCCATAGAAGGATCGCCCAGCTCGGCCTCGACCTCGGCGACCTTCTTGGTGGCGTTGGCGTGGCCATCGCCCTCAAAGGCAATGACACGACGGGTCTGACGGTCGAACACGCCGCGGAAGTTGCGGCCGCTGCCGATCGGCCAATTCATGGGATACGTATTGATGCCCAGAACGTTCTCGATCTCTTCCATGAGCTCAAACGGATCGCGAGCCTCGTGGTCGAGCTTGTTCACAAAGGTGAAGATGGGGATGTGACGCAGTGTGCAGACCTTAAAGAGCTTTTTGGTCTGGGCCTCGACGCCCTTGGCGCCGTCGATGACCATGACCGCAGCGTCGGCGGCCATAAGGGTACGGTAGGTATCCTCCGAGAAGTCCTGGTGGCCGGGGGTATCGAGAATGTTGACACAGGCGCCGTTATAGGTGAACTGCAGCACCGAGGAGGTGACGGAGATGCCGCGCTCCTTCTCGATGTCCATCCAGTCCGAGACAGCATGCTTGGCCGAGCTCTTGCCCTTGACCGAGCCGGCAGTCTGGATGCTGCCGGTATAGAGCAGCAGCTTCTCGGTAAGCGTGGTCTTACCGGCGTCCGGGTGGCTGATGATCGCGAATGTGCGGCGCGACGAGATTTCATCCGACAGGCTTGCCATGCGGATCCTTTCTTGCGTTCTATATGCATTACGTCGATGTAACTGCCCTATTGTAGCCGTGAAACCTCGCCATAGGGCACCTATCAGGACAAATTCATCAGTTGGGGTCTGGGTAGCCGGCTTAATCCGAATTTGTCTCTTGCGTAACTGTGCATAGTGTATATATACTGTGCCTACCGGTTATATACACGTGTAGCCCAACAGCTAAGGAGCCGCTGTGGACATTATCCTATCCAATTCGAGCGACAAGCCCATCTACGAGCAGATATCCTCGCAGGTCAAAGCTCAAATCCTTTCGGGCACGCTCGCTGCGGGAGCCAAACTCCCCAGCATCCGCGCACTCGCGAGCGACCTGGGCGTGAGCGTCATCACCACCAAGCGCGCCTACGCCGATCTGGAGCAGCTCGGGTTTATCTGTACCGTGCAGGGCAAGGGCTGCTTTGTTGCCGACGGCAACCAAGAACTCTTGCGTGAAAACCAGCTCTGCCATATCGAAGAGCTGCTTACGCAGGCGGCAGAACAAGCCGAAGCCCTGAGCGTCACGCGCGACAAACTGCACGAGATGCTCGACCTGGTAGCCCCCGAAACCATGCAGTAGCCATCTGCAAGAAAGGCTATACCATGCAAAACTTGTTAGAACTCAAAGGTGTCTCACGCCGCGTGAGCGACCGTTTTTCGCTGCGTGATGTCATGCTCGCCGTGGAGCCCGGCCAGATTGTTGGCTTTGTGGGCGCTAACGGTGCCGGCAAGACAACGACCATTCGCGCCGCGCTCGGGCTTATCAAGCTCGATGCCGGCGAGGTGCGCCTGTTTGGGCAGCGCTGTGGCGCCGACGCGCCCGATGAGACACAGCGCTGCCTGCGCTCCCGCGTCGGTCTCGTCCTGGACACGTGCCCCTTCCCTTCAACGCTCAAGGTGGGCCAGATCGAGGCACTCGTAGGTCAGGCGTACCCCACGTGGGACCGCAAAACGTTCGCCGGATTCATCGACCGATTTGGCCTCGATCCCAAGACAAAGGTCAAGAACCTCTCCCGCGGCATGGGCATGAAACTGCAGCTTGCCTGTGCACTCAGCCATAATGCCAAGCTACTCCTTTTGGACGAAGCCACCGCGGGCCTCGATCCCATGGCGCGCGAGGAACTGCTCGATGAGCTGCTTGCTTTTGTCGCCGACGGCCAGCACAGCGTGCTGCTCTCGAGCCACATTACGTCCGACCTCGATCGCGCCGCCGACCGCGTCATCTGCATCGATAACGGCTCGATTGTGTTTGACCTGCCGCGCGAGGACATTACCGACCGAGCCGGCATCGCCCACTGCACCCAAGCGCAGGCCGCCGAGCTTATGGCTTGCGTCAAAGGTGCCCATGCCGCCCGCCACGCCTACAGCGTGGACGTGCTCGTGCCCAACCGTCGCGAAACGCTCGAGGCCTTTCCCGAGATTCCCTGCGATCGGGTAACCATTGACGACTATCTTCGCCTCACGCTGAAAGGGGCTTCAAAATGAAACGCGCCTTTATGTCCGAGCTCGCCATCGCTCGCACGCTCATCCCGAGCATTGCGGGCGTCGGCCTGTTCATCTTCGTCGTGCTAACCCTTGCCAACGCATCGGACGGCGATTCCGGTATGAGCGCCGGCGCCTGCGCGGTCAGCGCCATGTCACCCATCATAATCATGAACTCACTGGCTGGCTACGATAACCAAAACGGTTGGGAGCGCTATCGGGCAACGCTGCCGTTCTCGCGCAAAGACATCATCTGCGCACGCTACCTGTGCATTATTGCTTTCTCGGCCGTCATGGCATGCGCCGCCGTGCTTTTGAACATCATCGCCCTTCCGTTCTTCGGTCACACGGGCATTCCCTCGACGGGACAGACCGTCTTTGAGATCACAATAGCCTCCGCCGCATCGATGCTCATCTCCCTCATGATGGTGTTTTTGGCACAGCCGCTGTTCTTTCGATTTGGACACATGGAGGCGCTGCGCCTTTCCGTCGGCCTGTTTGCCCTGATGGGCTGCGGTACCATGGCAATGCTGAGCTCTTCCAACCCCATTAGCAACTGGCTCATGTCGATTGCCGGAGCGAATCCCGATCCTGCCGTCCTTGGCGGTCTGTGCGCAGGAATTGCCGTACTGGCCCTCGCGCTATGTGCAATCAGCTGCACCGTCAGCACCAAGGTCTATCGAGCACGCGATCTGTAATCGACAGCTAAAGGACTTGGGCGGCACCCCACCTCATTTACTAGATAAGACGAAGCAGCAACAACGCCGCCGCCCTTCGAAGCATGCCGTTTAGATCTTGGAAACCAAAGAGAAGTCGACAGCATATCGACAATTCGAGCCTTCACCAAATGGCTCCCCGGAACATAACCCCCGTCTCGCCGCGGCCATATCAAACCTTCATGGCGGGGCGGTATCCTCATGTCCATAAAACTCGCAGGATAAACCCATTATCCAAGGAGGCACCGCACCCGTGTCGTGGGTTGTCGCAGCATTTGCGTCAGCATTCTTTGCCGGCATCACATCCATCTTGGCCAAATGCGGCATCAAGCAGACCGACTCCGATGTCGCGACGGCCATTCGCACCTGCGTGGTGCTCGTTTTCGCCTGGGTAATGGCGGGCATTTCTGGATCCATTGGAACCATTGGCAGCATCGAACCCAGATCCTGGCTCTTTCTCGTCCTCTCGGGACTCGCTACCGGTGCTTCGTGGATCTGTTACTTTAAGGCGTTGAGCATCGGAAATGTCAATAAGGTCGTACCGGTCGACAAGATGAGCACCGTGCTCGCCGCGCTGGTCGCCATCGCGCTTTTTGACGAGACGAGCAACCTTGCGGTTAAGCTCGTGGGAACCGCTGTCATCACCCTCGGCACGTTTTTAATGATCGAGAAGAAGCAGTCCGCCGAACCCGAGCAGCAGCAAGACCGAACCTGGCTCGCTTACGCCCTCGGCGCCGCCGTGTTCGCGGCACTCACCTCCGTCCTCGCCAAGATCGGCATCGAAGGCGTCGAGTCAAACCTGGCCACGGCAATCCGCACCTGCGTGGTACTGGTTATGGCATGGGCAATCGTGGCAGCCAAGGGAAAACTGGAGCAGGTCGCGCACGTTGACCGGCGCGAACTCACATTTCTCGCAACATCGGGCATCGCGACTGGAGCATCGTGGCTGCTCTATTACTATGCCATCGCTGCAGGCCAGGTGAGTGTCGTGGTGCAGATCGACAAACTATCGATTGTCGTATCGGTGCTATTTGCGCGCCTGGCATTCAACGAAAAACTCTCCCGCCGCAGCGCCATCGGTCTCGTCCTCATCGTACTGGGCACCGCCGCGCTTGCAATTTGGAAGTAGCGCCGATACCGAACGAAATCCAGTCCACCCGCAAATCCGTGACACAGCGCCCGCACCGGACTTGAGATGTTTGTACTGACCGCGCGCTGCCGCGCTACTTGCGCAGCGGCTTGGGCAGTGGAATGCCAGCGGCAATGGCTGCGGCGATGATCATGCAGACGATACCCTTGAGTGGGAAACACATAAGCAGCAGGCCCACAACCATGACAGGCTGGCGCATGACGGCGCCCATCGTCGATGCCGTGCAGACGGCGACGCAAAAGACCGGATCTGCGCCGGTGAGGATGGCAAGGCCATAGCCCAGGCTTACGCCCGAGAAGATAACGGGGAAGAAGTGGCCGCCGCGCCAACCAAGGTTGATGAGGGCGGGCGTCAGCATGGCCTTAACAAGACCGGTCGCGATAAGCACGCCGGCGGGAATGGTGAGGTAGGTCTCCATAAGTACATCGGCCTGGGTCTCGCCGGCAAACATGGTGTAGGGCAAGACCGTGCCGCAGATGGCGAGCGCCAGACCGGCCAGCATGGCCTTGACGACAGGACGCTCCCCTATTGCATGGGACAGCGCCTCGCTCGCGTGCTCCGAGACAAAGTACAGCCAGCCGCAAACGGTGCCAACCAACGCCAGCGGGATGAGCCAGGCAAGCTCCAGGTTGCCCACCTCGGCGGCCTCGAACCTGGGCATGCCCATGCCGCCGCCCATAACCTGGCCGAGCAGCAGGTAGGTGCCCAGACCGCCAGCGATCGCGATACCGTAGACCACCGTCTTCTGTGCCTTGGGCAGCTTGATGGTGATCTCGCCGGACGCGGACCCATCGCCGGCGTCTTCGCCCTGGCCGTCGGCGCTACCGGCGAGCGGCGCCACAAAGCCAAAGACGGGCGCGGTAAAGAGCGCCGTCAGCGCGGCCTGGGTGCCCAACAGCGTGAGCTCCCTGAACTCGGCGCCAAAGCGGCGCATGCGGTCGCCGACCCAGCTGCACAGACCCGCGATAACGCCGGTCAGGCCGGCCTCCGGTCCAATACTTCCGCCAAACAGCAGCGGCAGCAATGCCGCGAGCGAAAGCTTGCCCAGGTTGTCGTACGGGTAGCGCCCGTCTTGCTTAACCTTAGCCATCACCTGGTTGAGGTCGTCGGTCTTGGTGCCCGTAAGCTTTTCGTACAGGCCGATCAGCAGGCCGCCCAGCAGGCAGACGAAAAACGGATACGGCAGAAAACCGAACGGGCCGCTGGCGAGTTCGGGCGACGCCGCGCCCAGCATGTGGGGGATCTCGGTCCACAGATAGTCGATACCGTGCTCCATCGCAAAAAAGAACAGCCAGACCGCGGCACCTGCGAACGCACCGGTCACGGCAACGCTAACTAAAAACAGCACGCGGTTTGTGGGTTTGGCAAGGTTGTCCATCGGGTCCTCCCGCGGTCAAAGTCGACATAGTTATGTTTTATTGTAGAGCGAGCGTTGCCCAGACAAGCCAACCATCTGCGCCACAAACGGCACCATTGGGAGTCATAGTGGGGCAGGCTCAAGACTTATCCGTTGATAATCGAGACAATCTCGCGCAAATCGTCGGCAAAGTAGATGCCGTGCTGGCGCCTCGGGCTCGAAAGCCCCTTATCAATCATGTGCCCGAGCAGCGCCTTGAGGTCGTTGTAGTAACCGTCAAGGTTATACAGGATGCACGGAGCACTCAGGTGCCCCAACGACACCGCGGACATGACCTCGGCAATCTCCTCGAGCGTGCCCGTCCCGCCGGGAAAGGCGATGAACGCATCACCGAGCTCAATCATCTTGGCTTTGCGCTCGGCCATATCGCTCGTCACGATGAGGTCATCGATGCCGTCGTGCTGAAACTCGGCCTCTATAAAAAAGCTCGGCTCAACGCCCGTCACGTGTCCACCTGCCTCGAGTACGCTATCGGCGAGCGCGCCCATCAGGCCCGGCTTGGACCCGCCGTATACCAGCGCGTGCCCGTTGGAGCCAATCCAGTTGCCCAGCTCTTGCACCGCAGGCAGAAACGCCGGGTCATTGCCGACGCTGGCGCCCAGGTATACCGTGATATTCATATTCAGTCCCCCTCGTCGTGACGCGCGGCGCCCGTTCTAGCGTTGGCGTCGGCGATATTCGCGCACACGGCGCGACAGGTCGGCGAGCTCGTCACGATCGAGCTCTTCCAAATGCTCCAGATCGTCCATAAAGCGCGCCATGGTGTCCTTTTGGCGCAGCTTGATGAGCGTATTGCAGTAGTTCACCGCCACACCCGTGAGCATGGCAATGTAGAAGATGCTGATGACGCTCAGGACGACGGTAATAGCACGGGCGACCGGCGTTTCGGCCGGGATATCGCCAAAGCCGATGGTCGAGACGGTCTCAAAGCTAAACCAGAGACCATCGCCAAACGTAAGGGTCGTGGGCTCGGACAGCCAGACAGCCGTCGAGCACAGCAGATAGAAGACGAGGAACAGGCCCGTGATACGCACGAAACCGGCCTGGCGCAAAACATCGGCAAGCGTCCTCAGCTTTTTCATCGCGACCCCTTTTCCCCAGACGCCCAATCACGTTTGCTCGGTATTGTCCCACAACCGGCAGTTAGGCAACCGGCAGTTAGGGACGTTCCTTTTGTGCCGGCAGAAAGGGACTGTCCCCAACTGCCGGACGGGACCGTTTAGCGGTGCGGCGGCCGACTGGGCAGGCTGAGCTGGTATCCTTATGCGGTATTGTCTCGATTCGTTAGGATTGCACGTGAGAGCTTCCGCTGTCCTTCGTTCAGTTATATGTCGCACCCTGGCCGTCGCGCTTGCTGCGTTCGCCGTGCTGAGCGCCGTCATACCCGTCCCCGCCTTTGCCGCCGACTCTGACCAGCAGGTCAAGACGGTCCGCGTTGGCTGGCTTATCAACAACGAAGGCTTCCAGGACGGCACCCCCGGCGAGCGTCTCTCGGGCTGGGGTTATGACTACCTGCAGACGCTGTCATACTACACGCCGGGCTGGCAATACGAATACGTCTCCGGCACCTTCACCGAGCTTATGGACATGCTCGAGGCGGGCGAAATCGACCTCATGCCCAACATCTCCTACTCCGAGGAACGCGCCCAAAAGCTGCTCTTCTCCTCGAACCCCGAGGGCGCCGAGCGCTACTACATCTACGCCAAGCCCGATCGCGACGACCTGGCCAAGGGTGACCCCCAAGCGCTCCAGGGCCTTACCATCGGTTGCAACTCCGGTGTTATGCAAACCTTCGTTGGCCAGCAGTGGCTCGCCAACGAAGGAATCACCTGCACATACAGGGAGTATGACGGAGGCTCCATGCTCTTTGACGCACTCGCAAACGACGAAGTCGACGCCGTCATCATGAACGACACCATCTCGTCGCCCGATGCATCGCCCATGTTCTACGTTGGCTCGAGTGACTACTATTTTGCCGTCCCCAAAAGCCGCCCCGACCTGATGAACGATATCAATGCCGCCATGACGGCAATCGCCCGCGTCAACCCACGCTATAACGACGAGGTCAAGGCGAATTACTCGGCCCAAAACAGCGGCTCATCATCGCTCACCGGCCCCGAGCGCTCCTGGCTCAAAGCAAACGACAACACCATCACGATCGGCTATCTTAAAAACAAACTCCCCTACTGCACGCAAAATGACGACGGCGAAATGGAAGGGTCGCTCGCCTCGCTTGCAACGACGTTGCACGACAAGTTTGGCATTACGGTTGCAACAGTAGCGTTCTCGAACAACGAGCAAATGACCAAAGCCCTTTCCACAGGGACCATCGATGTCGCCCTACCGTTGTTTCGCGACTACTGGCTTGCCGAGCAGGCAGGGGTCATCCTGTCAAACCCGATGGGAACGGTTTCCCTAGCCGCCATTCACAGCAGCAGCAACCTGAACAGTGACCTTAAGAACATCGCTTGCACAGCAGACGCGATCGTCAACCGTTTTGAGCTCGCAAACCTATTCCCCGACGCAAAGGTAACCGAGTATCCGAATGACAACGAGGCACGCGAAGCCCTCAATAAGGGGGAGGCAAGTTGCATCATTGTCCCCAGCACGCGCTTGAAAACCATCCGCGACACCTACGATATCGAGGATTTCCAAACACAGGAGCTCACCGACACGGCACAGCTATCGTGTTTGATTTCGCGCGGCAAGCCCGTGCTGTTGGGAATCATTAATAAGGGCATCGTCAATGCTGGCGAATCGCTCTCTGCAAGCAGTTATTCCCCCACATCGTACTCGGCGCAAGAATCGGATGCGTTTCGACTTCTCTACCGCAACCGCATCGTCATTGCGGCAGTCGTCATCTGCATTTTGCTCACCGGCATCGTCATCCTTGTCTGGTCGCTTCACCGCGCGCAGAAAGAACAGCAGAAAGCCGATGCTGCCAACGCCGCTAAGACGGCATTCCTCACGCGCATGAGCCACGACATCCGTACGCCGCTCAACGGTATCCTGGGCCTTATCGAGATCGAGGAATTGAAGGAAGGCGATATCAAGGTCGCCCGCGAGAGCCGTGCCAAGGCGCGCGTTGCCGCCAATCACCTGCTCTCGCTGATCAACGACATCCTCGAGATGGGCAAAATCGAAGACCGCAAGCTAACACTGGAGCATGCGCCTTTTAACCTCAAAGAGCTCTGTGACAATACGCTGGTTCTGTGCAAGCTCCGCGCGTCCAGTAACGGCATCACCATGCAGGACAATAGTCTGCCGTACGCCACGGGGCCATACATGATCGGCAGTCCCACCCATATCCGACAGATCATGATCAACCTGTTAGACAACAGCATTAAGTACAACAAGCACGGCGGCTCCGTCGCCTTTAGTTCAAAGACCAAGCCACTCGATAACGGGCGCGCGCTCTTTTGCTTTAGCGTTTCGGATACCGGCATTGGTATGACTCCCAAGTTTTTAAAGCATATCTATGAGCCGTTTGCCCAAGAAGGTGACGATGCGCGCAGCAAGTTCCAAGGAACCGGCATGGGCATGCCAATCGTCAAGTCGCTTATTGAACTGATGGGCGGCACGATTGAGATTTCGAGTGAGGTTGGCGTGGGGAGTACGTTCAACGTCCAGATTCCGCTCGATATCGACAAGAACCCTCGGGCAAGGGAACGCGCGGACGAGCAAGCAGACAGCTGCTCGCTTGCCGGCATGAACGTTCTTTTGGCAGAAGATAACGAGCTCAATGCCGAGATTGCCCAGGCGCTGCTCGAAAGCGAAGGCATTGTTGTAACTCGCGCCGCCGATGGCAACGAAGCGGTCGACCTATACGTTGACCGTCCCGCCGGCAGCTTCGATGCGATCCTGATGGACATTATGATGCCGGGCATGGATGGTTACGAGGCGACCCGCGCGATTCGTCTGAGCGAGAAGGTCGATGCAGCCGATATCCCCATCATCGCGCTCACCGCCAACGCCTTTGCCGAGGACGCCCAGACGGCACACGACGCCGGCATGAACGCCCATCTGTCCAAACCGCTCGACTTTAACAAACTCAAAAACATACTCGCCCGCATCAAGAAAAACGGATCCGTTTCGCTATAGTTTGTGCTCAACCACCACGCACGACCAGAAAGGAAGCCAACGATGTTTAGGCCCTTACGTCGAAAGAAACGCGCCATCACTGACGAGGAAGCGCGCGAACTGCTCGCTACCTGCAAGCGCGGCGTCTTTACCGTCAACGGCGACGATGGCTACCCGTACGCCATTCCCGTCAACTACTTCTTTGACGCCGAGCACGACAGGATTTATTTCCATGGCGCCAAGGCTGGCCACAAGGTCGACGCACTCAAGCGCGACGACAAGGTCTGCTTTACCGTTTACGGCAACGAGTGGTACAAGGACGGCGACTGGGCTCCCTACGTTATGAGCACCGTCGTCTTTGGCCGCTGTCGCCTGGCGAATGACACCCCCGCGTTTATCGAGGATAAAGTCCGCCAGCTCGCGCTTAAGTACTACCCTTCTGCCGAGGAAGTCGAAGAGGAAATCGCCAAGGACATTAAGGGCGTCCAGCTCTACGAGATTACGATTGAGCATCTTTGCGGCAAGCAGATTCAGGAAAAGTAAGCCTCAAAAGCAAAACCCACAAATAGCAATATGGCCCGGTTCCAACCCACCTTGGAACCGGGCCATATGCTTATAAAGCGTCGGCAGCTATGTGCGCAAGCGCCTCAACAAGTTCCTGCGAGCTCACGGGTTTACTCAGGTGCGCGTCCATGCCCGCCTCACGCGAAAGCCTGCGGTCGTCGGCAAAGGCGTTGGCACTCACGGCGATAATCGGCGTAGTCGCGGCATCCTCGCGATCGAGTGCTCGAATCCGACGCGTGGCCTCAAGGCCATCGATACCGGGCATCATGATGTCCATCAACACCACGTCGTACTCGTGCGGTGCGCTCGCGGCAAACGCCTCAACGGCAGACTCGCCATCCTTAGCATGCGTCACGACGGCACCGGCACGGCTGAGCGTAAACTGCGCGATCTCGGCATTCAGATCGTTATCCTCTACGAGCAAAACGCGCAAGCCCTGGAGCGCATCACCATCGCCCGCATCCACACGAACTGCCTGAGGAATCTCGGAGCTCTTGCATTTCTCAAACGGCAGGCGGATGGTAAACGTCGTCCCCTGCCCCAAGACGCTCGTAAAGCTCATGGTTCCGCCCATAAGCTCGACCAGCTGTTTTGCGATAGACGCGCCCAGGCCAGTTCCCGATGAAGCGCCTTCCACCTGTTGCTCCTCTCGGCAAAACGGATCGTAAAGGTGCTGTTGGAACTCCTCGCTCATGCCAATACCGTTGTCGGCGATCGTGTATTCATAGACGGGGACGCCATCCGCTGGCTCCACCTCGCGGCACACCAGGCGAACATAGCCGCCCTGGCGGTTGTACTTGACGGCATTGCCGGCAATATTGAGCAACAAGCGCTTGAGGTGCGTCACGCTCACCCGCGCATAGGGATGATCAAGCGTCTGCTGGTCGCAGATAATTGTCACCAGACGCTCCTCGGCCTGGCGCTCCAGAATATCGCGCACTTCACAGTTGAGTGCCACCAAATTTGTGGGTACGAGGTTCAGGTCGACCTGCCCGCTCTCCAGGCGACTCATATCGAGTGCCTCGTTGGCGAGGTCGAGCAGCAGTCCCGATGCCGTCCAGATTTTTGAGCGGCACTCAGTCTGCTTTTGCAGATTGTCCGCATTGGCATCGCCAACCTCGACCATGCCGCGAATGCCGTTGATGGGCGTGCGCAGATCGTGGCTCATGCGGCGCAAAAACTCCGTCTTTGCAGAGTTGGCAGACGAGGCCTCACGCGCTGCCTTTGCCAGCTTGTCGCCATAGTCGCGCTCCTGCTGCAGCAAGTCCGTCAAACGTCGACGATCAGCGCGGCGACGCACCATCACAACAACGGCTATAACACCGCTGTAGAGCGCCAGCACGCCGGCAGCAACAGCCGCGACAACCTCAAAGTAACGCCGCGCCGGAGCATAGGTGTACACATAGAATTTGTGCGCTTTTCCAAATGTGCCCAAATACCACTCGCCGTCGGCGTTAATCAATTTGACCTTACCGGCCAGGCATCGATCCTTAATACCGTCGACAATGAAGACGTCCGTCGCAGGCAGATCGAATACGCCCAATACAGTGGGTTCAACGGCATTGGTCGCAACGACCTTGCCGTCGCTTTCGATCACGATATTGCCGCTATCGATGGTTTCATAGCCTTCGAGCAAACTCTGCAGTTTGAGTGTATTGCTTGCAACCGCCTTCGCGCTCTGATGCCTTACCGCGATAACGATGCCCTCGCCATCCTGCCGAGTCACGCAGCCAATGTCTGCGACCGAATCATCCGCAAGCGTGATGCGGGCGGTATAGGACTTAAGCGGATGAGTTGCCACCTCCAGCACGGGTGCTTCCTTGAGATACGTAGCAAGCGACTCGTAGCCCACGCCATCCGTCGAGGACTCAGACACCAAATTGCCCGATGCGTCCGTCACGATCAGTGCGCTCACGTTGAACTGGTCGGCATATTGCTCCAGCATGGCGTTATCCACCGAACCGTCGCGCTCCATATCGCGGGCAGCCTCTCCGGCAATTTCCATAACGCGTATCAGGTTTTTGGTCGTATAGGCGCTATTGAATGCATCGTAGGAAAGGCTCTGCGTCGCCACGTAATCGACAACGTCGGCAAAGCGCTGCTCGGCTTGGGCCGTCATGTAACCGTAGCTCATCATGCCGGCAACAACCGAGAGCACTATCCCCAGCAGAGCGACAAGGAGCCATGCCCCTGCCGAACGATTGCCCCGCTCCTGAGCGGCGTGGTCAGGCACATCGATCATGACAGACCCTCCACATTCAAAAATGGCGAAGGGTCATCGAAGTACTTTGACACCAGGCGTTCCATGGTGCCATCGGCAAGCATTTCTTGGTAGGCATGAGTGAGCTTGACGTCGATGCCGCGCGTATCGTTGATATCGAAAGCGGTGCCCAAACCAACCTCTAGCAGCGGCTCATCCAAAATGCGATACGTTACGCCATAGTCTTTTTCGTAGGTGAGCAGCAAGGACTCATGCGCGGCGATGGCGTCGACCAGGCCTTCGACGAGCGCCGGGTTCAGGCATGAACGGTCCGAAAAGCAGTAGAGTTCCTTGATCTGCGGAACGCTTTCATTTGTGCGATTGAGCAAAATGCCCTCGGGCTTGGTGGTGGACTGAACCGCCACGATCTTATCCTCAAGATCGGCAAGCGTGTAGATATCGCTCTGGGGATCGACCGCGACCACCTGGCGGCTCGCAAGGTACGGGCCGGCCCAACGATATTCGTTTTCGCGACCCGTCATACTAAAGCTGCCCATGACACAATCGAGTTCGCCGCTCGCCAGCAGCTCTTTCTTCTTTTCCCAATCGATCATCTGGTATTTTGGCTTGTAACCAATGCGGGCCAAAGCCTCGGTTAATATCTCGACGTCCAGGCCAACGATATCGCCGTACTCATCGGTATATACAAACGGTGGATAGAGGTCGCTGCCGACGTTGAGCGTCTTAAGGCCGTCGTCCTTTACCTGCGTGGCGTCCGGGCCTTTTGATGCAGACACCGAGGCTCTGCCATTCGACCCGGAGCAGCCGGCTATCGCTACGACAAAGGCACTCGCCACTGCAAGCGCGACAAACAACGATATGGACACCGAGCAGCGAGGTCTTTTCATCGAGCTCCAGAAGATCCTGTTTACAGACTGAAATGGCTAAAGATAATACCAAACGAAACCACTCGAGCGTCCAATGGTTACAGACGTTTTACCATGCGGGGCCTTCCAGCCGACTTGGCAGAAGGCCCTGCATTCAGCGCACACTTACCGCGTATTAAAAACGTAGCGGTCCAGGCGGTCGCACGCTTCCCTTACGCGCGAAGGCGGCAGCGCCAGATTCACGCGAATGTGGCAGGGCCCGTGGAACGGACGGCCGTCCTGATACCCCACGCCCACGCGCGCCCCCTCGTCGAGCAGCCACTGAATATCGCGGCCATGCTCGCGGCACCACTCGGTGCAGTCCAGAAACACCATGTACGTGCCCTGCGGACGTGAAAACGCGACGCCCTTCCAGTGTTTTTCTGCATACGTGCAGAAGTACTCGATATTACCGGCAAGCACCTGGTTGAGCTCGTCCACCCACTCGTAGCCTTGCGGCTGGTAGGCACCGATAAGCGCGTGCATCGAGAGGACATTCATCTCGTTGTAGTGAGTCTTGTTGGACACGGCGCACACGCGGTCGCGCAGCGTCTCGTTGTAGATGATGTGGTAGCTGCCGACCAGACCCGCCAGGTTAAACGTCTTGCTCGGCGCATAGAGGGCAACCGTGCGCATGCGGGCATCCTCGCTCACCGACTGCGTCGGGATATGCTTGTGTCCCGGCAGGATGATATCGGACCAAATCTCGTCCGAGATCACCACGCAATCGTGCTGGCGATAGATGTCCATGGCGCGCTCGATCTCGTCACGCTCCCATACGCGGCCGCAGGGATTGTGCGGTGAGCAGAACACCGCGGCATGAATGTGGTTTTGGGTGAGTTTGCACTCCATGTCCTCAAAGTCCATGCGCCACACGCCCTGGTCGTCGAGCTTAAGCGGGCTGTGGACAATGCGATAGCCCGCGGCTTCGATAGACTTGGTAAAGCCGATGTAGGTGGGGCTATGGACCAGCACCGCATCGCCTGGCTGGACATACGCGCGCAGCGTCGACACGACACCGCCCAGCACGCCGTTTTCGTAGCCGATATGCTCCGGCGCCAAGCCCTCAACGCCGTTGCGGCGGCTCTGCCATTCGATGATGCGGTCGAAATACTCGGGGCGCGGATTGAAATAGCCAAACATGGGGTGCTGGGCACGATGAATGATATGCTCCTGGACCGTGGGCACCGTGGCAAAATTCATGTCGGCCACCCACATGGGAATGCGGTCGAAGCCCTCGTCGGGTGCGTTCGGAGCCATACCGGGGATCTCGCCCCAGGAGTCAACGGCTATGGAGTCCATACCGTGGCGGTCGATAAGCGAGCTAAAGTCGTATTTCATGCTGAGCCCCCGTGCAAAGTGATTGTTTTGGTAGGCGTTATTGTCCACCAGCACGGGCGATTTTGGCATGGGGTTTGGCGCTTAATTTGACGGGTGCGGACGAATGGCTGGTTAGTCTCGCGCGTCGTTGACGGCGACTACGGTTAGCTGGGTTTTATCGACCGTAAAAGATATGTCGAGCCCGGCATAGGCCAGATGATAGACGCGGTTTGGCTCGTGCTTGCTGCCCGCGCGGCGCGGGTCTTGGCGCAGGACCTCGACCAGGCCGGGGAGCTTTGCGCTTGGGACTGTGTCTTGAAGCGCTTGTGGGAACTCGACGTCGAGCTCTTGCCACGGAGTACCCTCAATCCAGCCGCCCGTCGCATCTGGGTGACAGTCGGCAAATGGAATATAGGGCTTAATGTCGTAGATGGGCGTGCCGTCACGCAGGTCGGCCCCCAGCACATGGATGATGGGACCATTGTCGGTGAGCTCGACGCGATCGAGCTTGACGCAGGTAAGACCGATGGGATTAGGGCGAAACGGACTGCGCGTGGCAAACACGCCCACGCGCTTGGCTCCACCCAACCGCGGCGGGCGCACGGTTTTCGACCATTTTGCGTTGGTGCCGGACCTGTCCTGCGTCTTGGCATCGGCAGCTATGTCCTTAGCCGTGCCGCCGGGCGTTCCGTTTTCGAAGCGCCACAGCAGCCATAGGTGAGAGAAGGAGTCCAGACCCTCGACCGCCGCACTGGAGGCAAATTCCGGCTCAAACACGATGCGTCCCTGCAGATGGGGCGCCAAAAAGCTGTTGCGCGGAATGCCAAACTTCTGCGGCAGATCGGTATGTATGTGTGCAATAGGTTCCATGCCGGTCATTGTACGGCATGGAGGTGTGGGGCGTTGCGCGCAATTCTTCGCCGCGGTTCCCCGTCGTGCAACCAACGGTTGCTTGGAAGGGCACCTGCTGCCGCGTATGCTTAAGCCATCAACCAGCAGAAAGGAACCGCTATGGCCTTTGCAGAAAAGCTCATTGCTGTCCGTCGCGTCCATCACCTTACCCAGGAGCAGCTCGCCACCAAGCTCTTCGTCACACGCCAAGCCGTCAGCCGTTGGGAACGCGGCGAGGTCACACCGGGCATCGACATGATGAAGCTCATCGCCGCCGTGACCGGCGAGCCCCTGTCTCATCTGCTCGAAATGCCCGAGCGCTATTGCCAGAGCTGCGGCATGATACTCACGCCCGACGACTGCGGCACCGACGCCACGGGCGCCACGACCGACCATTACTGCAAGTGGTGCTACGACCACGGTAAGTACACCTACGACACCACCATGGAGGCGATGATTGAAGATTGTGCCCCGCGGCTGGCACAAAACACCGGTATGTCGCTCGACGAAGCCGTCTCGCTCATGGGAGCCGTGCTGCCACAGCTGGAGCGCTGGCACACCGTGCAGGAAAACGAGGAGCGCTACGGTGCCGAGGCGCGGTCGCGCTATGGCGATGAGGCTATCGATGCAGCAAACGAAACGTTACTGGACATGAATCCTCAGACATGGAACGACATGAAGGAACTTGAACGCGCTATTCTGGGTCAGCTCTCGATTGCCATGGGCGACGGCGATGCGGATGGAAGCGAGGCTCGCAAGCTCGTCGCGATGCATCACCGCTGGATAGCTCTCAACTGGGGCAGCGAGCCCCAAGACGAGGCCTATCTGGGGCTCGCCCACGGCTACCTCGCCGATCAGCGCTTTATCGACTACTACGACAAGCCATGCGGCACCGGAGCCACGGCGTTTCTAGTTCAGGCCATCGAGTCGTCGTTGACGCGCGCATAGACCGCGGCGGCTTTGGGTATTTCAATCAAAACCTCAACCGATTGGAGACCCATGGCTACTAATCATGAGCTCGCGCTGTACGTTATGACCGGCTGCCCGTATTGCATAAAGGTCAAGCGTTTCCTTGCCGATAACGGCGTGACCATTCCCGAGCGCAATATCTCGACCGATACCGATGCCGAGCAGACACTCATCGCCGTCGGCGGAAAACGCCAGGTTCCCTGCCTGTTCATCGACGGCAAGCCACTCTACGAGTCGAGCGACATCATCGCGTGGGTCCAGAAGAACCTGCTCTAGCACGCGCACTCTGTCCATCCAAGGAGCCCCACCGACCCAAACATGTACATCAACATCCAAAGTCAACATTTTTCGACATCTTTGGATGCTGGTGTACAGTTTTTGCGAGTAGTCATGGACGCTCTTAACCGGCTAATTGTTTGAGGCGACCTTTGGATTATGGCTGTTTGACGCCTCTGGAAAGGATTTCCGAGAGGGCTGTGGTCAAAAAAGGGCAAATTTGAGTACTGCTACCTGTTTAGTAGCAGCGATTTTGATCACTTCAGGAACTATTCAACGTTCCATACGTCCGTAGACGACGCTATTTCTCCTCATATGTTAAATAAAAGTAGCTCCTAATGGGAACAAATCTCATCAGGAGCTACTATTTATAGCAAAATAAATGTAACTATAATGGCAACAGTACTCATATTTGCCCTTTTTTGCCCACA
>CAJMRO010000004.1:0-47127 GCA_905215825.1 uncultured bacterium
GGGCCCTGCCGATTGCTCGGCGGGTCCCGCTTTTCTTTTTCGACTAGGGTGGGCGACTGCGTTTTGCCCACTTGGGAAGGAGCGATCCTATGCCCCAGAACATTTTCGGTACCGATGGCGTCCGCGGCGTCGCCAATGCCGACCTCTCGTGCGACCTCGCGTTTCGCCTTGGCCGTGCGGCGACCAAGTTTCTTGGTCCGGACATTTGCATCGGCCGCGACACGCGTCTTTCGGGCACCATGCTCGAGAGCGCTCTGACCGCCGGCATTATGGCCGAGGGCGGCCGCCCGCACTGCTGCGGCGTTATCCCTACGCCGGCCGTGGCGCTGCTTACCGTCCAAAACGAGCTCGACGGCGGCATCGTCATCTCTGCTTCGCATAATCCGCCGGAGTTCAACGGCATCAAGTTCTTTAGCCGCAAAGGCATGAAGCTTCCCGATGCTGTCGAGGAAGAGATCAGCGCCTGGGTCATGTCCGAGGAGGCCATGGCAGCCGACACGCTGCCGACCGGTGCCGGCGTGGGTCACATCATCAAGATGAAGGACGCTCGCAAGGCATACGTCGACCACGCTATCAGCACCCTCGACGGCCTTAAGCTCGACGGCCTGGTTGTTGCCGTCGACTGCGGCCACGGCGCTTCCTGCCAGACCACGCCCGCCGCGCTGCAGCGCCTGGGTGCCACGGTCCATGCCATCAACACCGATTATTGCGGCACGGACATCAATGTCGAGTGCGGCTCTACGCACCTCGAGCCCCTGCGCGAGCTCGTGCTGCGCACCCATGCTGATATCGGTCTGGCCCACGACGGCGACGCCGATCGCGTGCTCTTTGTGGACAGCGAGGGCAATGAGATCGACGGTGACTACATCCTGGCTATCTGCGGTTCTGACCTCGCCGCTCGCGGCAAGCTCGCCAACTCCGAGATCGTCTCGACCGTCATGTGCAACCTGGGCTTCTCCATCGCTATGAAGGAGCAGGGCTTCGAGATGGTCCAGACCGCCGTGGGCGACCGCTACGTTCTGGAGCGCATGCTCGCGGACGGCGCCGTCATCGGCGGCGAACAGTCCGGCCACATCATCTTCCTGGAGCACAATACCACCGGCGACGGCCTGGTGACGGCTCTGCAGCTGCTGGCCGTGCTCAAGCGCACCGGTCGCACCCTCACCGATCTTGCCGGCATCATGAAGAAGTACCCGCAGGTACTCGTCAACGTGCATTCCGACAACAAGGCTGGTCTGGACGATTGCCAGCCCATTTGGGACGCCGTTGCTGCTGCCGAGAAGGAGCTTGACGGCCGCGGCCGCATTCTGGTGCGCCCGAGTGGTACCGAGCCGCTGGTCCGCGTGATGGCCGAGGCCGAGACGCACGAGCTGACTCAGCGCGTTGTCGACGACATCGTCGAGGTTGTCAAGCGCGAACTTCCCTAATGGTCAAAAACGGGTGCCAAGTGGTAAACTGTTAAGGTTATTTTGGTTGATCGGTATGTCCGAGGGGGAGCATGTTCACTAAAGTCCTAAGGTCTTTTGGTATGCGTGGTCGAGTCCTTACGTTGGATGCTCCCATCTCGGGTGACGTCATTCCGCTCTCCGAGGTAAGCGATCAGACGTTTGCTACCGGCCTTTTGGGCCAGGGCGTGGCGATTCAGCCCACCGGAACGCGCGTGATCGCGCCGGCTGATGCCAAGGTCGAGGCTATTTTTCCCACGGGACACGCCGTTGCGCTTAACACGGTCGATGGCTTGGATGTGCTCATCCACGTTGGTTTGGACACTGTTCAGCTCGAGGGCAAGCACTTTACCGTACATGCGCAAGTGGGTGACATCGTCCATAAGGGCGATGTACTCATTGAGTTCGATCGCGAGGCAATTGCTGCCGAGGGCTACGATGTGACGGTTCCCATCTTGGTATGCAACTCCGTTGAGTTCTCGAGCATCAAGGGCTCCGTTGGCGTGCATGTCGAAGAGATGGACCAGCTCATCGTTGCTCGCGAGCGTTAGCAAGTGCACGTGGCCATTAGTCTACAATTCAAACACGTTTACGGAGGGCGCCCTTGAAAGAGGACGCCCTCAGTGGCAAGATGGGATTTGTCCGAAGCTAAAAGGCTTTGGGTCACCGTGGACGGGCAGGGGCCTCGACGCGGCTAGACACGAGACACATACATTACGCGACCTCGCCCTGGTGGCCGCACACGTTGGTTGCGGCCGACGCGGGCCGCGGGCAAGTGCTTGTAAGGGAGCCTTGCCTCTCTTGTACGAGAAAGGACGCGTAATGAAGATCATTAAAGCTAAAGACTACGAGGATATGAGCCGCAAGGCCGCTAATATCATCTCGGCCCAGGTTATCCTCAAGCCCGACTGTGTGCTGGGTCTTGCCACCGGCTCCACCCCGATCGGTGCCTACAAGCAGCTCGCTGCTTGGTACAAGAAGGGCGACGTCGACTTTGCCGAGGTCAGCACCTACAACCTGGACGAGTATCGCGGCCTTTCGCACGACGATCCCCAGAGCTATCACTACTTCATGCGTGAGAACTTCTTCGATCACATCAACATCGACCTGAACAACACGCATGTGCCCGACGGTTCCAACCCCGACGCCGCCGCTGCCTGCTCTGAGTACGACAAGATCGTCGCCGAGGCCGGTTACCCGGATCTGCAGCTGCTCGGCATTGGCAACAACGGCCACATTGGCTTCAACGAGCCCGATGACCACTTCTCCAAGGGCACGCACTGCGTCGACCTCACCGAGAGCACCATTCAGGCCAACAGCCGCCTGTTCGACAGCATCGACGATGTTCCCCGTCAGGCCTACACCATGGGTACCCAGACCATCATGTATGCCCGCATGATCCTGGTCGTCGCCAACGGCGAGGCCAAGGCTCAGGCCGTGCATGACATGTGCTATGGTCCGGTTACGCCCGAGTGCCCGGCTTCGATCCTGCAGCTGCACACCAACTGCGTTGTCGTTGCCGACGAGGCCGCCCTTTCGCTCTGCGAGTAGCGCGAATCCTGCAGCTCGACATAGCCTTGCCTAAGGCCTCCGCTTTGCGGGGGCCTTTTTGCTATCCCATTTCGCCCACTTGACCAAAATCTTGCCGCAAGCTTGACGAATGCCGGATGCCCAACAGCTTGATTCATTCTATATCAGATTCTATGCAAAAATGCCACTAGAAGGTCGTAGACGGTAGCGGGTGCTAGGCGAGTTGAATGACATGGCTGAACCTTGTTCATCTGCGTTACACTGCCGCTTAGATGGGACAAGCTGACAAGCTCATTTACCTGCTTAAAGACCGATTAGTCGGGGGATTAATAACAATCGGCCCTTGCTGTACAAAAACTTGCCGCTTGCGTACCAAAAGACAACCTAAAACACAAGGTCGCTCTATTCATAGCGCGGCTTGTATGGTCTTGCGGCTACAGTGTCCATACGGTCGAGTTGAGGAGCGGGCATGGTAAACGATTTGAGCGGTATAGACGACCTCGAGCTGATGCCGCTGGGCGGAGGCTATATGGTGCGACGCGAACGCTTGATGAATGAGCTTATCGCCAAGGGCCGAAAGGCCGGCATCGTGGTTCTTTATGCGCCCGACGGGTTTGGGAAGACCTCGATGTTGCTGCAGTACACCCATGAGGTTAAATGCGACCCGACGCGAGGCCCCGTGCGGATTATCGAGGCCGATCGCGCCATTGGGCGCGAGGTGTTTATGCAGCTCGAGGTGGTTACCGAAGAACTCAAAGACAAACCGCACTCCCTTATCGCGATTGATAATGTGCCAAACCTCGATCAGCACGATACCGAAGACCTCATCGACAGGATTCGCGGCTTGCGCGCTATGGGGATAGGGGTCTTTATCTCCTGCCGTCCTTCAAATCGTCAGCTGATTCATGGGCTGGGCGATTCGGTTAAAATCAATGCGCAGATGCTCAAGGTGCATGCCTATGAGTATTCGGCGTGGGCATCGGCGTTTTCGATCAGCACATCGCTCGACTTTTATCAGCTCACGCAGGGCGTGCCCGAGCTCGTTTCGGCATTGCAGACAGGTCTGTATGGCCAAGGCGACGTGGCCGGCCTGCTCGAAAACGAGATTGTCAACGTATATGGTGCGGCACTTGCCGATCTGGCTTCACTCGACAATAATGCGCTGTTTTGCGTGGCGTGTCTCATGGTTTTGATGGGCGAGGGCAATATAGCAGAACTCGAGGCTTGCGGGGTGAGGCTGTCGATGGTCGACCAGTCCTACTTTGTACGCGACTACCCGATCTTTGGCTTGGACCCCGCCGAGCGGAGTTTTACGTGTCTGGGCACGGAGGATAACGGACGCTTGCGTTTGCGTAAGTTGGTGGCCGAGGTTCGCCCCGAACTTGTTCCGAGGGCGGCCCGGATTTTGCTTAAGGCGGGCCGATGCGATGCGGCGATGGGCCTGGCGGACGCCTTTTTGGACCGTGATGCGGTCCTTGAACTTGCTGGGCAGTATGGGGTCGATCTTGCTCTGACGGGGCACGGGGCCGATATCTGCCGAGCAGCGCTGGGTACGATCGATGCCGACGATCCGGCTCTAGAGCCAACGCCTGCCGAGGCGCTTGGCGTATATCTGGCAGCGGTCAGCGTGTCCAACACAAAGCTCGCCCGCTATATGGCATCGGTCATCGAGCGCGAGGGCGAACGGGCGGCCTGTGAAATAGACCCTGTTTCATGGAGGGTAGCCCAGACACTGACGGCTGTTTGCTATGGGGACAACGGGCTTGGGCTTCCTACGAACCTGGCCGTGCCAGAAATAGAGACGTCCCACACCGCACTCGACATGTTGTCTGCGCATATCGAGGTCAAGCGATGCCTGACCGAACGGGGAGATGACGGCGACGTTCTACAGCAGCTCAAAACGAGCAAGGCCTACGACTGCGAGCTCGACATCGCGGGGATTGTTATACGGGCCGACAGCATGCTGGTGGAGCTCTTTGACGGGTCGTTTGCAGGAACCGACGAGCGCGACGACGAGATGACGGTGGTGCGGGAGGCGCTCGACGTACGTGGACTTAAGGCGATGGCTATCTGGGTGCGCATGGTGTTGGCGGCACGGCGGCTCCTTTCCGGCTTGCCGGTAACCGACGACGCGGCGTTCAACGAGCTCGATCGTTTTGCCGTGCGCATGCGCGACAACCAGATTCAGCTGTTTGGCCTGTTGTTAGAAGGCTGGCAGTCGCTGGCAGAGGGACGGCCGGTTAATGCAAAGTTCCGTGCGGTCCAAGTGCTCAAACTTGCCGAGGAGTCGATTGCGTACATGCGCGATAACGCATTGCTGCTGGAGCGCGCGGCATATCTGCGAAATACATCGATGGTTTCGGTGCGCGAGGAAGCGGAGTTGCTCGATATAAGCCAGACGCAGGTTGGTGGCGCAGAAGCCTGGATGGTGGCGCTGCATTTGGCCTGTGCGGGCCGAGACAGCGACCTTGCGGCCTGGATGTCCATGAATCGTGCGGGGATTCTAGAGCCATCGTATCGGCTCTTTGCGCGCCTTGCCATGCATTGTCTGGGCGAGCCGGCGGCCAGGATACGCAAGAAGCTTCCCGTGCGCGAACTGTCGCGGTACTCGCTGCGCGACGATTTGGAAGGGGAGGGCGAGCGCCTGTTCCAGGCTGGCGAGGTTGAAGCCGTTGATACCATCGACCATATCGAGATTCGCATGTTTGGTGCGTTTCGCGCCGAGCGCGACGGGTTTCCCATCACGGACAAAATGTGGCGTCGCAAGAAGGCGGCGACACTTGCCGAGCGGCTTGCGCTGGGCATGGATGCGCTCGTCGATCGTGAGACGCTGGCCATGGAGCTGTGGCCCCATGCCGAGTTCAATAGCGCCCGCAATAACCTGTACTCGACGATATCGCGCTTGCGGTCGGCTTTGGGGCCGACGCCGGATGGCAAGTCGTGTGTGCTCATCCAAAATGAATGCATCGGACTCAACGGCGACTACGTCAAGACCGATGTACGGCTGTTTGACCAGATAAGCCGCGAGGTTTTGGGAAATCGCACGGGTGCGCGCGGGCCCCATTTAGTTGAGCTGTGCCTTAAAATTGAGCAGCTTTATGCCGGACCGCTGTATGTTCCCAATGGCTGTAATCCCACCTACTTTTTGCGCATGCGGCGCATTATGCAGTCAAAGTACATCGATTGCATGATTAAGGGAGCAAATGCCGCTCTAGAAGAAAACGATCTGCAGTCGGCGATTTGGCTGGCGGAGTCGGGGCTTCGACAGGAAACGGCGCGTGAGGATATGGTGCGCTGCGCCATGCGCGTCTACAGTGCGGCGGGGCGGCGGCGCGATATCGTCGAGCTGTACAGCGGGCATATGCACCACCTGAGGGAGCAGGTCAATGGCGTGCCCGAGCCCGAGACGCGGCGCCTATACGAGCGCTTGGTGGAGGGGCGGCTCAATCGCGTGCTGGTCGAGCGATAAAAAACGGGCACCCGAAGTACTTGGGCACCCGTAAGCTTGCTATGTGTTGGCTCGCCGGATCATTGGCTCTTAGACGAGCTTGATCTTCTCGATGTCCTTGCGCGAGGACTCGCGATACAGCGAGAACTTGCGGCCGATAACCTGAACGACCTCGGCGTGGCAGCGCTCAGCGAGCTCTTCGGCGGCTTCGCGGGCGGAAAGGCTGGAGCCATCGAGCACGGAGCACTTAACGAGCTCGTGCTTCTCCAGGTAGGCGACCGTCTGCTCGACGGTGCCCTCGTTGACGTCGGACTTGCCGATGATGATGGCGGGGTTGAGGTGATGGGCCATGCTGCGAAGCTGCTTGACCTGGGCTCCTGTCAGTGCCATGGGTTCTCGCTTTCTATGTATGGGGCGCCCCACGATGGGGCCTTAATCTACGTGAGCTGTCCCACGATAGCGCAGGAACGGTGCGGTGTGGAGCGCGTTTGCCCAGTTCAAAAAGAATGCGGATGCCGAGTGAGTGGGCGGTGCGGGCTGCGAACAGGCTATGAGCTGGGCGCAGAGACCGGCTCCCATGCAATAAACGCCCAACGAACCTTGCGGACGTGGTCGAGCATGTAGCGTCCCTGCGGCACACCCTTGGAGCCCGGCTCACCGGCATGGGGGTTCTCAATCATGTGTTGAGCGATGTAGTCGCGCAGGCGGTCGATCTTATCCTCGTTGCCATGCTCGAGCATACGGGAAAAATCCGCTACGCCTGCCTCAAGGCTATCGAAGGTATCGCGACGAGGCGATTCAAAGTACGTAACCTGCGGCAGGGCGCCCATTTGAATGAGGATGTTGAAGGCGTACACAAAGCCATTACTGCAGGTAACCGAGGCACCAATGGCGTTCATCAGGTGCAGATCATAGCGCGGGCTGGAGTTGGCGACCATCGTGACAGCACAACGCCGACGAGCCGTACGGTCAAGCTTGGCAAGTGCACCTTTTAGATTGGTCGTGGTGACAGAGCGACTGGCAAAGGCAACATCTACCGCTTTCGTGACCGGTCCAACCAAATCCCAATCATCATCCCAAGCAAGCTCAAGCGGCGTTATGCGTCCCTCGAGCTCGTAGTACTCAATACCAGCATCAAGCGTGCCCAGCATAGCGGGGGAGAAGTCAGCCGCAATCACAGGATGCCCAGCCTGAGCAAGCGGAATAGCAATCGACCCAGCCCCGCACCCCATATCCAGCACCGATTCACCAGGCTTTAACGCCAACAGCTTTATAAAATCCCGGGCATACGGAGCAGTCTCAAGCGGCCGAAAATGCCGAGCCCTTTTATCCCACTCAAAAGAATCATCAGCCCGCCGCCGACCAGCTTGCAAGCGCATCCATTCGCCATTCCAATCCGCAGAAAGCAGCTCAGAACGAATCAAATCATCAGCCACGGGCCATCTCCCTCACAACAAAAAAGCGACTCCTCCCAAAAGAAGAGCCGCAACCAGCATATATCAGAAAAAGAACCGTTCCAACGCCAAACCGCCGCACCAGCCAGGTGGTGCAGGAGCGAAGCAACTGCAACCGGGATAGAACCCAACTGAGGTCCCGTTGTGCGGGAGCCCCGGGGAGGGCAAATATATAAGGTCGATCGCGAGTTCCGCACGAGCCGGAGAGCACTTAATGTGCTCTCCGTGCGAGTCAGGACTGTCCGAGCAGGCGACCTTATATATTTGCCCTCCCCGGGGCTCCTCGCCAGTCCCCCTCAGCTAGTTCTTCAGCGAGTTCAGCGGCGCCGGGAAGCGTCCGCCACGGTGGGCAAGCACGGTGCCGGCGTTGGGGTTCACCGGCATGATGGGCGCACGGCCGAACAGGCCGCCGTACTCGACGCAGTCGCCCACGCCCTTGCCAATGGCGGGAATCACGCGGACGGCCGTGGTCTTGTTGTTGATGACGCCGATGGCCATCTCGTCGGCGATGATGCCGGCGATGGTCTCGACCGGGGTGTCGCCGGGGATGGCGATCATGTCCAGGCCGACGGAGCACACACAGGTCATGGCCTCGAGCTTCTCGAGCGAAAGCGCGCCGGCTTCGACGGCGGCGATCATGCCGGCGTCCTCGGACACGGGGATAAAGGCGCCGGAGAGACCGCCCACGCTGGAGCTGGCCATGACGCCGCCCTTCTTGACGGCATCGTTGAGCATGGCGAGCGCGCAGGTCGTGCCGGGGCCACCGCAGGTGCCCACGCCGATGATCTCGAGGATGCGGGCAACGGAGTCGCCGATGGCAGGCGTGGGAGCCAGTGACAGGTCGACAATGCCTTTCTCGACACCCAGACGGCGGGCTGCCTCACGGCTCATGAGCTCGCCGGCGCGGGTGATCTTAAAGGCGGTCTGCTTGATTTTCTCGGCAACCTCCATCATCGAGGCGGAGTCGGGGAGCGTCTCCAAGGCAGCAGCCATAACGCCGGGGCCCGAGACGCCAACGTTGATGACGGCGTCGGCCTCGCCACCGCCGTGGACGGCGCCCGCCATAAACGGGGAGTCCTCGACCATGTTGGCAAAGCAGACAAACTTGGAGGCGCCAACGGAATCCTGGTCGGCCGTGAGCTTGGCGGCATCGATGATGGTCTGGGCGGCCATGAGCACGGCATCCATGTTGATACCGGCGCGCAGGCTGGCGACGTTGACGCTGGAGCAGACGCGGCTCGTGGTAGCGAGCGCCTGGGGGATGGACTGGATGACGCGGCGGTCGGCGTCGCCAATGCCCTTCTGGACGAGTGCGGAGAAGCCACCCAGGTAATCGATGCCGAGCGTCTCGGCCGCGCGATCGAGGGCATGCGCGATGGGGGTGAGGTCCTCATCCTTGCAGCACGCGGCGATCTGCGCCACCGGGGTGACGGAAACGCGCTTGTTGACGATGGGGATACCGTACTCGCGCTCGAGGTTCTCGGCGGTCTCGACCAGGTGCTCAGCCGTGTGCGTCACGTGGTCGTAGATCTTCGTGCACATGCGGTCGAGGTTCTCGTCACCGCAACCCATGAGCGAAACACCCATGGTGATGGTTCTGATGTCGAGGTTCTGCTCCTCAACCATGCCGCGGGTTTCCGCGATTTCTGCGGGCGTGATCGCCATCCTTGCGCTCCTATCTGCCAAAACGAGCATAGTCTTATCTATTTTAACGTGCCGTACGTGCCAAGTGGCGCATGCGACACGTTTTGGTGCTCGGTTGTTTCCGTTGTGTTACTGCCCAAAGACCTCTTCGGCGATACGAGCGCTTTCGGCGGCGTCCTTGGCGTAGTAGTCCGCGCCGATCTGCTTGGCGTATTCGGGGGTGAGCACGGCGCCGCCCACGATGATCTTGACGCCCGGCACCTCGGCATGAAGCAGCTTGATGGTCTCCTCCATGGCGACGACCGTGGTAGTCATAAGCGCTGAGAGGCCGACAAGCTTAATGTCACGCTCCTGCACGGTCTTGAGTACCTCCTGCGGGTCGACGTCGCGGCCTAGGTCAAAGACGGTGTAGCCGTAGTTATCGAGCAGCATTTTGACGATGTTCTTGCCAATATCGTGGATGTCGCCCTTGACGGTGGCCACGCAGATCTTGCCCTTGTCGGCAATCTCGCCGGCGGGCATCAGGCGCTTGATGGTGTCGAAGCCCACGCGTGCGGCCTCGGCCGAGGCCATAAGCTGCGGCAAGAAGAACTTGCCCTGGTCAAAGAGGACGCCAACTTCGTCGAGGGCGGGGATAAAGTGATTGTTGATGAGGTCCATGGCGTCGTGGTCTGCCAGCAGACGCTCGGTCTCGGCAGCGATCTCGCCTTTGCGGCCCGAGACGACCATGCGACGAATCGGGTCGTCGTTGCCGTCAGTGCCGGCGGTGCCAGCAGCAGGCGCGGCATCACTCGATGCGGCCTGAGCCGCTGCCGGGTTGGCGGCGATCTTGTACGGATCGGTCCAGCCGGCATAGCGCTCGATGTATCCGGTCGAGCCCTCGTCTTCAACGCTCAGGACGCGATAGCTGTAGACGGTGTCCATAAAGCGCTTGGAACCCGGGTTCATGATGGGGGCGTCCAGGCCCGCGCCAAAGGCGGCGGCCAAAAAGACCGAACCCAGCAGCGGGCGGGCAGGCAGGCCAAAGCTGATGTTCGACACGCCGAGCGCGCATTTGACGCCCAGGCGCTCCTTGCACAGGGACATGGCGCGCAGGATCTGCTCGGCCTGGCGCTGGTTGGTCGAGGCGGTCATGACCAGGCAGTCGATGAGGATGCGGTCCGGTCCGATGCCGTAACGGGCAGCCTCGGCCACGATGTGCTCGGCGATGGCGAAGCGGGCCTCGGCGGTATCGGGGATGCCGCCTTCGTCGAGCGTAAGGCCGACAACGTTGGTGCCGTAGTGGGCGACCAGCGGAAAGATCTCATCCATGATCTGCTGCTTGCCATTGACCGAGTTGATGATGGGCTTGCCGGCGTAGCGGCGCACGGCGGCCTCGACAGCGGCGGGATCGGTGGAGTCGATCTGCAGCGGCAGCAGCGTGGAGCCCTGGAGCTGCTCGGTGGCCTGTTGGATGATCTTGACCTCGTCGATCTCGGGCAGGCCGACGTTGACGTCCAGGATGTCGGCGCCCTGTTCCTGCTGGCTGATGCCCTGGCTCACGACGTAGTCCAGGTCGCCGTCGCGCAGGGCCTGCTGCAGGCGCTTTTTGCCGGTGGGGTTGTGGCGCTCGCCGATGACGGCGATCTTGTGGCCGTCGCAGGGAAGGTCCACGACCGTTTGGGCGCTCGTGACCGACATGCTGGGCTTGCGGCGGCGCGGGCTGGGCGTGTGGTTGTCGATAAGCGTGCGCAAGGCCGCCATGTGCGCCGGCGTGGTGCCGCAGCAACCGCCCACGACGCTCACACCGTCGGCGATCATGCCGGCGACGGCCTCGGCGTATTCGGGGGCTTGGATATCAAAGACGGTGTTGCCGTCGTCGTCTACATGGGGGAGTCCTGCATTAGCCTGCACCATAACGGGCTTGTCGGTAACGGTGAGCATACGTGCGGCGAGTCCTCGGAGCTCGGCCGGTCCTTGGCTGCAGTTGATGCCCAAAACGTCGGCACCGATGGCCTCGAGCGTGATGGCGGCGACCTCGGGGCTCGTTCCTAGGAAGGTACGGCCGTCTTCCTCAAAGGTCATGGTGGCAAAGACGGGCAGGTCGGAGTTCTCGCGGCAGGCGAAGACAGCCGCCTTGATCTCGGCCAGGTCGGTCATGGTCTCGATAATAAAGAGGTCCACACCCGCGGCGACGCCGGCGCGCACTTCCTCGGCAAAGAGGTCGTAGGCCTCGTCGAAGCTCAGAGTACCCAGGGGGCGAAGCAGCGCGCCGATGGGGCCGATATCGCCGGCGACGTAGCGGGCGCCGGCCTCGCGGGCGCAGGTGACGGCCGCGGCAAAGACGTCTGCCACGGTGGCAGCACCGTCGAGCTTGTGGGCGTTGGCGCCAAAGGTGTTGGCGGTGATCACGTCACAGCCAGCCTCGACATATTGACGTTGGATATCGGTGATAACCTGGGGTTCCTCAAAGTTGAGCAGCTCGGGCAGGGCGCCCGCCTTCATGCCAGCGGCCTGCAACATGGTGCCCATGCCGCCGTCGAACAGCAGGTGTCCCGTGCCATCGATGGCCGCACGCAGGCGATCGTCCTTAATGCGCAGATCGTCGATCGTGCGCGTCTTGTACGTGGCACCGTTGCGACGTGCGGCATCAACAGGTGCCGCCAGCGCGGCACCGTCCAGATCATGAGTGATAAGTATGTTTGAGCTATTCGCCATGTGCATCCATTTCGTCTAGAGCCCACTGAGGAATTTCTATTTGAAGAGATTTGTCGGGCTCGATATCTTCGATTCGCTTGTTGTAGTGGGCAAGAAGCCGTGCGACATTTAATCGAATTAGGCCTCGCTTGTAGAACGATAACTCTTCAATATTGATGCCGATAAACGATTCGAGTGCGATAACCTGTACGCGATTGCCGAGTCCCTCACTTTCGAACAGTCCGTAAGCGAAGGAAACTTTATCGTGGGGGACAACGACGATGGGCCGAATGCCATTTCGAATGTTATCTCGGCATCGATCGGTCAATTTGGCCATTGGCGATACAGTCACATGAAATGCAGCATCATTGATTTGGAAATCGCCAGAACGGTCTGTCTGCTGGTCGGCGGCGTTTGAGTTGTCCTTTCCGATTTCTATGGTTGGAAATAACATCTCTAGTTTTGCACCTACCAGGTGCTGTGCGACGGTACCCGTTGGCTTATCGGACCGTAGGCTTGCTTCGGCTAGGATATCATCGACAATGACAGAAATTGGTTTTTGAAGATCGATTTCGACTTTGATTCTCTGCCGGTTAAAGAAATCGACCTGGATTCGCTCGACGAAGAAATTGGCGATTGCATTCGCAGCTTCAAGACGAGTGTCTTCGCAAATGTCACTGGGTAGGGCAGAGTTGATAATCGTGGCAAGCTCAAGCGCCATCGGGAGTGTGCCGCGTGAGGTTCTGCCGCCCTCTGACGCGAAGGCACGCGTTTCCCCATGTCTGGCTAAAACTGTTTTGATGCATGCTCCACTTAGGCCTCGTACTTGGCTCCCCTTGTCCGATTGCACATAATCGTCGGTGAGCGGAAAACGGTTTTGCAACAGCTCGCTTATGCCTATGCCAACCGCCATGACGTTACGGTTGACGTTGCCTCGCTTGCTGCGCTTGGATTCGTACCAGAGTTCAATGGCATCCAAGATGTCTTTATCGGGCTCGCTCAAGGAGCAATTGGTCATTTCCATTATTGTCCACTCCGTTCCTTGAAGACATAAGCGCGGGTTTGACTGCATTTTTTATAAGCCAAGTGACAACTGGCACGGCAACTGCATCGCCGAATGCGTAGCGAATCTGAGCATCCGAGAAGCCGCTAAACTGACATGAGTCAACACCTTGGAGACGGGCATATTCAGTTCCAGTCATCCAGCGAACTTCTATCTTTCCGTTTTCGCATATAACGACTGCCTGTCTTGATGAGCCGCCGCGAGCCGTTCTTAGACATCCGGCAATTTCTTCTTCACGGATTTCCCAGCGCACAACGCCCGATCGCGTGCGACGGTAAGCAGTGCGAACAATTTTTTCTTTGGCATTTAAGAAGCGCTGAAGGCGCTCTGCTTGATGCGGTGCAAGTGAGTCGATAAATGCTTGTACTTGGTTTTTGTTCCACCAACGCTTGTCGTTCTCGGGAATATTTTCAACAACCGTTGCAAGGCCCGTCATGCGAAGTGGACTTGGCTCGTTTAGGTGAGAGACGTGCGTAATGAGTGAAGGGTCGGAGTGAATCCAGGAGACCTTTTCAGGACGAAGCGAGGAATCGAGTCGGCTGTTGGGAAGAGGGTTTTTTAATCCGACGACAAACATGCGGGGGCGTGACTGGGGAAGCCAGTGCCGTGCATCGATAAAATAAGCGTCGCATGAATAGCCTAAACGATTAAATTCCTGGCAAACGAGTCTAAAGTCATCACTGTTATTAGACGTGGCAAGGCCGATGACATTTTCGAGAACAAGTGCCCGCGGGGCACGATCGCCCATTCCTTCGATGGCCTTAATAAAGCCAAAGAACGCACTGGACTCTTTGCCAGAGATAAGTCCCTCCCTGTTTCCCGCGAGAGATAAGTTTGTGCAAGGGCTTGACGCCCATGCGATGTCGGCTTGGGGTATTAAGTCGGGGTCGAGTGTGTGGACATCCTGCTCGACTAGATGCTCATCGCCCCAACACTGGCCGTACATGGCGCATTTAGTATGGTCTATGTCATTTGCCCAGATTGTTTTGATTCCGGCTTTTGCCATGCCGGCACGAGCCAAGCCAATGCCTGAAAAAAACTCAAGCGCGGTTAGTTGTGGCGAGAACTGCAGAATGTTGTGCATGTACTGGCTTTCAGATAGTTGTTATTTGGAATCTTATGGTACTTGTTTGTGAGGACATCCGCTTACATACGGATGAGATTCCCTCGATACCGTGCCATCAATTGACATTTTATTCAGAATGCGAATAGCAGGTGGTGTGGGCGGCGCGGAAGCGGCAGTGCTCGCGCATGCGGCAGATATTGCAGGTGGGGCGGCTCTGGGCGTCGTGGACTTCGCCGTCGAACAGGCCGATCACCGCTGTCACGCTTTTAGTGGGCATGAGCAGGCTGGTGGGCGTGACGGTCAGGCCGATGAGCCGCGTGGCGTTGAGCGCATTGACGATCGAGCGCTGGGCCGAGAGCGGGCAGTCGCCGTAGCCGGGGCTAAAGCGCCAGTTGCCGGCGAGCCCATGAACGGCGGCGTCCATCTTGACCTGCTGGTCCATTTGCTCAACGGCGGCTTCCACGTAAGCGGAGCACGCGGCGTCGAGCACGGCGCCCTCCAGGGGATGTTGGGCTCCCGTGGTGCGCAAACGGCGCTCAGCATCCATGCCGAGAGTGCATGCCATGAGCGCGGCAAAGCGGGCGTCTTTGAGATGTCGATAGATATCACGACCGCGCAGCTCAACGTTGGTGCCGACCAGACGGATGCAAGGCTTGCCCTGTTCGTCCACGCCCGTGGCATCGACGGCAAATACGCGGCGCACGCCACGGGGCTCAATGTCCAATTCCAGGCGTTCAACGACAAGCTCAATACGTCGTGACAGTTCGGGCTCAATCTGCTGGCCGCCGTAACCCAGATACCGCAGCATCTCGGCACGGTCGACACGGGGATGGTGCGCAGCATCGACACGGTAAAGCGCCGGCGACGCAAGGTCGGCCGGCACTTCGACAGTGGTTGTATCGATGTGCGGTTTTTCCATTACCCCAGGCGCTCCATAATGGTCGCGGCGATTGCAGGACGGTTCATAGTGTACAGGTGCAGGCCGTCGGCACCGTGCTCCTTGAGGTCACAAAGCTGACGGGCGGCATAATCTACACCGGCTGCCTGCAGGCTCTCGGGGTCGTTCTCGTACTTGGCGAGAATCTTGATGACGGGGGAGGGCAGCGACGCGCCGCACATAAAGACCATGCGGCTGATCTGCGACTTGCCCATAAACGGCATAATGCCCGCGGTAATGGGCACGGTGATGCCGGCCTTGTCGGCAAGCTCGCGAAAACGGTAGAAGCACTCGTTATCAAAGAAAAGCTGCGTCACAAAGAAGCTCGCGCCGGCGTCCTGTTTTTGCTTGAGGTGTTCGACCGAGACGTTGAGGTCCTCACAGGCAATGTGGCCCTCGGGGTAGGCTGCGGCGCCCACGCAAAAGCCGGCGTCGACGAGCTCGGGGATGAGGTCGCGGGCGTAGGCGTAGTCGGAGGCGGGCTTGTCGTCCTCGGTCGCGCCGGCGGGAAGATCGCCGCGCAGGGCCAGCACGTTTTCCACGCCGGCCGAGCGATACTCATCGATCTTGGCGGCGATATCGGCATGCGACCGGCCCACGCAGGTAAGGTGTGCCACCGAGGGCGTGTCGAATTCGCTCGTAATCATATGCGCGATGGGGGCGGTGGCGGCACCGTTGCCCGAGCCGCCGGCCGAGCAGGTGACCGAGACAAAGCTCGGCGAAAGCTTGCACAGATTGCCTGCCACTTCGCGAGCCGTGTCGAGGGTCAGCTCGCCCTTGGGCGGGAACATCTCAAACGAAACGGGTACGGTGCCCTGGGATGCTGCCTGCTTAAAAACCTCGTCGACGCGCATATCGTGCTCCTCTAGATACGTAATAGTGTGATGTGTTGTAAGGATTCTACAGCACCACTGTGCCACGGTGGAGTTTCACTCGCTATTTGAGGATACCAATCAAAGATGCCTTGCTATCGGCTTTCTCTATAACAGAGCGGCTAATCTAGGCACGGACTATAAAGACTGGTATCTGATGCAAAATACCAGTTAATAGAGCTCCATCCCAAATTGACTACCCTTAAACCATGGAGAGAGGTCTGCAATTTATGCAGTTGATTGGCTGTTGAGGGTGGCAACGCCGCCTCGATAGGGTAACCTCATTGATTGGTTTCGCGACAGCAACATAACGGTAATGTCGCGGAAACACGGCGAGTCTAAGCTATGACTCGTTCGTTAGTAATCAACACCGCTTCTCACGCGGTGCCGATACGAAGGGAGTTCCGTATGGCCGAACTTACTGACCGCTTCGGGACCATGGTGTTCTCTGAGGAAGTCATGAAGGACTACCTCCCCAAGGACATTTGGAAGCGCCTTGCTGCAACCCTCGAGGGCGGTGAGCCGCTCGACCTGGATGTGGCCAACGCCGTTGCCCATGCCATGAAGGTCTGGGCCATCTCCAAGGGCGCGACGCACTACGCGCACTGGTTCCAGCCGCTTTCGGGCATTACTTCCGAGAAGCACGACAGCTTCCTGGAGCCCAACCACGACGGCACCGCCATTACAAAGTTTACGGGCAAGAACCTCATCCAGGGCGAGCCCGATGCCTCGAGCTTCCCCAACGGCGGTCTGCGTGCTACCTTCGAGGCCCGTGGCTACACCGCTTGGGACCCCACTAGCCCCGCCTTTATCAAGGACGATGTCCTGTGCATCCCCACGGCTTTCTGCTCCTACACGGGCGAGGCCCTGGACAAGAAGACCCCGCTGCTGCGTTCCATGACCGCGCTCTCGCGTGAGTCTAAGCGCGTTTTGGCGCTGTTCGGTAAGACCCCCAAGAAAGTCGTTCCTTCCGTGGGCGACGAGCAGGAGTACTTCCTGATCAAGAAGGACGCCTACCGCAAGCGCAAGGACCTGGTCATTACCGGCCGCACCCTCTTTGGTGCTGCTCCATGCAAGGGTCAGGAGCTCGAGGAGCACTACTTTGGCGCTATCCGCCCCACCGTCTCGGCCTACATGAAGGACTTGGACGATGAGCTGTGGGCGCTCGGCATTCCCGCCAAGACCAAGCACAACGAGGTTGCTCCCTGCCAGCATGAGCTCGCCCCCGTCTATGGCGAAGTCAACGAGGCCATCGACCAGAACCTGGTCATGATGGAGAAAATGAAGCTCATCGCCTCCCGCCACGACTTGGTTTGCCTGCTGCACGAGAAACCCTTCGAGGGCATCAACGGTTCGGGCAAGCACAACAACTGGTCGCTTGGCACCGAGTCCGAGAATCTGCTCGATCCAGGCGACACCCCGCTCGACAACCTGCAGTTCATCGTCTTCCTCACCGCGGTGATTGAGGCCGTCGATAACTATCAGGAGCTCCTGCGTGCCTCTGTTGCCTCGGCCGGCAACGACCATCGTCTGGGCGCCAACGAGGCTCCTCCGGCGATTATGTCCATCTTCCTGGGCGACCAGCTTACCGAGGTCGTCGAGAAGATCATCGATGGCAAGGCTTCCGTCCATGCCACGCGCGGCGTGCTTGACCTGGGCGCCGATACCCTGCCCAAGCTGATGCAGGACAACACCGACCGCAACCGCACCTCCCCGTTTGCCTTCACCGGCAACAAGTTCGAGTTCCGTGCCTGCGGCTCCGAGCAGAACGTCTCCGACTCCAACCTGGTGCTCGATGCCGCCGTGGCCAAGTCGCTCAAGTCCTTCGCCGACGCGCTTGAGGGTACGCCCGAGGATGAGTTCCAGGACGCCGCGCTCGAGTACTGCAAGAAGGTCCTGACCGACCACCAGCGCATCCTCTTCTCCGGCGATGGCTACTCCGACGAGTGGCCCGTCGAGGCCGAGAAGCGCGGCCTTGCCAACAACAAGACCACGGCCGACGCCCTGCCCGCCTTTGTTTCCGATAAGGCCATTGCGCTCTTTGAGGAGACGGGTGTTCTGACCAAGGCCGAGGCCCAGTGCCGCTACGATTGCAAGCTCGAGAAGTACAACAAGCTCATGAACATCGAGGCCACCACGATGGTTCGCGAGGCGCGTCGTACCTATCGCCCGGTCATTACCGCCTATGCCACCAAAGTCGCTAAGGGCCTTGAGACTATTCGTGCCGCCGGTGCTGAGGCCGCCATGCAGTGCGAGCAGAACACGCTCAACAAGCTCTGCAACGGCATCACCACCATCAACGACTCCATCAAGGCGCTTGACGCCGTGCATCAGAAGGCTGAGGCCCTCGATGGCCAGGAGCAGGCCAACGTGTATGCACACGAGGTCGTCCCCGCTATGGATACGCTGCGCGCCGCCGTGGATGCCATGGAGGAGATCGTGGCCGCCGACTACTGGCCGGTCCCGACTTACGACGACATCCTGTTCTACGTGTAGAGCGTAACTGACATATCGTCACGGTATTGAGCCGGGGTCCGCATCATGCGGGCCCCGGTTTTTGTTTGCGAAGGGCGCTTTGAAGCCCGTTTTGCCGCCGATTTGCCTAGGTATAAAGGGTTGTGGACAAAAAACGTCAAATATGAGTACTGTCACAAGTCCTGTAGCATTATCTATTTACAAAATATGGGTTGTTACGCAACATATGTCCAAGTACATAGCTGATAAACGCCTGCAATTCTTCCGCCGTAGGACCCCTGGCGTCTAAATCGCCTTCTGATGGCATGAAATCGCTGTTACTAAATTGGTAACAGTACTCATATTTGCTATTTTTTGCCCACAGGCTTTGCGATGATGCCGTGATCCGCACTCTGCCGGGTTCGAATCACGGCACATGGGTAGCAAAAAGCCCGCCACCGCGAGGGCAACGGGCTTCTCAATTTAAATGGTGCCCCCAGCGGGATATCCGCGTGCGGCTGGCGCCGCCCGCTTCCGCTTCGTCGCTTCGCTCCTTGCGTGCTGCGCTGGAAAACGCTTGCGCGTTTCCTCAGCTCCGCACCCTGTCGGGTTCGAATCCCGGCATATCGGTAGCAAAAAGCCCGTCACCGCGGGGGTAACGGGCTTCTTAATTTAAATGGTGCCCCCAGCGGGATTCGAACCCGCGATATCCACCTTGAAAGGGTGGCGTCCTTGGCCGCTAGACGATGGGGACAGCGGGAAAGAGTATAGCAGACTTTTTTAGCCGTTCACATATCGTTGGCAAACTGAAAAACCACCACAAAGGTGCCTGTCCCCTTTGTGGTGGTTGGGGCGTTAGGGGAGGAGCTTCATGGCGGCGTCGTGGGCGGCGTGCTCGTAGGTGTCGTCGAGGGGTTTGAGCGGCAGCAGAGCGTTGGCCTGTGCGTCGCCGCGGCGCTCGAGGGCGTGCGCGATCAGCCAGTCGGCGAGTTCGGGGTTCTTGGGCAGCGCCGGGCCATGCAGGTACGTGCCGATGACGCCCTTGTAGATGAGGCCCTCAAAGCCATCGTCGCCGTTGTTACCGGTGCCCGTGACGACGGACGTTCCGAGCGGCGTGGCATCGGCGTCCAAAAGCGTGCGACCTCCATGGTTCTCGAATCCCACAAAGGGCTCGGGTGACAGGTCGGTCTTGACGGCGACGTTGCCGATCAGGCGATCGGAGCCACGTACGGTTTCGGCGGCAATGACGCCCAGGCCCTCAATGCGATCGTCGCCCATGTAGTACGAACGGCCGAGCAGCTGATAGCTGCCACAGATGGCAAGCAGCGAGCCGCCATCCTCAACATAGGTCGCGACCTTGTCTTTTTGGGCGAGCAGCTCGTGTGCTACGGCTAGCTGGTCGCGGTCGGAGCCACCGCCCATCATGACGATGTCGGCGTCGGTGAGATCGAGCGCCTCGCCCATGCGGACCTCGTCCACGCGCACAGGAATGCCGCGCCAGGCGCAGCGGCGCTCGAGCGCGATAACGTTGCCGCCGTCGCCGTAGAGGTTAAGGGCATCGGGATACAGGTAGACGATGCGCAGCGGGCGCGAAAGCTCGACTGGTGCGATGCCGACAGGAAGAGCGCTGCCGTCGGCACGGGCTACGCCGCGCCCGGCAACAGCGTCGGAAGTGGCGCCCTTCAGTCCGTCGAGCTCCTTGACCAGCGGCGGGAAGGCCGTGTAGTTGGCGACGGCGTAGAAGGTGTCATCGGCGGCCTCGTCTGCCACGGCGCCAATTGCCTGCGCGACGTCCGAGATAATCGCGGCATCGATGCCGGCGTACTTGAGGCGCACCTGCATGTCGTGCGCGCGCGTGCCTCCGGCAAAGGCGACAAGTCCCGGCGTGTCGGCGATGCGCTCAAAGTCGACGTCGTAGATCCACGATACATCGTGGCCGTCGGCGTCGTTGTCGTTAAGGAAGAAAGCGCAGAGTCTGCCGCCTGCCGTCTTGATGGACTGGATTTGCCGATCGAAGCCTACGGGATTCTTGGCCAGGTTGGCCTCGACGGTGCGGCCGGCGATATCCCAGCGGCCCATGCGTCCGCCGGCGGGAACGTAGGCATCGAGCGTGGGCTGCAGGTGCGCCATATCTACGCCTAACTCATGTGCGGCAAAGAATGCGGCGGCAACGTTGTAGACCATATATAAGCCGTTGTAGCGCGTGGCGATGTGCGCGGCTGGCGCGCTGGAATCAGATCCAAACACCAGGTCAAAACCATAGCCATCGCGACTGAGCTCCACATTCGTTACGCGGCGGACCAGTGCGGGGCGTGCCCAACCGCACGAGGGGCAATGGTAGGCGCCGAGCTGGCCGTATTGCACGTAGTCATACTCCAGCGGCGCGTTGCACTGCGAGCAAAAGCGCGAGTCGCTAATGCGGTCGGACTCTGTGTCAGTGGCGCCGTCGATGCCAAAGGCAATACTTGCGTTGGGAACGCGCGCGGCAATCGAGGCACAGAGCGGATCGTCGGCGTTATAGATGAGCGTCGTTGCTGGCGAAAGCTCCAACGCATGGGCGATGACCTCCTGGGTGTGATCGATCTCGCCATAGCGATCCAGCTGGTCGCGGAACAGGTTGAGCAGCACGAAGTACGTCGGCTTGAGCTTGGGCAGGACGCGCACGGTGTAGAGCTCATCGCATTCAAAAACGCCCACGCGCTTGCCGCTGTCAGCGTGCTTAAGGCCGCCGCGGGCCTCGAGCAGAGCACCCACCACACCAGGCTCCATATTGTTGCCGGCACGGTTGCACACCACGGTAGCACCGCTGGCAGCAACGGCGTCGGCGATGAGGTTGGAGGTGGTGGTCTTGCCATTAGTACCGGTGATCACCACGCTGCGGTCGACAAGGCCGGCGAGGTCGCTCAGCAGCTCGGGGTCGATCTTCATGGCGATGCGGCCGGGAAGCACGCCACCCTGGCGTTTGAGGACAGAGCGCAGTCCCCAGCGAGCGATATCGCTCGAGGTGCAGGCAAGAGATGAGCGGAGGTTCATGAAACCGTTCCTAACATAGATGACATGGTCGGGGCGATCGCGTCGCTAAAAGCCGTAGCGGCGCGCAAATTCCTGGGCAAGCTGCGATACGTCTTCGCAGGCATTGGCCCAGGGGGCAAAGTCGGGAGTGTCCGAGATAATACCGTCCGCTTCCCAAACGGCCTGGTGCGAAAGATCCCAGGGATCGTGTGGCTCGGGCCGGCAGGGAAGGTACGGTGTCTGGTACATGGGGTTCAGTAAGAAGAACGCACCGCCCTCGCAACGGTTGGCAAACTCACGCAGCGCGCGTGTCGCCGGGCGCATCTTGTTTGTTTTGAACAGCAGAATCGTGCGGGCGAGCAGATACCAAGGAGAGTTCTCGAGTGCGTCTGCCCCGATCTCTTCCTCGAGCTGGTGGGCCAGGGCAAAAAAGCCGTCCTCGTCCTCCAGACGAGCGAGGGCGAGCAACACGGTGCCTGCGGCTCGGGTGGGATAGCCTTCTGCTTTAAGGACGCGGCGGGCGTAGGTGGCGGCAGCACGGTAGCGGGCGCTCGCCATGCACAGCTGCGAGATGGCCTCGAGCGTGTGGAGCCACCCGATAAGCGCCGGCTCGCTCACGGTGAGATCGGCCGCTGTCACGTCGTCTGCCAGCACCTTGTTGGCCCAGTAGTGCGGGGCCTCCATGTCGAACCCGGGCACGCTTTGCTGCAGGTAATCGGCCGTGGTCGCCTCGAGCTTCATCAGATCGCCCAGGCAGGCGTCGACGGGCGTGTCCGCCAAAATGATGGCGAGCAGCTGGGCATCGAGGACATGCGCATCGATGCGGACGATCTTGAGCAGCTCATCGCGCATATCGTCGAACAGGCGGTTGCGCGTCTGCTCAAACTCCTCGTCGCTGCCCATGTCCTCGATGCGATGGAGCTCGTCGAGCAGGTGGCGATGGACACCGGCATAGGACAGCAGCGCCTGGGCATGCTCGGTCTGCGCATACTTATGAGGGTTGACGCTCACGTCGTTATGGACAAGCTCGCGTGCTGCATCGGTGAGTTCGGGGTGCGACGCAAGGTAGGCGCGCTCCAGGTAGGCGGGGATGTAGACGCTCGGATCCATTAGAGGTCTCCTCCCTTAAACGGCAAGCCCTGCTCGGCCGCCCGCAGTATGCGCTCATCGATTTGGGAACGCACGATATCGTTGGTAGCGACCCAGGCGGCGAAGCTGGCGTTGTCGGGGGCGCCCAGGCCCTCCTGCAGTACCGGCGTCGCCTCGGACAGCGCAAGGACGAGCTCGTCGGTGGAGCCCACACCCACGTTGACGCGGGCATAGACGCCATCGGGAAACTCGGTTTGGAAGTAGAGCGCCTCGGCCGCGTGCGGGCACGAGCGTGCGAGGATGCGCAAATAGTGCTCGGCGCCCTCGTAGTCCAGCTCGCGCCAGGCAGCGCTCATCAGCGCGATGAGCGTCCATGGGTCCAAGTCGCGCTCCGCGTCCTTGGGACGACGGCGCAGCGGCGTGTTGGCGAGATAGGGGGCGGAGTGGGCAGAGCGAAATCGCTTGAGCTCCTTGGCGGGGTATTCGAGCTTTGCCATAGCGAGCATCGCGGTGTGGCGGACACCAGCGGGGTCGTTGGGCGCAAAGTCCAAGCTGCGATTCGCGGCTTCGAGCGACATGCGGTAGCGTCCGCTAATGAGCGCGCGCGATGCCAAGGCGGCAAGCCAGCGCAGGTAGGGGCGGCGCATAAGGTCGCCTGCGGCCTCACGCTCGTAGGGGTCCTGCGCCGAGGCGGTCTTGAGCGCCAGATCGTGCTCCACCTCGTCGCACTTGGACACCAGATACTGCACGTATTCCTCGTTGGAGCCGGCGGTGAGGGCGGTCAGCATGCGCTGAGCGTCCCAGTTGGTCGGGTCGAGCGCGGCTGCCTCGCGGAGCATGTTCTCGGCAGCTGCCTCTTCTTGCTCTGCCTGGGTATCGTCAGGGATAAAGGGAATGCGGTAGTCGACGGCCTCGACCACCTTGGCAATGAGGTGCCCGGCGCGGTCGCGGTCGTGCACGATGAGCGGTGCGGGGTTGCGGGTGAATTGTTCCATCAGACGCTCTACGGCGGCAGCGTCGGTGAGCGGGATATTGTCGCGGCGCAAGGCCTCAAGAACGAGGCGATGGCAATCCTCTTGAATGGGATCGAATGCCATGGGGCCTCCTTTGCTGCGGTTAGGGTTCAAATATCTCTATATAAGCTTCTAGTTTACCCGCATGTGGCACACCGGGGGTGCCGCACTTGGACTTGCACCTTTGCACCACGAAGACGGATGTCGCACAAATGTCGGCACCTTGGACGATCGAGTGGTATCACGGTGCCGCAAACGGTCGATTTTTGGCGGCGAACGGTGCATATTTTGGAGGGGCACAGTCCTGCCCGGGATATGTAGTCAACCTTGATAAAACGTTTGCCCAGCTTGGGAGTATGAATGCCGCACAAGGGTCTTCAGGGATAGAAAAAACGTTTCATCATTGGCGGCTTTAGGTGAATAACTGACCAACCAGAACGGTAAAATAGTGTTTGTCTGAGCGTCGAGACGTTTAGACATCGCGCATTGTCATCGCCGGCAACGCGCAAACCGGTCCTAACGGAGCCAATTGGGTGCTCCGTTATATACGCAAGTCTAAGAGGGGCTTGTTTAGGAGGCACAGTATGGGACGTTTTACCAATCCTCGCGATCTGTACTTTGGTGAGGGCGCTCGCCACGAGGTGAAGAACCTCAAGGGTAAGAAGGCCATCATCGTTTCTGGCGGCAGCTCTATGCGCCGCGGCGGGTTCCTGCAGGACGTCGAGAACGACCTTAAGGAAGGCGGTTTCGAGGTCAAGCTGTTCGAGGGCGTCGAGTCCGACCCGTCCATCGAGACGGTCATGAAGGGCGCCGAGGCCATGCGCGAGTTCGAGCCCGACTGGATTATCGCCATCGGCGGCGGCTCGCCCATCGATGCCGCTAAGGCCATGTGGGTCTTCTACGAGTACCCCGAGGAGTCCTTCGATAACATCATCCAGCCGTTCAGCTTCCCTGAGCTGCGTCAGAAGGCTCATTTCTGCGCCATCTCCTCTACCTCCGGCACCGCTACCGAGGTCACCGCGTTCTCCGTCATTACCGACTACGCCAAGGGCATCAAGTACCCGCTGGCCGACTTCAACATCACCCCTGATGTCGCCATCGTCGACCCCGAGCTCACCTACACCATGCCCGCCAAGCTGTGCGCTCACACCGGTATGGATGCTCTGACCCACTGCATGGAGGCCTACGTTTCCACCTGCGCCTCTATGTTCACCGACGCCAACGCCCTGCACGGCATCCGCGAGATCGTCGAGTGGCTGCCCAAGTCCTATGCTGGCGACCATGAGGCCCGTCAGCACATGCACGAGGCTCAGTGCATCGCCGGTATCGCCTTCTCCTCGGGCCTGCTCGGCATCGTTCACTCCATGGCTCACAAGACCGGTGCTGCCTTCGAGAACGGCCACATCATCCACGGTGCCGCTAACGCCATGTACCTGGGCAAGGTCATCCAGTGGAACTCCAAGGACCCGCGTGCTGCCGAGCGTTACGCTTACGTGGCCAAGGAGATCCTGCACCTTCCCGGCGAGACCAACGAGGAGCTCATCGCTGCACTCGTCCAGAAGATTCGCGACCTCAACGACCAGCTCAACATTCCGCAGTCCATCAAGGATTACGCGAATGGTGGCGTGAAGGTCGACGCCGAGAACCCGCAGATGGTTTCCGAGGAGGAGTTCCTCGCCAAGCTGCCCGAGATCGCCGCGAACGCCGAGCAGGACGCCTGCACGCCCGAGAACCCGCGTGAGACCAAGGCTGCCGACTTCGAGAAGATCCTCAAGGCCTGCTACTACGACACCGACATCGATTTCTAATCGACTCTTGTTATCGTAACGAGGGGCTCCGCACGCATCCGTACGGAGCCCCTTTCTTTTTTCTTTTAGAGAATGGGATAGTTATGGCTGCAATTTTCAATAGCCCCAGCAAGTACATCCAGGGTCCGGACGAGCTCGCCAAGCTCGGCTCCTATGTCGAGCCGCTCGGCGCTAAGGCCCTCGTCATCGTGACGCCTTCGGGCAAGAAGCGCGTCGGTGCCAAGATCGAGGGCGGCTTTGCCGAGGCTAAGGCCGAGCTGCTGTTTGAGGACTTTAACGGCGAGTGCTCCAAGGGCGAGGTCGATCGCCTGGTTGCGCTCGCTCGCGACAACGGTTGCGATATCGTCGTCGGCGTCGGTGGCGGCAAGATCCTCGACACCGCGAAGGCCGTCGCCTACTACCTGGAGTCCCCGGTTATCATTTGTCCCACCATTGCCTCGACCGATGCCCCGTGCTCGGCACTTTCGGTGCTCTACACCGATGACGGCCAGTTCGACAAGTATCTCTTCCTTAAGGCAAACCCCAACATTGTCCTGATGGATACGACGGTTATCGCGGCGAGCCCGGTGCGCCTGACGGTTTCCGGTATGGGCGATGCGCTCGCAACCTATTTCGAGGCCCAGGCGACGCACGATGCCGACGGCGGCACCTGCGCTGGCGGCAAGGGCGGCATGACCGGCCTGGCGCTCGCCAAGCTCTGCTACGAGACGCTTATGGCCGATGGCGTCAAGGCCAAGGTCGCGCTGGAGAAGGGTGCGCTCACGCCCGCCGTCGAGCACATCATCGAGGCCAATACGCTGCTTTCGGGTATTGGCTTTGAGAGCTCGGGCCTCGCTGCGGCCCATGCCATCCACAATGGCCTGACGATGCTGCCCGAGTGCCACAGCATGTATCACGGCGAGAAGGTCGCCTTTGGCACTATCGTCCAGCTGGTACTCGAGGATGCCCCGACCGAGAAGCTCGAGGAAGTCTTGGGCTTCTGCATTGAGCTGGGCCTGCCGGTTACGATGAAGGAACTTGGCGTTGCCGAGGTTACGCGCGAGAAGGCCATGATTGTTGCCGAGGCCGCGTGCGCGCCCGAGGACACCATGTGCAACATGCCGTTTGAGGTGACGCCCGAGATGGTCGCAAACGCCATCCTGGGTGCCGACGCACTGGGCCACTACTATCTCATGGATGAGTAAATCAAGCTAAGGAAGGGGCAAAGCCAGCAGATGGCTTTGCCCCTTTTTGCTATGGCGCAAAGGGGTCAGGTTACTTTGCACCAATCGTTGTTTGATGAAGGGCGGATTCTCGCATGGCGCTTCCCGTGGTTTATGGCGGTCCCGGCCGGTATGTTCAGGGGCCGGGCGAACTCTCGCGTCAGGGCAGGTATTTGTCATGGTTGGGCTGCGCTGCCTATGTCTTGTTTGACCAGGGCACCGAGGATCGGCTGTGCAGGCAGATTGTTGATGGATTTCTGGACGAAGATCTAAGCGAGCCGTTCTTTAAGATTTATGACGGTCCGTGTACGGAAGAGGCCGTTGTCGAAATGGCTAAGGAAGCCCAGGCTGAGTATTGCGACATGGTGGTGGGCATTGGCGGCGGCAAGATGCTCGATATTGCCAAGGCCGTTGCGTTTTATGTTGAGTTGCCGTTGTGCGTATGCCCCACGGCGGCGTCGATGGACGGTCCGTGCAGTGCGATTTCCGATGCCGATCTGCAGGGTGTTGCAAATGCGGTCTTTAGAAACGAGCGTAATATGGCCAACGAGCAGGCCAAGGTGACCAGGCAAAAGCTCGCCGAGCTCATGCGCGAGGCATAGTTTGGCGCTTGATTGACCTTGTGCAATCGAGACGGCGATAGGCCATGGGCTATTTGCCGCAAAGATGCGCCGCGTGTAATTTGCCCGAGGCGTGGGCCGATGGCGTATCATTATCTCTTGCTTGTTTGCACTGCTCAGGGAGGGGCCGCGCATGGCGCAGGAACACGATCTGTTTGATGACATTATCGAGATCAGCAAGGGTTTCGACTTTCTTAAAAACCCGCTTGGCGGCGTGACCGATGCGCTCGATCCCTCGGCGCCGCAGTGGAATCCTGCCGACTACAAGGAGCGTCCGCGCGGCAACACCATTCCGTGCCTGACCTGCAAAAACGAAAAGAGCGGCTGCACCGCGTGCATGGACGTGTGCCCGGTCAACGCTATCGAGGTCGAGGAAGACTCCATCGAGATCCTCGACTCCTGTCGCAAGTGCGGTCTGTGCGCCGCTGCCTGTCCGACCGAGGCAATCATCTCGCCGCGCCTGGCGCCCAAAAACCTGTACGACGACATTGTCTCGGCGGCTACGAGCCACGAGACCGCCTACGTCACCTGCACACGCGCCCTTAAGCGCATGCCGCGCGAAAACGAGGTCGTCGTTGCCTGCGTGGGCGATATTACGGCAGAGACTTGGTTTTCGGTGCTGGCCGACTATCCCAACGTGAGTGTGTATTTGCCGCTGGGTGTGTGCGATAAATGCCGCAACACCGGCGGTGAGGACATTCTGGGCGAGGCAATCGCTACCGCCGAGGAGTGGGCCGGCACAGGCATGGGCCTGGAGGTCGACCCTAAGAGCCTCAAATGCCATAAGCGCCGCGAGTACGAGCGCAAGGAGTACATGGAAAAGATCGCCCGCACCACGGGCCTGACGGTGACCAAGCTCAATCCGGCGACGGCGGCGCTGGCCTCGGTGACGCAGAAGCTCAAGGCCCATCGCCATCAGATTACCCAGTTGGAGCGCACGCTCAACACCATGTGCGGCACCACGACGACCAAGCGTCGCCGTTCGCTCACGCACGGGCGCCAACTGGTACTCTCGACGCTGCAAAACCATCCCGAGCTTGCCCAGAACATGCAGGTGAGCACGCCGGAGTGCGATTTTGACAAGTGCACGTCGTGCGGCGAGTGCGTCAACGTGTGCCCCACGTTTGCCTGCGATCTGGTGGGAAGCGGCCGCTTTGCGTTGGAGTCCACGTATTGCTTGGGCTGCGGTGCCTGCGTCAAGGTGTGCCCCGAGCATGCGCTCAAGTTGGTTGAGCATGACGCGTCCAATCTGGTCGTCGTCGATCCCGAAGCCGAGGAAAAGGCCGCTCAGAAGGCCAAGGCTCACGAAGAAGCTGAGAAGGTCAAGGCCGAGGCAAAGGCCAAGCTCGACAAGATGCTCGACCAGGTGGAAAAGCTCGCGGACTAGCTAAAAGAGCGTAAATGATGGCCGGTGAGACAGGTACTGCCTCACCGGCCAAAAAAGTTGCGGTGGAATAGTTCCTGTTTTGCCCTTAAGCTGGCCATTCTAGGAGCTATCCCACCGCAACTAATAGATGGTTAGTTCATGCTGCTTTGGCGGCCGGTTCGACCGGTACCGTTGCGCGTCACGGTTTCATGGAGCAAAAAGAACCCGGGGACCTGTTTGGTCTCGGTGTATTCCATAAGGATGCCGTCGGCGTTGTAGGTCTGCCCGCGTATAACGGCGAGTGCGTTAAAGTCGTCGAGATCGAGTACGCGCGTATCCTCGGGCGTGGGATGCTCGATCGTTACATCGCGTTTGCCCGTGGCAATCTTAATGCCAAGGTCTTCTTCGAGGTAACGATAGATCGAGTCGTTGACAATCTCGGGTGTCAGCCCCGGTACTTGTGAACTTAGGTAATAGGAGTCGTCGGAGCACACGGCTTGTCCGTCTGCATAACGGATGCGTTTGGCGCGTGTGAGCTCACAGCCTTCGGGAAACCCGGTAATCTTGGAGAGCGCCTTGCTGCAGATGAGGAGCTCAAAGACGGTGGTGACAGTCTTGAGCTCAAAGCCTCGGTTGACCGCGATTTCCTTAAAGGTCTCGAGTCCGCCGCCGCCACGACTCGTCTCGTCACTGATGTTGCGAATGACGCGCATGCCTTTGCCTTGCTGGGGGAGCACGTAACCATCTGCCGCAAGCATCGAGATGGCGCGACGGACCGTCATGCGCGAACAGTCAAACAGCTGCGTGAGCTCAGTCTCCGAAGGCAGATAACTCTGATAGGCGTATGTGCCGTCGTCAATCGACTGCTTCACGTTGTCATAAATAGTTTGGAAGATGGCTCGCGCCATGACGGTCTCCTAGAGCTGGGTGCGTGAACGACGGATGGGGGCCGCCCGCGCAGGTGTCAATCGATTTACTTGCCGGGGTCGATTATATATTTGCCCATGGCACGCAGGGCCGGGTCTGACAGGATGGCGCCGAGTTCGTCGAGGGAGGCTACCTTTGCGACCATCGAGGATACGTCGAGCCTGCCAGAGTCGATGAGCTCGAGCGCACGACGCTGCGTATAAGGGTTAATGTAGGACGAGGTAAGCACAAGCTCCTTCTGGAAGACCTCGAAGGGCTTGACGGTGATTGTCTCATCGGGCTTGGTGAGGCCGAACATCATGACCGTAGCCTTGTGGCCGGCGATCTGGATGGCCTGCTCGATGGTGACGGGCTTGCCAACACACTCGATAACGACATCGACGTTGCCGACGCCCTCCTGCTTCAGGCGGGCCGGGACGTCCTCGTGGATGGAATCAATTGCCAGGTCGGCGCCGAGTTTGAGCGCAACCTCGCGCTTGCCTTCGACGGGCTCGAGCAAGACAACCTTGGTGGCGCCGGCGTTTTTGGCGAGCTGCATCATGAGCAGACCGATCATGCCACCGCCGATAACGACAACTGTGCTGCCGGGCTTGATGTTGCACATATCGATGCCGTGCAGGCAGCAGGCGACGGGCTCGGTCATGGCGCCCTGCTCGAAGCTGGTGTGATCGCCCAACTTGTAGACTTGCTGCATATCGACGGAGCAGTACTCGGCAAAGCCGCCGTTAACGGTGGTGCCGTAACCGGTCATATGCTCGCAGTAGTGGTTGATTCCGTCGCGGCAGGGTTCGCAGCAGCCGCAGGGATGGTTTGGGTCGATACACACGCGATCGCCCGGTTTAAAGCCAGCGACGTCGCTGCCCACGGCCTCGACAACGCCCGCAAACTCATGACCAAGGATCGTGGGCGGGGTAACGTCGGCTGCACCCTTGTCGCCTTCATAGATATGAACGTCGGTACCGCAGACGCCGCAAGCTTTGACGTTGATCAGAACGTCGCGCCTGCCCACGGCCGGCTTTGCCGATTCCTCGACTCTGAGGTCGTGCTTTCCATAGAAGACCGCGCTTTTCATGGTGACTCCTTAACGTGGCGGTGAATGTTGTAATGAAGTATAGGTATGCAAACATCCTTATACAAGCCTATCTAGACAAGTTGATAAATATTTTGTTTTAGAAGTTTTAGACAAACAGGCAATAACAGGCAAAACCTTTGAAATAAACCGTTCACCGTCAATTATCGACCGCTGACCGAACATGGAAACCGTATTAACTTGTCTAGATAAGTGATATGATAAAAATAGAAGCGCAAGAAGCCGGGGACACGGGCCCACCCGTCCTATTGCACGAGGTACACGCAAACGGCGCGTCTGCGGTCTCGAGTGAAGCCAAAACCGCAGCGCTCCGAATGAAGAGAGGGGGATTCCCCGTCATGATGCAAAAGATACAACGTTTCGGCGGTGCAATGTACACGCCTGCAATTCTTTTCGCATTTTCGGGATCGTCGTCGGCCTGGGTACGTTGTTTACCACCGAGGCGATCTTTGGCGAGATGGCCACTGCGGGCCATCTTTGGTTTGATTGCTGGAATGTGCTGCTCCAGGGTGGTTGGACGCTCTTTAACCAGATGCCGTTGCTGTTTTGCGTAGCGTTGCCAATCTCGCTCGCGAACAAGCAGAACGCTCGCTGCTGCATGGAGGCTTTGGCCATCTACCTTACCTTCAACTACTTTGTAAGCACAATCTTGGGGCAGTGGGGCCCTGTCTTTGGTGTCGACTATTCTGTCGAGGCGGGCAGCGGTACTGGTCTTGCCACTATCGCAAGCATCAAAACGCTTGACATGGGCATCATGGGCGCGCTCATTATCTCTGGTATCGCCACGATGCTGCATAACAAGTTCTTCGACACCGAACTTCCTGAGTGGCTGGGCGTGTTCTCGGGTTCCGTGTTCATCTATATGATCGGTTTCTTCGTTATGGTTCCGGTCGCTCTTATCGCCTGCCTGGTGTGGCCGCATGTTCAGGCTGCTATCTCTGCCTTCCAGGGATTCATCCTTTCCGCCGGTACGTTTGGCGTGGGTGTCTTTGCTTTCTTCGAGCGCGTGCTGATCCCTACAGGCCTGCACCACTTTATCTATACGCCGTTCTATTACGACAACGCGGCGGTCAACGGCGGCATCTTTGCTGCTTGGGCCAACATCCTGCCCCAACTGGCTGCCGATCCGAGCATTGCTCTTAAGGATGCCGCACCCTGGGCTGCCTATACCTGCCCTGGTTGGACTAAGGTCTTCGGCTCGCTTGGCGTCGCCATTGCGTTTTATATGACCGCCAAACCCGAGCGCAAGCAGCGCGTCAAGGCTCTGCTGATCCCGGTCACCCTTACCGCTATGCTTTGCGGTATCACCGAGCCGCTTGACTTCACCTTCCTGTTCATCGCGCCCGGCCTGTTCGTCGTCCACTGCGTGCTCGGAGCGCTTGGCTGCATGGCTCAAAACCTCCTTGGCGTCGTGGGTATCTTCGACGGCGGCATCATCTCGATGCTCTCGTGGGACTGGTTGCCCCTTTGGGCCGCACACGGTCTGCAGTACGCCATCTCCATCCTTGTCGGTCTGTGCTTTACCGCTCTTTGGGTTGTGGTCTTCCGTTTCCTGATCGTCAAGTTCGACTTTAAGACCCCCGGTCGCGAGGATGACGATGTTGAGGTCGAGCTCAAGTCCAAGGCCGACTACAAGCAAAAGCAGGGCGGTGCTGCTGCTGGCAAATCGGCCGCCCAGAGTAAAGATGATGAGCGCTTGGTGCTTGCCGAGAACATCCTCGATCTGCTCGGTGGCACGGATAACATCATCGATGTAACGAACTGCGCTACCCGTCTGCGCGTTAACGTCAAGGACAAGAGCGTCGTTGCACCCGAGGCTTCCTTCAAGGCGATCGGTACGCATGGCTTGGTGGTCCAAGGTCAGTCAATCCAGGTCATCGTCGGCCTTAGCGTCCCGCAGGTTCGCGAGAAGTTCGAGAGTCTTCTGAAGTTCGAGAGTCTTCTGTAAACCATCGTCCATCGAAACAATCGGCCTTGCAGAGCCGGTATGCACCGCAAGGCCGATTCTAGAGATAAAAAACTCCACTTCTAGGTAACAATTCCAAACCGTGCAGGCCGCGTACGGGGATGGATTGAGCAAGCGGCCAGAATGAGGAGGACATCATGTCCAAGAAAAACTATGCTGTGACCATTGCCGGCGGTGGCTCTACCTTCACCCCGGGCATCGCTCTGATGCTGCTTGAGGAGCGCGACCGCTTCCCGGTCAACAAGGTGACCTTCTACGACAACAACGCCGAGCGCCAGGAGATCGTGGCAAAGGCCTGCGAGATTTACTTCCACGAGAACGCCCCCGAGGTTGAGTTTAGCTACACCACCGACCCCGAGACCGCATTCACCGGGACCGACTTCGTTCTTGCTCACATCCGCGTCGGCCTGTACGCCATGCGTGAGCTCGACGAGAAGATTCCTCTCAAGTACGGCTGCGTTGGCCAAGAGACCTGCGGTGCCGGCGGTATCGCCTACGGCATGCGCTCCATCGGTGGTGTCATCGAGATCCTCGACTACATGGAGAAGTACAGCCCCAACGCCTGGATGCTCAACTACTCCAACCCCGCGGCTATCGTCGCCGAGGCCTGCCGCGTGCTGCGCCCCAACAGCCGCATCATCAACATCTGCGACATGCCGATCGACCTTATGGATAAGATGAGCCGTATGTGCGGCATCAAGGATCGTCGCGAGCTGCAGTATAGCTACTACGGCCTCAACCACTTTGGTTGGTGGAGCAAGATCTACGACAAGGACGGTAACGACCTCATGCCGCAGATTAAGGAGCACATGGCTAAGAACGGCTACCTGGACGGCATCGAGCACGAGGCCGGTAAGGAGCAGCATGTCGAGGAGAGCTGGATTCACACCTTCGGCAAGGCCAAGGATGTCTATGCTGTCGATCCCGAGACGATTCCCAATACCTACCTCAAGTATTACCTGTACCCGGACTATGTCGTCGAGACGTCTGACCCCAACTACACTCGCGCCAATGAGGTTATGGACGGCCGCGAGAAGAAGGTCTTTGGCGCTTGCCGCGACATCATCGCCAAGGGTACGGCTAAAGACGGCGGCTTTGAGCCAGATGTACATGCCAACTACATCGTCGACCTTGCCTGCGCACTGGCCGAGAACACGCTCGAGCGCTTCCTGCTGATTGTCCCCAACGATGGTGCTGTGCCCAACTTCGACCCGACGGCCATGGTCGAGGTGCCTTGCATCGTCGGCTCCAACGGCTTTGAGAAGATCTGCCAGGGCCCGATTCCGCAGTTCCAGAAGGGCCTGATGGAGCAGCAGGTTTCCGTCGAGAAGCTCGTTGTCCAGGCTTGGGTCGAGGGCAGCTACCAGAAGCTCTGGCAGGCACTCACGCTCTCCAAGACCATTCCTTCGGCGAGCGTTGCCAAGCAGATCCTGGACGAGCTCATCGAGGCCAACAAGGATTTCTGGCCCGAGCTTAAGTAAGGACTACTGTCTCGAACCTCACGCATCTCTGCTTCATTTGCGCCGCCGCGGTGTCCGGATTCGCCCGGATGCTGCGGTGGCGCTATACTTATGAGGTTTGAAGTACCTGTACCAAAAGGAGCTGTCGTGTCCCTTTCCATCGGTATCGTGGGCCTGCCCAACGTGGGCAAGTCGACGTTGTTCACCGCGCTTACCAAAAAGACCGGCCTTGCCGCCAACTACCCGTTTGCCACGATCGACCCCAACGTGGGTATCGTCGATGTGCCCGATAGCCGCCTGCAAAAGCTCGCCGACATCGTTAACCCCGGCCGCATTGTGCCGGCTACGGTCGAGTTCGTCGACATCGCTGGCCTGGTGAAGGGTGCCAACGAGGGCGAGGGCCTGGGCAACCAGTTCTTGGCAAACATCCGCGAGACCGACGCCATCTGCGAGGTCGTGCGCTACTTTAAGGACCCCAACGTTATGCGTGAGGTGGGCCGCACGGGCGAGTTCGTCGACCCCGCCGGTGACGCCGACACCATCATGACCGAGCTCATCCTGGCCGACATGGGCACGCTCGAGAAGCAACTGCCCAAGCTCGAGAAGGAGGCCAAGCGCGACAAGGAGCTCATGCCCAAGTTCGAGGTGGCCAAGCGCCTGCTTGCCTGGCTCAACGAGGGCAAGCGCGCCGCATCCATGGAGATGACCGACGAGGAGCGTGCTGCCGCCAAGGGCCTGTTCCTGCTCACCATGAAGCCCATCCTGTATGTGGCCAACGTGGACGAGGACATGCTCAACGAGGACCTGGCGCCCATCGACGGCGTCAAGCCGCTGCCCATCTGCGCCAAGATTGAGGCTGAGCTTTCCGAGCTCGATCCCGAGGACGCCGCCGACTACCTGGAGAGCCTGGGCCTGGAACAGCCCGGTCTGGACGTGCTCGCGCAGGCGGCCTATAAGCTGCTCGGTCTGCAGTCGTTCTTTACGGCCGGCGAGATGGAGGTCAAGGCCTGGACGGTTCGTCAGGGCGCGACCGCCCCGCAGGCCGCCGGCGTCATCCACACCGATTTTGAGCGCGGCTTTATTAAGGCCGAGGTCATTGGCTATGACGACTACATCGAGCTCGGCGGTGAGCAGGGCGCCAAGGCCGCCGGCAAACTGCGTATTGAGGGCAAGGACTATGTCATGGCCGATGGCGACGTCGTGCACTTCCGCTTTAACGTGTAAGGGCGACGCATATGTTTAAATATGGCAAAAAAGCTGGCTACATGGGTATTGCGCTGCTGGTGCTTGCGGTGCTTCCGCTGGTGGTAGCGGCGTTTGTAATCCCCAACATTGGCCCCGAGGTGGCAACGAAGTTTAACGCCGCCGGCGAGGTGACGCGCTGGGGCAAGAGCTATGAGCTGCTAGCGCTTCCGGTGCTCAACCTGCTGCTGAGCGTGGCGACGTACTTTACGGCGGGACGTCAGGCTAAAAACAATGATGACTCCGCCGCCATGGCGCGCATCGTGTGCGAGCGCTACCTGCGCAACGGTTGCATCACGGGTGTGTTCCTCAACGTGATCAACGTTTACTTTATGTACTCGGCGATTACCGGAACGGGCTTTGGCTTTGGTTTCTAGCCTGTCCTTTTAGGCAACGAGCCTGCACGCATATTCAATGGCTGCTGCGAGGCCGCCGCTCGATCGTGGTTTAAAGACCATATCGGCGGCGGCCTCGTTTTCGTATCCGGCGCCGCGAAGGGCGAGTGCGATACCGGCTTCGAGGAGAAGGGGCAGGCCACGTAGGCTGGTTGCTATTACTACGGTCTGGTCAAGGGCGCAGCCGTGCGTTCGGCATTGAGGGACGAGCTCGCCTCTCGCCGGGTCGGGGAGCAGTGCGGTCGCAACACGGCTCGATAGCAACGCAAAGGCCGTTCGTTCGTCTGGGGAAAGGCATTCGGCCTCAACGACGACAAGCTTGGGTTGCACGCCGTCTGTGCAGCGTGATTTTTGACGCATGCAAATTGAGCAAGCCGACATAGAAAACTCCTGTATATTCGGCAAAACGTAAACTATAGTTTACGTTTTTGTTTTGCTCCATTTCAAACTCGTCTGCATGAATGAGCATGCGAAACAGATTCTTGGCGAGCGAGTTGAGCGGACGCGCAAGGCCCTTGGTATCTCCAAGGTCGATTTTTGCGTGGCGACAGGAATCAGCCGACCCTACCTCGACCGAATCGAAGATGGGACGGCAAATTTCACGCTCAAGGTTCTATTTAAGATCGCGCCCGCACTCGGCATGACGGTGTCAGAACTTCTCGAGGGCATCGAATAGGGGATACCCGTCGACAACTGAATTACACCATCGGGATACGGTCGTGGTTGACTTGGCTGTAGAACAGGCGCTGAATCTCTGACGCATCACGTGACTGGCCGAGCGCCCACATGGTTTTGGCCACGAGCGTCTCAGTGGTCATATCGTCGCCGCGCAAAATACCCGGATGATCGGCGTAAGCTCGGCCGACCTCATAAACACCCAGGTCAAGGCCCTCCTCGGGGACCTGCGTGGTCATAACGACGGTGCGACCCGAGTCGACCCAGCGAAAAATCGCCTCTTGGAATGACTCGCCCGACTCACCAAACTCGGGAATACCGCCAATGCCAAAGGTCTCAAGGATTACGGCATCGTAGCTATCGGCTAGGGCGTCCAGGATACCCGGGTTCACGCCGGGCGTCAGCTTAAGGACAAACACGCGCGGGTCGATACTGTCGTAGAAACGCACCGGGCTCTCATTCTGATGAGTGCCGTGAAGCCCGTTGCGCACGATGCGGTCGTTGCGGATGTAGGCAATGGGCGGATAGTTGACGCTAATGAACGCGTTAAAGCTCATGGTGCGCTGCTTGCGGGCGCGCGTGCCGGCAATGGCGACGCCGCCAAACACGATCGAGACGTCGTGCGAATGCTCGTCGAGCGCATAGAGCAGGCTCTGGTACAGATTGAGCTTGGCATCGGTAAAGGGGTTACCCATGGGCTTTTGCGAGCCGGTGAGTACGATGGGCTTGGGACTGTCCTGAATCAGATAGGAAAGCGCTGCCGCGGTGTAGCTCATGGTGTCGGTGCCGTGCAGAATCACGAAGCCGTCGTGATCGGCATAACCCTCGACGATGACGTCGCGGATACGCATCCAGTCGCTCGGGCGCATGTTGGTGCTGTCGATGTTCATGGGCTGCACGACGTCGAGCTCGCAGAGGCCCGAGATCTCAGGGACGCTCTGGGCGAGCTCCTCGCCGGTCAGGGCGGGGGAGAGGCCGTTGCCGTCCTCGGTCGATGCGATGGTGCCGCCCGTGGCGATGAGAAGGATGCGCTTCATGCTGGTATTCCTATCGTATTTGTCGCCGCAGAGGCGGAGTCGTTCGGCAGTATTGTGGCACAGGGCGATGAATGTTCAAACGTATTACATCATCCGTAACGTTTGGTAACACTTCAATTGCCGTCAAATAGGGGTCCAGGTCGTGCGTTTGCCGTGCGCTGATGGCTGAGAGGGACGAGAAACCCCATATAACGTGTACACTATGGGAGTTATTTTCGTTCATTCACGCGGGTGGGCACCGGCTCCCCGCCAACAAGAGGGGGAAACCATGGATCAAAAGGCTTCCGCAAAGGTCCTCGTACTCGACTTTGGTGCGCAGTACGGTCAGCTCATTGCCCGTCGCGTTCGCGACCTCAACGTGTACTCCGAGATCGTTCCCTGCGACATCTCGGCCGATGAGATTCGCGAGATGAACGCCTCTGCGCTCATCCTTTCCGGCGGCCCGGCCTCTGTATATGCCGAGGACGCTCCGTCCATCGATCCTGCCATCTTTGACCTGGGCCTTCCCGTCCTGGGCTTTTGCTACGGCCATCAGATCACGGCCGTGACGCTCGGCGGCAAGGTCGGCCACTCCGAGGTGGGCGAGTACGGCCGCGCCACCATCACGCGCACGGCAGATGCCAAGCTCTTTAACTCCACGCCCATGGAGCAGACCGTGTGGATGAGCCACCGCGACGCCGTGTCCGAGGTGCCCGAGGGCTTTACCGTTACCGCCAGCACCGACGTGTGCCCGGTCGCTGCGATGGAGTGCGTCGAGCGCAAGATCTTCACCACGCAGTTCCACCCCGAGGTCAAGCATTCCGAGTACGGTCAGCAGCTGCTGAGCAACTTCCTGTTTGAGATCTGTGGCCTGGAGCCCAACTGGAGCATGGACAACCTGGTCGAGACTATGACGGCCGAGTTCCGCGAGAAGGTCGGCGACGACCGCGTGATTCTGGCCCTGTCCGGCGGCGTCGACTCCTCCGTCGTGGCTGCGCTGGGCGCCCGCGCCGTGGGCAAGCAGATGACCTGCGTGTTCATCAACCACGGTCTGCTGCGCAAGGGCGAGCCCGAGCAGGTGGAGGAGGTCTTCACCAAGCAGTTTGACGTCGACTTTATCCACGTCCACGCCGAGGACCGCTATGCCGAGCTTCTGGCCGGCGTGACCGAGCCCGAGGAGAAGCGCCGCATCATCGGTACGCAGTTCTGGAAAGAGTTCTTCGCCGTGGCGCAGCAGCTCGAGACCGATGGCAAGCCGGTCAAGTATCTGGCTCAGGGCACCATCTACCCCGACATCATCGAGTCCGGCGCTCGCAAGACGGGCGGCAAGACGGCCACCATCAAGAGCCATCACAACCTGATCCCGTTCCCCGAGGGCGTGCACTTCGACCTTATTGAGCCGCTCGACCACTTCTTTAAGGACGAGGTCCGCGCGCTTGGTCTGGCGCTCGGACTGCCGGGTCACATCGTGTTCCGCCAGCCTTTCCCGGGCCCGGGTCTTGCCATCCGCATCATCGGCGCGGTCGACAAGGAGAAGCTCGAGATCCTCAAGAACGCTGACGCTATCGTGCGCGAGGAGCTCGACGCCTACAACCAGCGTCTGTTTGAGCAGACTGGCGAGCGCAACTCCGAGCACAGCTGCTGGCAGTATTTCGCGGTCCTGCCCGACATCAAGTCCGTCGGTGTTATGGGCGACGAGCGCACCTATCAGCGCCCGATCATCCTGCGTGCCGTCGAGTCCAGCGATGCCATGACCGCCGACTGGGCCAAGCTGCCCTACGACGTGCTGGCCCGCATTTCCGGCCGCATCGTGGCCGAGGTTCCCGGCGCCAACCGCGTGTGCTACGACATCACGTCCAAGCCGCCCGCGACGATTGAGTGGGAGTAAACGATATTCGTTGATTTCAAGCCTCTGACCTGCGAAAACAGGTCGGGGGCTTCTTATTTTGCAACCTCTGTGCAACCTTTGCGGTTTCGCGCCCCGTGAACAGGGGATGTAGCACTGTTCACGTCTGGGCCCATGTCGGCACCGATCAATGCCCGCGCTGCTTCTGCTTGCGCTTCAGCTTCCGCTGCTCGAAGCACGTCGCCCGGGGTTCCTCGCCAGAGGAGAACTGACCGTTCCTTGCGAAACCGCGAGACCAGCTATATCCGCTTGCTGCGGGCTTGCTTGAGCCAGTTCCTCTTGAAAGAGCCTATACCTCCGAAGAACTTGTTGTACGTCTCACCGTTCTCCTTGGCCTCGCACTTGACCAAGGCAAGTTCGATGGTGCAGAGGTAATCCGCCACTTGCTCGAGGCGGTAGTCGGTCATCGAGGTCTTGCGGCGTCGGACGACCCCTTTTGAGAGGACCTTGCCCACCGAGCCGTCTCGCCCACGGAACAGAAGGAGCGCATCCTCGCGACCTTCGGCGACCTGTGCTGCGAGATGGAGGGCTGCACCATCGCGCAGGGCCCTTTCCAAAGCGAAGTGTCGAGCCGAAGTGTTGAGCGTCGGCCCTGAATGTTCAATGACCGTTGTTTTCTGCCCCTCAAGTGGTGGACTTTTCCTCGGAGCTGTTGATTCCCCCACGCGCCCCCTTCCGTTCTCTGTTCTCCCCTTATACTCCTTGTACGAGGAGGTAAGAAGTCATGGACAAGACCACACAGGACAGCTTGGCAAAGAAACCCGTCGACATGAGGGACAGGATTCTCGAGCATCTCGAGGCCCTCACCTCTGCCGTTTCGCTCGATGACCTTGCCCGTCTGTCCACCTCCGACATCGCCGAGACGCTCATCATCTCCAGGAGCCTGGCGAGCCAGTACCTCAACGACCTTGTTCGCGCCGGCCTTGTGGTTAAGGTGGCGGGCAGGCCTGTCCGTTATTTTCATCGCCGCGCGTTCCAGAAGCGTTTTCAGGTAAAGCTCTCTGCAAGCGAGTACGCCTCGCTCGCCGACCTCATCCAGGCGACGGGAATCGCCGATCACCGCGACTTCGCGCGTGCCGTGGGCTTCGACCTGAGCCTCAGCTCCGTTGTCGAGCAGTGCAAGGCTGCGGTTCAGTACCCTCCGTTTGGCCTACCCATCCTCTTGAGCGGCGGCGTGGGTGTCGGTAAGTCTTTCCTTTCTCGCCTTGTGTACGAGTACGGCAAGAACCAGGGCTTGCTGTCCCGCGACTCCTCCTATGTGCGCATCGACTGCGCCGGGGTCCCGGACGCCGCCTCGTTCAACGGGCTTCTTGACGAGTCGATCGCGAAATCGCGCGGGGGTGTGGTTTTTGTCAACGGCATCGAGGCACTCTCTCCCTCTGCGATGGAGCACTGCCTTGCGACGGCCCTCGGGCTCGATGCCTCCCAGGATGCGCCGCGCGCTCGCCTCGTTCTTTCGACGACGCTTTCCGCCGATGACCTGAAGGTTTCCTCGGCCTACAGCAAAATGCCCATCTGTGCCCGCGTCCCCTCACTCAAGGAGCGGACCCCCGAGGAGCGCGAGGATCTCATCTTGAGCTTCCTGCGCAGCGAGGGGTGCCGAATCGGTTCTGATGTGAAGATTAGCCGCGGCGCATACCGTTGCCTCGTGAACGCGGACTTTTCCGATAACATCGCCGGCTTGCGCGCCTGCGTGACGAACTGCTGCGCCAAAGCGTTCCTCAATCGCGAGGGCGACTACGTCGTCGTTCGCCCGTATCTTCTTCCCAGCGGGCTCCTCTCCTCCGCGCAGATCGATCAACAGCCCGACGATGGCGTTCTGATCGACGCGTCCCTGGATGCCGCCGAGAGCACAGGGCCGGTCGAGCAGGCGCTCGATGCCCTGTGCTCTCTCGATGAGCGATTCTGCGCCGGGGAGCTCTCTGTCTCCGAGCTCGTCTCGCAAGCTGTCTCCGCTGTGCGCGGCGTTGAGGATCACTTGATCTTCGGCCGCGGCGTTACCTCCTCGAGGTCGCGCGCCTTCGAGCGCATCGTGGGCGCGGTCCTTGCCGACGCAGGCTCTTCTTATGGCATCGAGCTTTCGAGGAAGGTCGCTTTTCTACTGGCCCAGGAGATTTGCCTGCAGTTGTGGCCGGGCATCGGCCTGGCTAAGCGAAAGTCTGCCTGTGCGGAGCAAATCTCCCATCTCCTCGGTGCCGTGACCTCCGAATTACCGTTTGCCTCGAGCGTCTCCGATCAGGTCGCCGCAGACGTGGAAGGGGCGCTGGGAATCTCGCTCGATCACTTCACGAAGACGCTTCTGACGCTGTGCGTCGCATCGGAGTCTCGCGACGCGAAGGCCCTTCGAACGCTCTGCGTCATCTTGTCCCACGGCTACTCAACGGCGACGAGCATCGCCGACGCGGCGAACCGTATGCTCGGCATGCATGTGTACGAGGCGGTCGATATGCCCTACGACCAGCAGCTGAAGGACATCGTCGGTCCGCTCCAGCGCCTCGTCGACCGCCATTCCTACTGCACCGGGGTCGTGTTCCTCGTCGACATGGGCTCCTTGGAGGAGGCCTATAAGGCCCTCGAGAACGTTACCGACTCCACTATCGGCGTGGTGAACAACGTCTCTACCGGTCTTGCGCTCGAGATCGGGGTCGGGCTGCTCGGCGGCAAGTCCATCGCCGAGGTTCTTGGCGATGCGACCGCCGCGTGCGTGACGCACTGCAAGGTGATCGAGCGCGTCAACCGTGAGGACGCCATCGTCTTCTGCTCCGAGTCCGGGGTCGACGCCGCGGAGAGGATACGCCAGCTCGTCTCGCAGAGCCTCCCGCGCACCATAGGCGCGCGCCTGCTCACGAGGCCCTTCAAGCAGCTCGTCGCGAACGGGTCGAACGACGCCGTTTTCTCCGAGCACCGCGTCTGCGCCGTCATCGGCACGGGAGACCCCGGGGTCGTCTCCGTCCCCTTCGTCGCCCTCGAGGACATCATGTCGACGGCGTCCGCCTCTAAGGTTGATGCCGTGTTCGGCAGGTGGCTTGACGCTTCCGAGCTCTCTTCTTTCCACGAGAAGCTGCTCTCGAACATGACGCTGCAGAACGTCATCCGCTCCATCACCATCCTCGACCCGGAGCGGCTATTCCACGAGATCGAGAGCGCCGTGCACGAGCTTCAGCGCAGGACAGGCGAGAAGATCGGCAGCAACGCCATCATTGGGCTCTACGTCCACCTCTGCTGTCTCGTCGAGCGCCTTGTTACCAGAAACCCCATTGAGACCTACGTTGGCCAGGACCGCTTCGAGGAGGAACGCACCGATTTCATCGAGTCCTTCAGGCAGAGCTTCTCGAGCATCTCGACGCGCTATCGCGTAGAGGTTCCCGTAAGCGAGATCGCATATGTCTTCGACTACATAAGCGTGAGCGCCGCCCCGGCGCGAGAAGAGCGCCTCGGCTCCTCGGACCTCCTGCTCGACGAGTGACATTCCCCGCGCCGCCGCAAGCTGACCGCGCGTCCTCAATAATCCGATAACCCCTTGCCCGGCGCGAATCCGGATAGCGCCGAGGCAGTACCGAACGTAAAACTTCATTTGATAGGAGCAAACATGAGTGTTGTTATGGCACGAATCGACAATCGCCTGCTTCACGGCATCATCGTGACGCAGTGGGCCCCGGTGTCGGGCGCGACCCGAGTCATGGTCATCGACGACAAGGTCGCCGGCGACGAGGTCCTGAAGTCCACCATGAGGATGGCGCGCCCCGCGGGCATGGCCGTCTCGATCATCTCCGAGGAGACCGCGCTCAAGAACTTCGCGGCGGGCAAGTACAACCGCGAGAAGGTCTTTGTCATCGCCAAGGAGCCCGAGACGATCCTTCACCTGGTCGAGTCGGGCATCGAGCTCCCGTCGCTGATCGTCGGCGGCTCTCTTGTCAAGGAGGGCGGCGTCCAGCTCACCCAGCGCGCCTATGCCTCCGCCGAGAACGTCCAGAGCTACAAGGCGCTCATCGCCCGCGGCGTCAAGGTGACGGCACAGTTCGTGCCCGCCGACAAGCCCGTCTCCGTCGCCGACCTCATCTAAGGAGGGATCATGATCAACTTCACTATTCTGCAGGTCGTCCTTTTGACCCTGCTTGCCTTCATCAAGCACGTGGACTACTACGGCATCCCGATGATCTTCGTCAACTATGCCGTCTTCTGGGGCCTTATCACCGGCGTCGTCATGGGCGACTGGCAGACCGGCCTCGTCATCGGCGGCACCATCCAGCTCATGCAGCTCGGCGTCGCGGGCTTCGGCGGCTCGTCGATTCCCGACTACGGCACGATGGCCATCATCGCCACAGCCTACGGCGTGACCCTGGGCACGGACACGGGCCTCGCCATCGGCCTGCCGGTCGGCATGCTCGGCATCCAGCTCGACGTCATCGTCAAGATCCTCAACGGCTTCGTCGTCGAGAAGTCCCAGAAGTTCTGCAACGAGGGTAAGTTCAATCAGATGAACGCCATCCTGTGGGTCTGCCCCGCGCTCTTCGGCCTGTGCGCCGCCCTGCCCGTCTTTGTCTCCGTGACCCTCGGCCAACCCGCCGTCAACTGGCTCCTCGAGGTTATGCCCCAGTGGTTCCTCTCCGGCCTCACCCTCGCCGGCAAGATGCTCCCGGCCATCGGTATCGCCATGCTGCTCCGCTACATGCCCACCGGCAAGTACTTCCAGTACCTGCTCGCCGGCTTCTTCCTCTCGGCCTTCCTGAACGTGCCCATCATCGGCGCCGCCATCGTCGGCGTTGCCCTCGCGATCGCGTTCTACCAGCGTGCCGAGAGGGACACCGAGCTCGCCGCCCACGCTTCCGCAGACGCCTTCATCGGAGAGGATGAGTAACCATGGAAAACGAGAACATCACCGCCGTCGAGGGCAAGCCCTCCGGCTATAAGGTCACCAAGAAGGACCTGCGCAACGCGAACTGGCGCTGGCTCATGAGCGTGTGCACCTTCAACTACCAGACCCAGCAGGGCGCCTCGGTCGCCTACGCCCTCTCGCCGATCCTGAGGAAGATCTACACGAACGACGAGGACTATAAGCAAGCGCTCAACAACCACTTCCGCTACTACAACACCCAGCCTTGGCTCGCCGCCATCATCCTCGGCGCCTGCGTGGCCATGGAGGAGCGTGACGGCCTCGCGGCGGCGGACGCCGTCCAAGACCTGAAGATCGGCACCATGGGACCGCTCGCCGGCGTCGGCGACTCCCTGCTCATGACCATGATCCCGACCATCATGGGCTCCATCGCCGCCTATATGGCCATCGAGGGCAACCCCGTGGGAGCCGGCATCTGGTTCGCGCTCATCCTGGCCATCTTCTGGGTCCGCATGCACGCCCTCGAGTTCGGCTACAAGCAGGGTGTGAAGCTCGTCACCGACTTCAGCGAGAAGCTTCCCAACCTCACTGCCGCCGCCTCCGTGCTCGGCCTCACCGTGGTCGGCTGCCTCATCGCCTCGGTCATCGGCGTCACCTGCCCGATTAGCTTCAGCTTCGGCGACGTCTCGATGGAGATTCAGCCGCTGCTCGACAAGATCCTGCCTGCCATGATCCCCGCCGCCATCACGGGAAGCGCGTATTACCTTCTTACCAAGAAGAACGCGAGCATGACGGCCCTCATCCTCGTGGTGATCGTCCTCGCGATGGTCGCCTCTGCCGCCGGCATCCTCGCCTAGCTTCGACCCAAGAGATTGGTGAATCAATGAGAAAGATAGTTGTGGCGAGCCATTCCCTTCTCGCCCAGGGCTTCAAGGACACCCTCGAGTTCCTTACGGGTAAGAGCAACGCCGTCAACGCCGTGTGCGCCTACGTGAACGACAACGGCGAGGGGCTCGACGCGGCGGTCGAGGCGGCGCTTTCGGGCTCTGACGAGGTCGTCGTCCTTACCGACGCGCTCGGCGGCAGCGTGAACCAGCGCTTCTCCCGCTTCGCCTCCGACCGGATCCACGTGATCGCGGGTGTCAACCTCCCGCTCGCCATGACGGTCGCGCTCGCGCGCCCCGACGAGAAACTCGATTTCGACGCCCTCGTCGACGAGGCGCGCCAGCAGATCGTCTACGTGAACGGTGCCAGTTCCGCCGAGTGCGAAGACGACGAATAGAGGAGGTCGACGATGAGAGAGTTCCTTAAAGACGTGTGGATGCACGGCGGTGAGGAAAGCCGCGCCATCACCCCCGAGAACATCACGGGCGAGAAGGGCCGCGCCGCCATGTCGGCCAGCCACCTCGGCGTCGGCCGCAAGGGCTCGTGCTGCGTGCCCCTTGAGTCCGGCGAGACCATCACGCTCGCGGACATCGAGGGCCCCGGCATCATCCGCCACATCTGGATGACCGTCCCCGACAAGACCGCCGCCGGCAGCTTCGTCATGCGCGACCTCGTGCTGCGCTTCTACTGGGACGACGAGGAGACCCCCTCGGTCGAGTGCCCTGTCGGCGACTTCTTCTGCAACGGCTTCGGGGAGCGCGCCATCGTCAACTCGATGCCCATCTGCGTGAACCCGACGGGCGGCATGAACTGCTACTTCGAGATGCCTTTCAGGAAGCACGCCAAAGTCACGCTTACGAGCGAGCACCCCGGGTTCATTAAGTACATCTTCTACACGTTCAACTACGCGCTCACCGACGTGCCGGACGACGCCATGTACTTCCACGCCCGTTTTAACCGCGAGCGCAGCACCCGCAGGGGCGTCGACTACACCGTGCTCGACGGCGTGCGCGGTAAGGGCTACTACGTCGGCACCTACATGGCCCTGTGCGCCCTGGAGCGCTATTGGTGGGGCGAGGGCGAGATGAAGTTCTATATTGACGGGGATCGGGATTACCCCACCCAGTGCTCCACCGGCACCGAGGACTATTTCGGAGGCTCTTGGGCCTTCCTCGACAGGCCGCCCCACGCGCTGCCCGAGGCGCAGTGCTTCAACACGCTGTTCGCCGGCTACCCGTACCGCTCGACGCGCGACGCCACGCGCGACCGCTTCAGCGCGGGCAAGTCGAACCCGAACCCGATGCTCGCGACCAACGACGACGCGCTGCCCAGGCACGGCCTCTACAGGTGGCACCTTCCCGACCCGATCTCGTTCAAGGAGGACCTGCGCGTGACGTTCCAGGACCTCGGCAACGACGACATCAAGCTCTACGAGCGCGAGGACGACATCTCCACCGTCGCCTACTGGTACCAAAGCGAGCCGCACGCCGTGCTCGCCCCGTTTGCCGCAAGGCAGGACCGCGTGCCCAGGTAGGGTCGCCTCGAAACAAGCCAACGTTATGGGCGTCCGCGGTTGACCATGACTGCGGGCGTCCCTTTGTAAGGAGGATCACATGAGCGAAAAGCAAATGAGGCTCGGCGCCCTCGAGGCCGGCGGGACCAAGATGGTCTGTGCCGTGGTGTCCGGCGACGGCGAGGTCCTCGACCGTATGGAGACCCCGACGCTTGCGCCCGCCGAGACCGTCCCGCAGATGATCGAGTGGTTCGCCGCCCGCGATGTGGACGCGTTGGGCATCGGCGCCTTCGGCCCGACCTGCGTCGACCCCGCCGACGAGCGCTACGGCTCCATCCTCCAAACGCCCAAGCTCGCGTGGCGAGGCTATGGTCTTCGCGCCGCGTTCGCCGACGCCCTCGGGATTCCGGTGGCCTACGACACGGACGTGAACGTTGCCTGCCTCGGCGAAGTGGTCTTCGGCTGCTGCAAGGGGCTCGAGGACGCCGTCTACGTGACCATCGGCACCGGCGTGGGCGG
>CAJMRO010000005.1:0-43781 GCA_905215825.1 uncultured bacterium
GACGCTCGATACGCCGTCCAAGCTCGATGCGGCAGTGGACCGCTATCACGTCTTTGGTCGCGTGACCCCGCAACAGAAGCGCGAGCTCGTGCAGGCGCTCAAGCGTCGCGACCATACCGTTGCCATGACGGGCGACGGCGTCAACGACGTGCTGGCGCTCAAGGAGGCAGACTGCTCCGTGGCCATGGCCGCCGGTTCCGATGCCGCGCGCAACGTGGCCGAAATCGTGCTGGTCGACAACGATTTTGCCTCGATGCCCGCCGTGGTGGCCGAGGGCCGTCGTTCCATTAACAACTTGCAGCGCTCTGCGGCGTTGTTTCTGACCAAGACGCTGTTCTCGATGGGCTTGGCGGCGCTGTGCATTGCGTTTCCGCCGTATCCTTTCGAGCCGATTCAGATGACACTCATCAATTTCTTCTGCATCGGCGCGCCGGGCTTTGTGCTTGGTCTGGAGCCCAATAATGCCCGCGTGAAGGGGTCATTTTTGACCAACGTGCTCAAGCGTGCACTGCCGGCGTCGCTGGCGGTCATTATGGCTGCGGCGCTCAATATCTTTGTGGCGCGCGTGTTCGGCTTTAACCAGCTCACCCTTTCGACCATGTGCCTGCTTACGTCGTGCGCGGCGAGCGTGAGCCTGATCTGGCGTATCTCGCAGCCGCTCACTCCCTTGCGTGTGGTGCTCTTTGTGTTTGTCGTTGTCGGCATCCTGGCGGGTGTTATCGGATTCCCGGAGCTGCTGTCCATCGCCAACCTGTCGATGGGCGAGGCGGTTATCTTGCTGGCGATCGTCGTCTTTACCTGCACCGTGTTCTTTAAGCTCGCCACGATGATGGATTCGCTCAAGCCACGTCGTCGTCATGCCGCAACTGGTTTTGGCCGCGGTGTGCGCGTCCGTCTGGGTCGCGGTGGCGGCAAGGTGAGCTCGACGGGTTCAACTGCCCATCGTTTTGCCAAGCGCGTCGCCGCCGATATGGCGCAGCGCCGCGAGGAGCGCACCGCTCGCGAGGCGGAGGTTCGCGCGCTCGAGGGTGTGGCCCAGGCCCAGCCCAAGAAAAAGAAGAGTACCGGAGCCAAGCGCTCTCGCGTGACCAAGTCCGCCCAAGGCATCAAAGTCTCGATGCCAAGCAAAAAGAAGAAGTAGCTACGCGCCCTGGCGATGTTGAATTGGTGCCTTGTTCCTGTGGGGCCGTGGCGATGTTATGCTCTAACCTCGATTGTTTGAATTGCTTCGAAAAGAGGATGCCGTGATCTGCCCGCATTGCCTTAAGACTATCGAGGACGGCGCCTCGTTCTGCCCCTACTGCAACGCCTATGTGGGTCCGGGCGATGGTCCCGAGCACACCGAGTTCGTGTTCTGTGAGGGCTGCGGTGCCCGTCTTTCTCCGCACGATCGTACGTGCCCCAAATGCGGACGCCCCGCTCCGGGTATCCTCTCCGAGGACGCGGCCGCATCCGACCTGGCAGCGGGCCGCACAGCGGGCTTTCCGCGCCTAACGCAAGAGCAGATCGATACCGAGGTGCCGCATGCGCCGGCCTCGGCTGCCGCGGTGCTTTCGGACGCCGCCGATCCTAACGAGACCTGCGTGCTGCCGGCTTTCGATAAGGATTTCGGTATCCCCAAGGTCGATATTCCCACGCCCGTTTCCCTGCATGACGATGCTCAAAAACCCAAGCGCAAGGTGCATCCCGACGAGGACGCCTATCACAAGCACAAGCGTCATATCCCCAAGCCGCTCATTATCATCGCGGTCCTTGCCGTCGTTTGCGGCGGTGCCTATTGGTTCGTGACGGCCGATCCCATGGGTGTCATGCCTGCCTTCTACGACCAGTTTGGCCAGGCTGCGCAGACGACCTTCCCCACGCGCCAAAAGGGCGAGGCGACTGAGGACGATACCAAGCAGGACGATTCTGCCGAGGTGGTCCAGGAAGAACCCGTGCTGACCGATGATCAGCTCTATACCAGACTCGACGGTCTGTATCAGACCATCGTGTCCTACGGTGATGAGGACCAGATCGGCGAGGTCATCGATTCCTTTAACAACGGCTATCTCCGAACGCCGCTGTCCACCCGCCAGGAGCTGTCGCAGAGTGCCTACGCCCTGCGCGACCAGATCAAAAAGACGCAAGATGAGCTTAACAACCTTAAGTATCAGGACGATACGGTCTATGCGGACGACATCGCCCACTTAAAGCAGCTTGCCGAGTGGATGTACGAGCGTGTCGACGTGATCTGCCAGAGCTGGGATATCTCGCTGGCCATTCCCGATGGCGAGTCGATGAGTTCCCACCAAAGCGAGATCCTGGCGCCCATCGCACAGGGCGGCAACAGCGCGCTGAACCAGTACGACGCCAATGTGGGCTCCTGGAAGCCGCAGCAGCGTTCCCAAAATTAGTTCGCCATAGTCGGCATAACCTACGTGCGCAATTGATGTAAGCGCATGCTTATTGCTACAATTCGTACAAATATGCTTTAAACGCACGAGGAAGGAACCACATGTTTGGTTTTAAGAAAGAGCTCTACACGCCCGAGTATCAGCTTGCCGGCGACGAGTGCGCCGTTATCGAGACGTCGAAGGGTACCATCAAGGTCAAGTTTGACGGCGAGGGCGCTCCCATTCATGTCGCGAACTTCTGCGAGCTTTCTACGATGGGCTTCTATGATGGCCTTAAGTTCCATCGCTATGTGCCCGGTTTTGTCATCCAGGGCGGCGACCCCAATACCCGCGATATGTCCGGCGCCGACGTCGCCGCTGGTCTTGAGGGCCCCGACGGCATGCCCGGTACCGGTGGCCCCGGCTACTGCATCAAGGGCGAGTTTGCCACCAATCCGCGCAACAGCCATGTCGATGGTGCCCTTGCCATGGCACGCTCCATGGACCCCGATTCCGCGGGTTCGCAGTTCTACTTCTGCCTGGGCGCCCAGCATAACCTCGATTCCGGTTACACCGTCTTTGGTACCACGGTCGAGGGTCTCGATGTGATTTCGCAGCTGCGTGCCGGCGACGAGATCGTCCATGTCGAGATCGTTCACGAGTAAAGGGGACTTCCTTGAATAGCCAGCTGATCCAACAGGGCCGCGCCGCTTACCGCGCGGGTGATTTTTCCGCTGCAGCCCAGATGCTTGGGGCGGCAAAGACTCCCGATGAGATTATGGGCGAGGCCGATCACCTTCGTGGCAACGCCTTGATGCACCTGGGCATGTATGCCGAGGCCGCCGAGGCCTATGCCGCTGCCCTCAACGACGGCACCTACGGCAAGCGCGGCGCGCTGCTCACCAACCGCGGCAAGGCGCTCGCCGCCGTGGGCGACTACACGACGGCCGCCCAGGCGTTCTCTGCTGCTACGCAGGATGCTTCCTATGCCACGCCGTTCAAGGCCTATCTGGGCCTGGGCAATGCGCTGTTCCAGTCGGGCGATTATGCCAACGCGGGTACTGCCTTCCGTCAGGCTGCCATCGACGGCGCCAATCCGGCTCCTGCCGCCGCACTCGGCGAGCTCGGTCGTTGCTTCATTAAGCTCGGCCGTCCGGCGGATGCCGTGGAGACCTACCGCACGGCTATCGACTTTGCCGGCCCCCGCGACGACACGCGTGCGCTCAATGCCGGCATGGGTCAGGCGCTTTCTGCCGCCGGCCGTCCCTCCGACGCACTCGACGCCTTTAACGCCGCTACTGCCGATGGCATCTACCAGCTCACTTCCGAGCAGGCCGATGAGCTTGCCCGCGTGCATGATTCGCTTGCCGCACTGTCTGCCCAGACGGCTATGGCCACGGCTCCGGCGCCCGCGTTGGACGCTCCTGCCGTCGATCCGCTCGATCCTACGGGCGCGACCGGTCAGTTTATGCCCGATCCCTCGGACACCGGCTTCTTTACGCTGTCCGAGTCCGAGATGGTCCAGCAGGACCGTCAGGATCGTAAGCAGGCCAAGGTCCGTCGTCGCCATCGCCACACGGGTCTCAAAGTCTTCATCGTGCTGCTTCTGCTCATTTTGATTGCTGCGGGCGGTCTGGGCTTTGCCTACACGCGCGGCTTTGGCTTCCCCTCGCAGGAGTCGGTTATCACCGATCTGTTCCAGGCTGCCGGCGACGGTGACAGCGCAAAGGCCGAGTCTTGCCTGGCCTCGAGCCTGTCCGAGGACGCCAAGTCGATGATCATCTCCTCGATTCCGCAGGGCGCCACCGTGTCCGTCGAGGGCATGGATCAGTCCATGACCGAGACGACCGCCAAGGTCAAGGCTTCGCTGTCCAAGGGCGGCGAGCAGGAGTACACCGTCAAATTCGTGCGCTCCGACAATCATATCGGCTGGGCCGTTTCCTCGCTCGATATGGATTTCTCGGCTGTTGACAACCAGTAGTGACCTTATGGGATTTAGCTTTGCCCGGCGCTTCACCGCAAGTGAGGTGCCGGGCTTGCGCTAGTATCATGAGCTAGTAGTTTTCCAGCAATCATCCAACACATCAGGAGTTGCGTTGTTTTCTTTGATGGATATGTTCTTCGGTAGCTATGCGGGCGATCTTGCCATCGACCTCGGCACCGCAAATACGCTTGTCTCCGTGCGCGGCAAGGGCATCGTCATTCGCGAGCCCTCTGTCGTCGCCATCGATAAGAACGACGAGCGCATCCTGGCGGTCGGTATCGAGGCAAAGCGCATGCTCGGCCGTACGCCCGGCAACATCGTGGCCGTTCGTCCCCTGAAGGACGGCGTCATCGCCGACTTCGATGTTACCGAGGCCATGCTTCGCTACTTTATCGATAAGGCGTCCGAGAAGCGCTATCCGTGGACCCCGCGTCCGCGCGTTGTCGTCTGCGTTCCCTCCGGCGTCACGTCGGTCGAGAAGCGTGCTGTCTTTGAGGCCACGATCCAGGCTGGCGCTCGCCAGGCCTATCTGATCGAGGAGCCCATGGCTGCCGCTATCGGCGCCGACCTGCCCGTCGAGGAGCCCACCGGCTCCATGGTCATCGACATCGGTGGCGGTACCACCGAGGTTGCCGTTATCGCTATGGGCGGCATCGTCGTCTCGCAGTCCATCCGTATTGCAGGCGACGAGTTCGATCAGGCCATCCTCACGCACGTTCGTGATGCCTACAACCTTGCCATCGGCGAGCGTACGGCAGAGGACATCAAGATCAAGGTCGGCTCCGCTGTGCCGCTCAAGGACGAGCTCGACGTCGAGGTCAACGGTCGCGACGTGATCACCGGTCTGCCCAAGACCGTGCGCATCGAGAGCGAGGAGATTCGTCGCGCGCTCAACAAGCCGCTCGACGAGATGGCCAAGGCCGTCAAGGACGCCCTCGATGCCACGCCGCCCGATCTTGCCTCTGACCTTATGTACTACGGCATTTTGCTGACCGGTGGTGGCGCTCTGCTACGCGGACTCGACGTGCGTCTGCGCGATGAGACCGGCGTTTCGGTCAACGTCAGCCCCACGGCGCTCGATAACGTCGTTAACGGCTGTGCCCGCGTGCTCGAGGCCAATGCGTTTGATGGCGGCTTCGTCCAGACCAATGCTTAATTTCCAAAAGGTGGATTCCATTTGGCACGATCTTCGGGTTTCTCCACAAATCTGAATACCAAGCGACAATCAACGGGTATGCGCCCGTTGATTGTTTTCAGCCTGATTTCGGTGTTGCTGCTCACGTTTTACATCCGCGAGGGCGAGGCAGGGCCGATTCATGCCGTGCGTTCGGGCGTAACGACGATTACCTCGCCGGTGCGTTTTGTGGGCTCGGCCGTGGCGGCTCCCTTCAATGCGATCGGCAACGTGTTCTCTAACCTTACGGCGTCGCAGGACACGCTTGACGAGCTTAAGAAGCAAAACGAGGAGCTGACCTCTAAGGTTGCTGAGCTCTCCGAGGCTCAAAAGACCGCCGAGCGTCTGGAGGGGCTGGTCGGGCTGCAGTCGACCTACAACCTCAAATCGACCGCTGCTCGTATCGTTGGTGCCTCGGGCGATGCCTGGACCTCGACCGTAACCATCGACAAAGGCTCTGCCGACGGCCTTACCATCAACATGCCTGTGACGAGTTCGGCCGGTGTTATCGGCCAGATCATCGAAGTCTCGGCCAAGACGTCCACCGTGCGCCTGATTGGCGACGAGAACTCGGGTGTGTCCGCCATGGTACAGGACACGCGCGCCCAGGGCATGCTGCAGGGTCAGGCTGACGGCACGCTGCGTCTTGAGTATGTGAGCGTCGACTCCGACGTTAAAGTCGGCGACATCATCGTGACCTCGGGCATCGGCGGTGTGTTCCCCAAGGGTCTACCGCTCGGCACCGTCTCGTCGGTTGAGAAATCGGCAAACGACGTGTACTACACCATTGTGGTGCGCGCTCAGACCACGGCCGAGAACAACGAGGAAGTGCTGGTCATTACCTCGCTGACCGACGAACAGTCGGCCTCGGATGAGGACGTGAGCACGGCCAACAGCACGCCGCAGGGAACGTCGCGCGATGCTGCAACCAAGACGAAGGACGAGAGCTCGGATGACAGTTCCGACACGTCCGAGACGACCGATTCCGGCTCGAACGAATAGGGGGCATGTCCATGGATCTACACGAGCAGGGGATGAGCTCCCGCACGTTTGTAATCGCCGCCATCGTATGCGTGCTGCTGCAGGCAGGCCTGGCACCGCAGATCTCCATTGCGGGCGGTCGCGTCAACTTCATGATTATCCTGGTGTGCCTAAGCGTGTTCTCGGGCGACCCGACCCGTGCCGTCGTGTGCGGTTTTTGCAGCGGCTTGTTTTATGACCTGTCCGCTGCCGTGCCGGTGGGCGTTATGTCGCTCCTGCTGACCGTGGGTTCTTTTGCCCTGGTGCACAGCGCCGTCGGTCAGACGGGCGGTACCCCGAGTGCGCGCGGCGTCACTGTGGGCGCCTTCGCGCTCGTCATTAATGTTATCTACAGCATCATCTTGCTGTTTATGGGTTTGGAGACGAGCTTTGTCGTGGCGATCTTCGGCCATGCGCTGCCGTCCTCGATCCTGACGGGTCTGGTTGCCATTCCGTTTTTGATGTCCGGCGTCGTGCCGCAGTCCGGCTATGGATTCTCCGCACGTGGCGGACGCCAGACGGGTATGCGCTTTAAGCCCAAGACCCGCAAGCTCAAATAGGGGAGGCCCGTAGATGTCTTCCCAGATGACGGTTATTATCGCCGGTATCGTGCTGGTTGTGGCCATCGTGGTCGCGCTGGTCATCATGCGTCGAGGCGATTCCCGTTTTACCTACGATACACAGCATGGAACGGCTCCGCGCGCCACCGAGGGCGAGGGCAATACCGCGGCGACCGCCCTTAAGGGCCGCTTTTCCATCCTCACCACGGGTGTGGGCGCGATGTTTGCGGCACTTGCCGTCAAGCTGTGGGGCATGCAGATGGTCTCGTCGGACTATTACGAGAAGCAGGCCAATAGTAATCAGACTCGCACCGTTACCACACCCGCTGTGCGCGGCCGCATCCTCGACCGCAATGGCGTGGCGCTTGTCCAGAACCGTCCCTCACTTGCTGTCGTGGCCTACCGCGACCTTGCCGAGGATGAGGTTCTGGTTCGCCATCTTGCCAACGTGCTTGGAATGCCTTATGTGGCGGTCCTTCGCAATATTCAGGACAATACAGAGGGCGCTCAGAGCCTGCATACCATCGCGACGGACGTCCGTCGCTCCACGGTTGCCTATATCAAGGAACACGCCGGCGAGTTCCCGGGCGTCAAGATTGCCGAGCGTACCGAGCGCCAGTATCCATACGGCGAGACGGCATGCCATATCTTGGGCTATACCGGCACCATTACCTCCGAGCAGCTCGAGGCCCAGAATAAGAAAACCTCTGGCGATGATGATGCTTCTGCTGGCAAGATTACGTACCAGTCGGGCGATATCGTGGGTCAGGCGGGCGTTGAGAGCTACTACGAAAACCTGCTGCAGGGTATTCGTGGCGAGCAGACCGTCAAGGTCGATGCCTCGGGCAACGTGACCGGTCAGGCCGGCGCCGTTCCCGCGAAGGCCGGCTCCGACATTAAGCTCACGCTCGACCTTAAGATCCAACAGGCCTGTGAGACGGCACTGGCGAGCGCTATCGAGCTTGCCAAGACCACTGGCTACAGCAATGCCGGCAACGGCGCCGTGGTGTGTCTCGATCCCAACAATGGCGAGATCCTGGGCATGGCGAGCGAGCCCAAGTTCGATCCGTCCGTCTTTATCGGCGGCGTCTCAAATGACGTGTGGACCGAGCTCAATGATGACAAGGGTTCGCACCCGCTGCTCAACCGCGCCATTAGCGGACAGTACATGTCGGCATCGACCATCAAGCCGCTCTCGGCACTGGCCGGTCTTGAGTTTGGAACCTACACGTCGGGGCAGACGACCAACTGCACGGGCTATTGGACGGGTCTGGGCAAGTCGTGGGGCAAGTACTGCTGGCTGCATTCCGGCCACGGCACCATGACACTGCAGTCGGGTATCGCCAACTCGTGCGACCCCGTCTTCTACGACATGGGCAAGGCGTTCTTTTATGATGAGAAACATTCCGAGGGCCTGCAGGAGGTCTTTCGTCGCTGGGGCCTAGGCAAGACCTGCGGTATCGATCTGCCGAGTGAGGGCGCGGGCCGTATTCCCGATGCCGAGTGGAAAGAGTCGTACTTCACCGACGCATCTGCCGAGGACCGCAAGTGGAATGCCGGCGATATGACCAACATTGCTATCGGCCAGGGCGACATCCTGGTGACGCCCCTGCAGATGGCGTGCGCCTATATGGGTCTTGCCAACGGCGGTAAACAGTACGTGCCTCACGTGTTTTTATCTGCCGTGTCGCGCGATGGCGACGGCGATGCCTATAAGTACAATGGCAAGGGCAAGAAGAAGCGCCTGGAGGCCAAGATCAACAGCGATTCGGATTTGGCTCTAGTTCGCAACGGCATGCACGACGTGATTTACACGGCATCGACGTCCCTGGCGGCGCACTTTGGCACCCTGACGCCGCAGGTATACGGCAAGTCGGGCACGGGCGAGAAAAGTGGCGAGGACGAATACGCGTGGTTCTGCGCCTATGCACCGGCCGATGATCCCAAGTATGTCATCGCTACTGTCCTGGAGCAGGGCGGCGGCGGCTCAGATACCGCGATGCATGTCGTGCGCGACGTGCTCGGCGTGATTTATGACGAGCCCGATACCTCTTCGGCCTCGGGCGATTCTTCGGTTCGATAGGAGGTTGCGATGGATTTTTCTCCGGCGGATCTGTTCCGTTCAACCAAGACCGGCTCTCGCAGCAGCCTGGACCGTGTCAACAAGCAACTTTCGGCCTCGCGCGGCACGTTTCGCCAAAAGGTGCATATCGGTGTGCTCGTGGCTACTGTGGCGCTCGTCGCCTACGGTGCCATCATTATCTGGTCGGCTTCGCAGTTTAAGGCCGATGCCTCGTTTTCACGCCATCTGCTGGGAATTGGCATCGGAGCGGTGCTGGCGGTGCTGGTCTGGCGTACCGACCTGCGCGGTATTTCCAATTTCTCGACGGCGTTGCTCGTCATCGACCTGATCGTGATCTTCTCGCCCAAGATTCCGGGTCTGTCCTATACGGGCGGTCTGGGCATGACGGGCTGGATCAAGATTCCCGGTATCGGCTTGACATTTCAGCCGGTTGAGCTTGCCAAGCTCATCACCATCTTCTTTATTGCTACGCTTGGCTCGCAGTATAACGGTCGCATCGATACCGTTCGCGACTACGTCAAGCTCTGCGGCATGCTGTCCATTCCGTTTTTGGCCGTCGTTGCCATGGGCGACCTGGGCTCGGGCCTGGTCGTGCTTGTTTCGGGCGCCATCGTCATTTGTATGAGCGGTGCACGCCGCGAATGGGTGCTGTCGACCCTGGCCCTGCTCGTGGGCCTGGTGGCCCTCGTCCTGGCGCTCGATTCGGTCTTTGATTCGTTGCTCGGCCACGATGTGCTCATCAAGCAGTATCAGATGAACCGTCTGACGGTCTTTATCGACCCCGATAATGCCGATTCGGACGATGCCTACAACCTGCAGCAGTCACTTATCGCCGTTGGCTCGGGCGGCTTCTTTGGTAAGGGTTTGGGCCATGCGACGCAGTCAGCCGGCGGCTTTCTGCCTGAGTTCCACACCGACTTCGTCTTCGCCTTTCTGTCCGAGACCTTTGGCTTTTGTGGTTCCTTTTTGCTCCTGTGCCTCTACGTGCTGCTGATCTTTTCGACGATTCGCGTCGCCTTTAAGTGTGAGTCGCTGTTTTTGCGTCTTTCGTGTGTGGGCATCGTTGGCATGTGGGCGTTCCAGACCTTCGAAAACATCGGCATGTGCATCGGCATGATGCCGATTACCGGTATTCCGCTACCGTTTATTAGCTTCGGTTCGTCTTCGATGATGATTCAGCTGCTGACGGTGGGTATCGTACAATCCATATGGCGGCATCGTTCGGGCGCCGCGTAACCGCTGGAGGGGTTTGCTATGAAAATTCCCGTAGATAAGCTGACCCGCGCTTTTAAGATGGGCGCGTCCGTTAAGAAGGATTCCGATACGCCGGTGCGCGTCTCGGTCTATCTGGATTCGTCCGCCTCGCGCTTTCTGGCCGAGACGGTGCGTGACGCCTTTGTGCCGCAGACGACCTCGGGCATTGTGCGCGTCGAGCGTCTGGGGGAGGAGCGAATTGCTCCAAAGACCGATACCGATGTGGTGCTGGTGCTCTCGTGTGGTTCCGACCGCTTGGAGAGTGCCGTGCAGGAGCTCGTGATCGCCGGCGCGCCCGTGTGCGTGCTTGCCGAGTCTGCTGTGGAGGTGCCGTTTATCGAGGAGTCCACGCCCATGCTCGGCGTGGTAGCGGCAACCGATAAGACGTATCTGCTCGAGACGCTTGCCCGCTGGATTCTCGACCGCACCGACAAGGAAACGGCTTTTGCGGCGAACTTTGCCTTCATGCGCATCGCGGCGGCCAATCGTATCATCACCTCGTGCGCGCTCACCAATATGGCGACCGGTGCACTGGTGTTTTTGCCAGGCGCCGATTATCCCGTTATGGCGCTGGCGCAGGTGGGCATGCTCTTTGAGCTCGCTGCCGTCTTTGGACGCGGCATTAAGCCTGAGCGCGGCTACGAGGTCGTGGGCGTGCTTGCCGGCGGTCTTGTGATCCGCGCGGTCACCCGCGCGCTCGTCAAACAGACGCCGCATATTGGGTTTGCCGTCAAGGCGCTCACTGCTGCCGCGGGCACCTACGGCATGGGCCGTGCGCTTGTTTCGCTCTACGAGCGCGATGTCGACTACAGCCGTGCCAACGAGGCGGTCACTGCCACGTTCTCCCGCGTTCGCGATCTGGTGACCACGGTCGCGGGCGCTACCCGTCCTATGGCGTCCTACCAAGACGCATCCGATCTCGCTGCTTAGGGGTTTTCCGTTGCGCGTTGCATACCAAGACTGTTTTCATTTAATTGAGCCGCTGCTCGCCAAGGTCGAGAAACCGAGCCGCTATATCGATCACGAGTGGGGCACGCTTTCCAAGGCCGATGCCGATTACCGTTGTTGTCTGATCTATCCGGACGTATACGAGGTCGGTCTGCCCAACCAGGGTATCGCCATCCTCTACAACATTCTTAACCAGGCCGAGGGCATCTCCTGCGAGCGCGGCTATGTGCCGTGGCCCGACATGGGCGACGCCATGCGCGAGGCAGGCATTCCGCTGCTCTCGCTCGAGGGTGCTGCGCCCGTCGCTTCGTTTGATATCGTCGGCCTGCATGTGCCGCACGAGATGGCGGTGACGAACTTCCTCGAGGCACTCGACCTCGCTGGCATTCCGCTGTTAGCGGCCGACCGAGGCGAAGACGACCCCATCATCATCGCTGGCGGTCCCTCGGTGTACAACCCCGAGCCGTACGCGGCCTTCTTCGATGCCATCCTCATCGGCGAGGGCGAGGAGTCGCTGCTCGAGACCTGCCAGCTGCATCGCCGCCTGCGCGATGAAGGAGTCCCGCGCGTACAGATTGTTGAGCAGCTTGCATCCATTGCCGGCAACTACGTGCCGTCGCTCTATGAGGTCCGTCATGACGAGCCCTGCTCGCCGCATGGCTACACCGTGCCACGTGAGGGCAAGGATGCGCCGACCGTGGTCTACAAGCGCGTCGTCGAGGATTTCGGCGCCACGAATCCGCTGTCACAGTCATGCGTGCCCTACGCGCAGCTGGTTCACGATCGCCTGTCTATCGAGATCCTGCGCGGCTGCGCCCGCGGCTGTCGTTTTTGTCAGGCCGGCATGACGTATCGCCCGGTGCGCGAGCGCTCGGCCGACCAGATCGTCTCGTCGGTGATTCAGGGTCTGGAAAAGACCGGCTATGACGAGGTGTCTCTGACCTCGCTCTCCACGACCGACCACTCCTGCATTCGCGACGTGCTCGGCAGGCTCAACCGTCGCCTGGAGGATACGGGTATTCGCGTGTCTATTCCGTCGCAGCGCCTGGATTCGTTTGGCGTGGATATGGCCGAGTCGGTCGCCGGCGAAAAGAAGGGCGGCCTGACGTTCGCGCCCGAGGCCGGCAGCCAGCGCATGCGCGACATCATTAACAAGAACGTGACCGAGGAGGACCTGGACCGTGCGGCCAAGGCGGCCTTCGAGGCCGGCTGGAACCGAATGAAGCTCTACTTTATGATGGGCCTTCCCGGCGAGCGCGACGAGGACATCGTGGCCATCGCCAATCTGGCCGATCACGTGCTGGAGCTCGGTCGTTCCGTGGTACCCAAGGCTCGTCGCGGCTCGATCTCGGTGTCCATTTCGGTTTCGGTCTTTATCCCCAAGGCTGCCACGCCGTTCCAGTGGTGCCCGCAGCTCGACTACGACGACGTCAAGCGTCGCCAGAAGCTGCTTGTCACGAGCGTTCGCAACCGTGCCGTCCGCGTGCATTACCACGATGCCGAGACCTCGCTCATCGAGGCCGCGCTGTCCCGCGCCGGTCGTGACATGACGCCCGTCATCATCGATGCTTGGCGCTCGGGCTCTCGCTTTGACGCCTGGGTAGAGCATTTCTCGCTCGATAACTGGAAGGAGGCTGCTGCCAAAAACGGCATCGACCTCAATGAGCTCGTGCACCTGCCCTACGAGTTGGACTGGCGCCTGCCGTGGGAGCACGTGAGCCCCGGCTGCACGCGCGGCTTCCTCGAGCGCGAGTACCGTCGCTCGCTCGAGGGCGTCACGACTCCCGACTGCACCCGCACGTCGTGCACCGGCTGCGGGATCTGCCCCACGCTCCACGCCAAGAATGTATTGATGGGTGATCGCGCATGAGTGAGCGCCTGACCGACAACCCCTCGCTCTTTAGACTTCGTGTTCGCTATGGCAAGCGCGATCGCCTTAAGTACCTGGGCCATCTCGAAGTAATCCATACCATTGAGCGCATCGTGCGCCGTGCGGGACTTCCCTATGCCGTCACTCAGGGCTTCTCTCCGCACATGCGCGTGGGCTTCTCTTCGGCGCTACCGGTGGGTACGTCGTCGACCTGCGAGTGGTATGACCTGTTTATGACCGAGTTCGTGACGCTCGACGAGGCGTTTGGGCGCCTGGCTGCGGCGTCTCCGGCCGATCTGGCGCCCATTGAGGCGGCGTACATCGACGTGCGCACGCCGGCGTTGACGGCGCAGCTCACGCGCCTGTCGTATCGCATCGACCTGCACTTAGATCCCGAGGCGCCCGTAAGCGCCGAGGAGGTGCGTCGTGCGATCGACACGCTGCGCGCGGACCATGGCATCGACTACGCGCGCGGAAAAAAGAGCAAGCGATTGGATTTGGATCACACGCTCGTGGGCTATGAGCTCACGGCGGGGGAGCGCCCGGACCATTTGGTGCTCATGCTCGACACCCATGCCGACAACGAGGGCTCCATGCGTCCGGAAATTTTGCTTTCCGCTGCTGATGTTTTGTTGCAGGGCTTGACCCCGGGCGTGGATGCACCTATTGTTTCCACCGGTATGCAAGACCTCGTGACCATCTGCTCCTACGATGTCGAGCGTCAGAATCAAGCATGCGAGGACGACGAGGGCCGACTCGTCAGCCCCATACCTGTGCGAACTTGTGGATTTGCTCCACATACTCGTTGACGGGGGTATTTTCGCCTGCTACTATATTCGGCTGTTGCACTAACTGATGCATGAAGGGCAAGTAAACATGTACGCAATCGTTAACACGGGCGGCAAGCAGTACAAGGTCGCCACCGACGATGTCATCACCGTCGAGAAGATCGAGGGCAATGAGGGCGACAAGGTCACCCTGCCGGTTATCTTCCTCAACGATGGTAAGAAGATCGTCACTGATCCCGACAAGCTGGCCAAGGCCAAGGTTACCGCTCAGATCGTTGAGCAGTTCAAGGGCGAGAAGCAGCTGGTCTTCAAGTTCCACAAGCGTAAGCGTTATCGTCGTCTGAAGGGTCACCGTCAGCAGCTCACCAAGCTGAAGATCGTGAAGGTCCAGGCTACGTCCCGCGCCAAGAAGGCTGTCAAGGCAGAGGCCGAGGCTGTTGCCGAGGCTCCCGTCGCCGAGTAGATTACACTCGTAACGAAAGAGTAGGTATACACAATGGCACACAAAAAAGGACTCGGTTCCTCCCGTAATGGCCGTGACTCCCGCGGTCAGCGCCTTGGCACGAAGCGCTATGCCGGCCAGACGGTAACCACGGGCACGATTCTCGTCCGTCAGCACGGCACGCACATCCACCCGGGTGAGAACGTTGGCCGTGGCAAGGACGACACGCTGTTCGCGCTGGTCGACGGTACCGTTGAGTTCCACAAGGGTATCAAGCACAGGGTCAGCGTACGCCCGCTCGCGAACGCGTAATTCACCCTTCATAGAGCACATATGTGGGAGGCACTTGAGTTTTAGGATTCAAGGGTCTCCCTCTTTTTGTAGGAGGCGATTCTGTTGTCACAGTTCACCGATATCAGCCGCATTAACGTTTGCGGCGGCGACGGCGGAGCCGGATGCATGTCGTTTAGGCGCGAGGCATTTGTCCCCAAGGGCGGCCCCGATGGCGGCGACGGCGGTCGTGGCGGCAATGTCGTCATCCAGGCCGATGCTCAGCTGTCTTCGCTGATCGATTACCGCTTTAAGCATCACTTCCGCGCCGAGCGTGGCACGCACGGGCAGGGTGCCCGTCGTAACGGTAAGAGCGGCGAGGACCTGATTCTCAAGGTCCCTATGGGTACCGTGGTGCGCGAGCTCGACCCCGAGACACAGACCCCGATGTTTGAGATTGCCGACCTTGTGCACGACGGCGAGCGCGTCGTCGTGGCGCCCGGTGGCGCCGGCGGTCTGGGCAATACGCACTTTGTGACGTCGGTGCGCCGCGCGCCCGCGTTCGCCCAGCTGGGCGAGCCGGCCGAGGAGCACTGGATCGAGCTCGAGATGAAGCTTATGGCCGATGCCGCGCTCGTGGGCTTTCCCTCCGTGGGTAAGTCATCGCTCATCGCGCGCATGAGTGCCGCCCGTCCCAAGATCGCCGACTACCCGTTTACCACGCTCGTGCCGAACCTCGGCATGGTGCGTGCCGGTGAATATTCTTACGTCGTTGCCGACGTCCCCGGTCTTATCGAAGGCGCGAGCGAGGGTAAGGGCCTGGGTCACCAGTTCCTGCGCCACATTGAGCGTACGGCCCTGATCATGCACGTCGTCGACATGACGGGTGGTTTTGAGGATCGCGATCCGGTCGAGGATTACCACATCATCAACCGCGAGCTCGAGCAGTATGGCGCCGAGCTTTCGGAGCGTCCGCAGATCGTCGTTGCCAACAAGTGCGATGCGCCGGGCACGGCCGACAAGATTGCCGACCTCAAGCGCGCAGCGCTCGACGATGGACATATGTTCTTTGCCGTGTCTGCCGTGACGGGCGCCGGCCTCAACACGCTGATGCTTGCCGTGGGCGAGCAGGTGGCTAAGCTGCGCGCCGAGTTGGCTGTCTCGGATGAGCCGGTCGTTCTGCGCGACGATGAGTGGGAGCGCCGCCGCCTGCAGCGTGAGAAGCGTTTCCGCATTGTCCAGGAAGAGCCCGGTGCCTTCCGCGTGGTCGGTCGTGCCATCGAGCGCATGGTCATTCAGACCGACTGGGAAAATGAGGAAGCCGTCATTTACCTGCAGCATAAGTTTGCGCGTATGGGTGTTGACGACGCGCTCGAGAAGGCCGGTTGCCGTGCGGGCGACGAGGTCCGCATTTGCCAGCGCGCCTTTGACTTTGAGGGCGCTGAGGACTTCTCGGAGTACGAGGAGCTCGAGGATGCTGGCGAGGACGTTGCCGTTGAGGCCATTGACGTGACCGATGCTGCGGATGAGGGAGTCGAGGTTGTCGATGCGGCGGATGCCGCGGGCGATGCCGAGACCTCGGAGGGCGAGTAAGCCATGTCGTTGCGCGGTGGAATCGGTTTGCCCGAGCTGCCCATAAAAGAGGGCAAAGAGTTTCGGCTTGGCATTATGGGCGGCACATTTGACCCGATTCATTACGGGCACCTGGTGACCGCCGAGCAGGCGCGCGAGTCGCTCGACTTGGACGCTGTGCTCTTTATGCCGGCGGGCTCTCCTGCCTTTAAGCTTGACAAGCCGGTGACGCCTGCTGAGGACCGTTATGCCATGACGGTCCTCGCAACCGCCGCGAACCCGGCCTTTTTGGCGAGTCGGTTCGAGATCGACCGTCCGGGCGTAACCTACACGGCCGATACGCTTCATGCCCTTCGCGACTTTTATCCGCCGCAGGTAAAGCTCTACTTTATTACGGGCGCCGACGCGATTATCGATATTGTGACCTGGCATGATGCCGAACGAATCGCTGAGCTTGCTACCTTTATTGCGGCGACGCGACCGGGCTTTGATATCGATACGGCGCGTGCCCGAATCAAAGAGTCGGGGCTGCCGTTCGACGTGCGCTATATTCAGATTCCTGCGCTGGCGATTAGCTCGACGAACATTCGTAAGCGAGTTGCCCGCGGCATGAGCGTGCGCTATCTTACGAGCGAGTCTGTGCTCGGCTACATTCGCAAGCGCGGTTTGTATGTCGATCTGGGCCAAGAAGATTTTGAGTGATGGGGGTCTACGTTGTCGGTAGAGGATCAGTTTGAGGGCGATGAGCGCGCGCTGCTCAAGCGCATTCAAGAGCTGCTCGATGTTCGCATGAAGGATAAGCGTAAGCGCTATGTGCATTCGCTGGGTGTTGCCGAGACCGCACTTCATCTGGCCGAGGTCTACGGCGTTGACCGCTTTGATGCCGCTGCCGCCGGCCTGATCCATGACTGGGACAAAGTGCTCTCCGACGACGAGCTGGTCACGCGCGCTCTGCATTACGGCATTAAGATTGCCGGCTCTCCTTCCGCCGCGACGCCGCTTTTGCATGGTCCTGTTGCCGCCTATGAGCTTCCGCAGCTTTTTCCCGAGTTGTCGCCGGCCGTTTTCCAGGCTGTCGACCGTCACACCGTGGGTGCCTGTGACATGACGCCGCTCGATATGGTGGTCTTTGTGGCCGATGCCATCGAGCCCAACCGCCACGGCGACTATGCGCATGCGCTGCGCAAGATGGTGGGGGAGTCGACGCTCGATGAGTTGTTCTTCTCCTGTTTTGCGCAGGGTCTGGTCTATGTGATCCAGTCCGGGCGCTATCTTTATCCCACGGCTATTACGATTTACAACCATTACGCCCAGCTGCGCTAGCTCGGGTGCGTCTAGAAAGAGGTATTCCATGGCCGACGAGACCATGACCGACGAGCAGATTCTTGAAGGTGTGGAGCACAAGAGCTTCGTCGCCACGTCCGACCGCACTGCCGCCTCGCTGTCCGCGAGCGGTGTCGCCGCCGAGGATGTCGCCCGCGCCGCCGCGCAGGCCGCCTACGACAAGAAGGGCGAGGACGTTCAGGTGCTCGACCTGACCGAGCTTTCCGACGTGTGCGACTACTTTGTGCTTGCCACCGGTACCAACAACCGCCAGGTCGATTCGATCGTCGACGAGATCGAGGAGAAGGTCGCCGAGGCTTGCGGCGAGCATCCGTTCTCCATCGAGGGCCGCGAGCAGAAGACCTGGATGCTCATGGACTACGGTTCGGTTGTCGTCCACGTCTTCACTCCCGAAGCCCGCGACTTCTACCGCCTCGAGAAACTCTGGGGAGACGCCCCCCAGCTCCCCCTCAATCTCCTCTAGTAGCTCATTTGAGACGGGGTTTAGCTACCCTCACGCATATCGCCGGGCAGTTGCGGTTTTCCGCAGCTACCCGGCTTTCTTTTTGCCCAAAGTAGCTAATTTGGGACGGGGCTTTTTTAGCTACTACCTACCGTTCGCCGATAGAAGCGAGTTGCGGTTCATTGCGTGATATTTAGCTTTCCGACTCGGGTAACGTATTTGTTATCTGTAGAGGAGGAGATGCGTATGACTCGGACCGCGCGGGAAATCTCTGTTTACGGCTATTACCATGTCGTCCAAAAGGGCTGTGGTGGTCAGCTGATATTTGAGGATGCCGATGATCGGATATATTTGATTCGGTTGCTTGCCTCGAAATGCCGAAAATACGACGTCAATATCATTGCTTGGTGCCTTATGGACAACCATATTCACTTGTTGCTAGATGATGAACATGTTCACCTGAGCGATTGCATGCACTCTGTTACGACTGCATATGCGATGTATTTCAACGCGAAAACCGGACGGAAGGGACCAGTTTTTCAGGATCGATTTAAGAGCGTGCCGATTCTTAACGATGATCAGCTGCTCAACTGTGTGAGATATATTCACGATAATCCTGCGAAAGCCAGGATTGGGACTGCTTCACTATATCGTTGGAGCAGTTTTAGCGAATATATGGGATACCCGGGTATTTGTATGACTGAATGTGTGCTAGGTTTGCTCGGAGATTCTCAGAGATTTTTTGCTTTCAGTACCTCGGGAGAACCGAATCGATATTGCTTCCGTGACGGCGCTCATGTGAGCGACATAGATGCACTGGAGTTTGCACAGGCTCTCCTTAAACCGTATGAGCCTCACCACCTTAAAGCTTTGCCTAAAGCCGTGCGCGACAACTACATCCGTACGCTCAAAAACGAGGGCTTTTCGATAAAGCAGATCGTGCGCCTCACGGGCATCGGTCACTGCACGATTCAGAAGGTCAAGCTCGATCAGTAGCTATTTGGGACAGAGTTTTGTTGCGGCGGGCAAACCGGACATCCGGGGTAGTCAATTTGGGACGGGGCTATTTTAGCTACCCTTTGGCTGACGGTGAATGAATTAGGCCGAATGAATCTCAACCGATATATAGGGGTAGCTAAAATAGCCCCGTCCCAAATTGACTACCAATGCCGTGTCGGGCGGAAGGCAGCAACCCCCCGTCCAAAAAAGACTAGTTATTGAAGCGGGATTGGCGGCCGAAGGATAGGGCGGTGTCGCCGAATTTGTCTCGGACGGCGTCGATGGCGACGGAGAGGTCGCGGCGGTCGCTGGATTGGGCTCCACGGTCGTCGACTTCGCAGAACAGGTCGGTCTGGATGCCGCCCCGATGGTCAAAGTCGCTCATGCCGATGCCTGCTAAGCGAACGTGCATTCCTTCCTGCCAGATGTTGCCGAGCAGTTCGAGTGCAACCGCCACGAAGATGTTCTCATCGTCGGTCGGATGAGGCAGCCGGCGCTGTGCCGAGCGACCGTTTCCATACGAATACTTAAGCTTGAGCGTTACCGTGGCGCCTGTTAGTCCCTGACGGCGCAGACGGCGTCCCACTGACTCGCCCAGCAGCGCAATTGCCGCCTCAATATCCCCACGCTCAGTCAAATCTTTAGCAAAGGTGCGTTCATTGCTGACCGACTTGACCTCGCGCTCTTCATCGAGACTCGTGACTTCGGAGATTTCGAGTCCCAGCGCACGCTGGCGCATGCGTTCGCCGTTGACGCCAAAAATAGAGGCCAAGGTGGATTCCGGTGCACGTGATAGCTCGCCGAGGGTGTAGATGCGCATGCGGCGCAGTCGCTCCTCGGCCGAGCGCCCGATGCCGCTCATGGCAGACACTGGTAGCGCGGCCAAAAAGCGCTGTTCCGTCCCGGGGCGCACGATGGTCATCCCAAACGGCTTATCCCGCTCGCTTGCGATCTTTGCGACCGTCTTGTTGCAGCCCACGCCAATGGAGCAGGTCACTCCCAGCGCTGCCACGCGGTCGCTTATACGCCGCGCAACCAGCAGCGGGTCTTCGGGCGCAAAGCGACCCGGTGTGATATCGATAAAGGCTTCGTCGATGGATACGCGCTCGACGCGCGGGGTCTCGTCGGCGAGAATCGCCATGACCTGCGCGCTCACCTCGCGGTAGCGGTCGAAGTGCCCGTGTGTCCAAATGGCCTGAGGACACAGACGCCGTGCCTCGGCCGAGGGCATGGCGGAGTGCACGCCAAAGCGACGTGCCTCATATGAACACGTGGACACGACGCCACGCGAATCGGCGTCTCCGCCCACGATGAGCGGTTTTCCGCGCCATTCGGGATGGTCGAGCATCTCCACGCTCGCAAAAAACGCATCGAGGTCCATGAGGCCCACCGCCGGACCCGTCCAGGGAGGCGGCGTGACGCCCATGGCATCCTCATAACCGTATGTATGTTCGCGTCTTTCCATGTCATGAGTATACCGCGCAGCTCATGTGGGGTGCGTGTATGTGCTTGCAAATCCCGAATTCTTGTCTAAGATATGGATTTGCCCTCGACTACACCGAAGAAGTTGGTCTCACGGACTTCACCTGCCCGCGTCGATGGCGTATTATGTTCAACTGTTTGTTTGTAGTTGCAGCCTAAAGCTGCTTGGTTGGAGGAGTTTCCTTTGGCAGTCAAGATTCGCCTTGCTCGTCACGGCGCTAAGAAGCGTCCGTACTACCGTGTCGTCGTCGCCGATTCCCGCGCCCCGCGTGACGGTCGTATCATCGAGGAGGTTGGCCGCTACAACCCGATGACCGCCCCCAAGACCATCAACCTCGACCTCGAGAAGATCGCCGACTGGCAGTCCAAGGGCGCTCAGCTCACCGACGCCGTCGCCGCTCTGGTCAAGGCCGCCAACGAGGGCGAGAAGACCGAGACCGTCGTCAAGAAGTCCAAGAAGCAGCTCGCCAAAGAGGCCGAGGCCGCTAAGGCTGCCGCTGAGGCCGCTGAGGGCGCCGAGGAGTAAATCGTGCCTGAGGTTGACGCTGCACAGCTCGAGGGTGAGGCAATGCTCTCAGATCGCATCGCCGATCTCGTCGAATATCTCGTTGTTCAGATCGTCGACGACCCGGATTCCGTGAGCCTTGAGGTCATCGATGGTGACGACGCCTCTACGATTGAGGTTTCGGTCGCCGAGGATGACGTCGCTAAGGTCATCGGCCGTCGTGGCCGTACCATCAAGGCCATTCGCACGCTCGCCCGTGCACTGGCCGCTCGCCTCGACACTGCTGTCGAGGTAGAGGTTCTGGGCTAGGACCTTGAGGTCCCAGTACAAAAACATCGCCCGTGTGGTCAAGCCGCACGGAAGGAAGGGGGAGGTCCTCGCGCAGCCGCTGCGGGGGCTTCCTTCTGTATTAGAGCCGGGTATGCGCGTCGCCCTGACGCCGCCGGCGCTCAAGCGCGACCGCTTTTGCACGGTCGTGTCCGTCACCGATACGGGCGATGGCGATCTGGTCTCGTTTGAGGGCATTGACGACTTGACGGCCGCCGAGGGCATCACGGGATGCTACGTGCTGGCAAATCGTGACGACTTTGAGCTCGATTCGCTCGATGCTGCCTATACCGACCTGATGGGTCGCGAGGTGGTCGACGAGCGCTTCGGTTCGCTCGGCACGATCGTCGAGATCATGTCGACGCCCGCTAACGATGTTTGGGTTGTCGAGGGCGATCGGTACGGCGAGGTACTGATTCCCGTGATCGAGCAGGTTGTGCTCGATCTTCCCGACACAGGAACAATTTCCGTCCATGTTATGGACGGCCTGATCGATATGGACAAGTAGGGAGGACAACATGCTGATTGAGACCCTTTCGGTCTTTCCCGAGATGTTTGAGCCCGTCATGTCCACATCGATTTTGGGCCGCGCCCGCAAGGCCGGCCTTTTTGATTTTAAGGCCTATAACCTGCGTGACTGGACGCACGACCGTCATCGTACCGTTGATGACGAGCCGTACGGCGGCGGGCAGGGCATGCTCATGAAGGTCGAGCCTATCGCAGAGGCCATTGAGGCCATTAGCGCAGAGGGTCCCAAGCCCACTGTGGTGTTCTTTACCCCCTGTGGCGAGCCCTTTACGCAGCATGTGGCCGAGCGTCTGCTCAAAAGTGAGCGCCTGCTGTTTGTGTGCAGTCGCTACGAGGGCGTCGACGAGCGCGCGTATGCGTATGCCGATGAGCGTCTGTCGATCGGCGACTACGTGCTCACGGGCGGCGAGCTTCCCGCTATGGTCGTTGCCGATGCTGTCGTACGCCTCATCCCCGGCGCCCTTGGTGACGAGATGAGCAACGTCGACGAGTCGTTCTCGACCGCCGAGGATGGAGGCCTGCTCGAGTACGCGCAGTACACCCGTCCTGCCGAGTTCAACGGCGAGGGCGTGCCTCCGGTGCTTGTGAGCGGCGATCACGCCAAGGTCGATGCCTGGCGTCGCAAGAACGCCATCGAGCGCACCTGCCGCTGGCGTCCCGATCTGATCGAGACGGCGCGGCTCACGCCCGAGGAGCGCGCTTACGCGCAGGAGATCCTTGACGCTTCGTATTCGCAGAGCGAGGAGTGAGTATGGTTCCTACGCAACATTCCGCGTTGAGGGGCGCTTTTGAGTGGATCGCGGTCATCGCGATCGCGCTCGTGGCCACCTTCCTGATCCGCACCTTTGTGGTCGAGCCCTTTGTGGTGCCCACCGGCTCTATGGAGGACACGATCGAGATTGGCGACCAGATCCTGGCACAAAAGGTGAGCCTCGAGCTCGGTCAGCCCGTCAAGCAGGGCGATATCGTGGTGTTTCACAACCCCGATGGCACCTCCGAGCATGATGTTCTTGTCAAGCGTGTTATTGCCACGGCCGGCCAGACGGTCGACCTGCAGGATGGCAAGGTGGTCGTTGACGGCCAAGCGCTCGACGAGGACTATACGACGGGCATGAGCTGGCCACTTTCGGTCCAAGCGCCCGGCGCTCAGGTAAGCTATCCCTACACCGTTCCCGACGGGTGCGTGTGGGTGATGGGCGACAACCGCGAAAACTCTGCCGACTCACGCTACTTTGGTCCCGTCGATCGCTCTGATTTGATCGCTGTGGCGCTTGTGCGCTACTGGCCGCTCAACCGCATCGGCGCTATCGACTAAAAACCGCTATAGTACAGTACCTAACCGTGTAATCGTTTCGACGAGGGGATATTAGAGGCATGAACGCTTCATCGCTTTCCTTCCAAGACATCATCTTGCGTCTCCAGCAGTACTGGGGCGAGCAGGGCTGCGTCATTATGCAGCCCTATGACTCCGAGGTCGGTGCCGGTACCTTCCATACCGCGACCACGCTGCGCTCGCTCGGTCCCGCCGAGTGGCGCACCTGCTATGCGCAGCCTTGCCGCCGTCCCGCCGACGGCCGCTACGGCGAGAACCCCAACCGCATGCAGCACTACTATCAGTTCCAGGTGCTCATCAAGCCCTCACCGGTCAACGCCCAGGAGCTTTACCTGGGGTCTCTTGCCGCTATCGGTCTGGACCCCAACGACCATGACGTCCGCTTTGTCGAGGACGACTGGGAGAGCCCGACGCTCGGCGCCTGGGGCCTTGGCTGGGAGGTCTGGCTCAACGGCATGGAGGTCACGCAGTTTACGTACTTCCAGCAGGTAGGCGGCATCGAGGTCGACCCCGTGCCCGTAGAGATCACCTATGGCCTAGAGCGCATTGCCATGTATGCGCAGGGCGTTAACTCGGTCTACGACTTGGTGTGGAGCTACCTGCCCGACGGCACGCCCATGACCTATGGCGACGTGTTCCTCGAGAACGAGCGCGAGTTCAGTGCCTATAACTTTGAGGTCGCAAACGTCGAGATGATGCGTCAGAAGTTTGACGACTACGAGGCCGAGTGCCATTCCTGCCTGGAGCGCAAGCTGCCGCTGCCGGCATATGACTGCGTCATGAAGTGCAGCCACGCTTTCAACCTGCTCGATGCTCGCGGCGCCCTGTCCGCGGTCGAGCGTGCCAACTACATCCTGCGCGTCCGCGCCGTCGCCAAGGCGTGCTGCGAGGCCTACATGGCCGAGGTCGCCGGAGTCAACGAGAATGCCGATCAGGAAGGCGAGGTGGCGTAAGCCATGGCAGACGCTAAGGATTTCCTGTTTGAGATCGGTACGGAAGAAATGCCCTCCGCACCGCTGAACAATGCCGTCAAGCAGCTTGGCACCATGATCGCCAAGGGTCTCGACGAGGCCGGTCTGGCCCACGGCGAGGTCCGTGTGATCTCGAGCCCGCGCCGCCTGGCTGCGCTCGTTGCCGACGTCGCCACCGCGACCGACGAGGTTCACGAGGTCAAGCGCGGCCCCGCGGCCAACATCGCCTTCGATGCCGATGGTAACGCCACCAAGGCCGCCCAGGGCTTCGCCCGCAAGTGCGGTGTGGCTGCCGAGGACCTGGTCCGTCGCGAGGACACTGACGGTCGTGAGTACGTCTTTGCCGAGAAGAACATTCCCTCCGCACCGGCTACGCCGATTCTGACCGCTCTATGCGAGAAGACCATCGCCGGCTTGCAGTGGCCCAACTACCGCAGCCAGCGCTGGGGCCACGAGCACGCTACGTTTGTTCGTCCGGTCCGTTGGATCTGCTGCCTTTTGGGTGAGGACGTCGTGCCCGTGTCGTTTGCCGATGTGACGAGTGGCAATACCACGCGCGGACATCGCGTTCTGGGCCCCGGTGACCATGTGGTCGCCAGCCCCGCCGTCTACGAGCAGGTGCTCGAGGACGCCGGCGTGCTCTCTGCCGAGCGTCGTCGCGAGGCCATCCTTGCCGGTATCGCCGAGGTCGAGGCTGCGCGCCCCGGCTGCCATGTCGACACGCCTAAGAAGGTCTTTGAGGAGGTCATTAACCTCTGCGAGTGGCCGACGGTGCTTGTCGGTACCTTCGATGAGGAGTTCCTCAAGGTCCCGCACGAGATCATCTGCGAGTCCATGCTCACCAACCAGCGCTACTTCCCGATTTATGACGGTGAGGGCAAGCTCACGCGTGAGTTCGTAGTCGTCTCCAACAGCAAGCCCGAGAATGCCGAGCGCGTGATCGACGGCAACGAGCGCGTCGTGCGCGCCCGTCTGGACGACGCCAAGTTCTTCTATGAGGAGGACCTGAAGATCTCCCTTGACGAGTTCCGCGAGCGTCTGGCCAAGGTCGCCTTCCAGGAGAAGCTCGGTAGCGTGCTCGCCAAGTCCGAGCGTATTGAGCAGCTCGCGCTCGCCATCGCCCGCGAGGCTCACCTGGGTGCCCATCTGGCCGCCGATGCGGCTCGCGCCGCTCACCTGTGCAAGGCCGACCTGGTGTCTAACGCCGTCGTCGAGTTCACGAGCCAGCAGGGCGTGATGGGCGGTTACTACGCCATCGCGATGGGGGAGAACGACGAGGTCGCCCATGCTATCCGCGATCATTATCGTCCCCGCTTTGCCGGCGATGATCTGCCCGAGGGCACCGCTGGCTGCATCGTGGCCTGTGCTGACAAGCTCGATACCATTGCCGGTATCTTTGCCATCGGCGAGCCCCCGACCGGCTCCTCCGACCCCTATGCGCTGCGTCGTGCCGCTATCGGCATCATCAACATCCTGCGCGACCGCCTGCCGATCGACCCCACGTCGCTCATCGACTTTGCGCTCGAGCTCTATAGTGAGCAGGGCATTGAGTTTGACGCCGCCGAAGTCGCCCAGCAGGTTCGCGACTTCTTCCATGGCCGCCTGGTGAGCATGGCCCGCGACGAGAAGATCCCGGCCGATACCGTTGCCGCCGTCTCTGCGGTGCACATCATCGCCCCGTCCGTCTTCTTCGCCCGCTGCGCCGCCCTCGACGAGGCTCGCAAGAACGACGCCGAGACCTTTGACAACCTGGCGACGGCCTATGCCCGTGCCGCGCATATCTCCAAGCCCGAGCTGGGCGCGGAGTACGACCGCGCCCTGATGGGCGAGGTCGAGCTCGCGCTTGCCGATGCCTCCGAGGCTGCTCAGACCGCTGTCGACGCCGCCCTTGCTGCCGAGGATTACCCGGCCGCATTTGCGGCCCTTGCCGCCCTGCGCGCCCCCATCGACCGCTTCTTCGATGAGGTTATGGTCATGGACAAGGACGAGCAGCTCCGCGATAATCGCCTTAAGCTGCTCAACCGCTTCGAGGCCGTTTTCTCCGGCATTGCCAACATCGGTGAGCTTGCCCGCAAAAAGTAAGCCAGCCTGCGCGTAAGCGCAAAAGGAGCCCCGCATGGATTGCCCGGTCACCGCTCGTCCCACCGTTATCGTTATCTCCGACTCGCTCGGTGATACCGCTTGTGAGGTGGTGCTTGCGGCGTCCGGGCAATTTGATGAAGGGGCTTTTTGTGTTTTGCGCCTGCCTAAGGTGACTTCTGTGGAGCAGGTCAAGTCATTTGTGGGGCCGCGCGTCGATGCCGACCATCGCGATATCGCCGTGTTCCATACCATCGTCGACCCGGCGCTACGTGCTCGTGTGCTCGATTACCTGGGCATGCTGCATATTCGCTCGGTCGACCTGATCGGCCCGACGCTCGCCGTGCTGTCGTCGCTCATCGGTGTGCCGCCCAAAGGCGTTGCGGGCGTGATTCACAGGACCGATGACCGCTATTTCCATCGTATCGAGGCCATGGAATATTTCGTTGAGCACGATGATGGACGCGGCTGCGACGACCTTTCGGGAGCCGATATCGTGCTGCTGGGCGTATCGCGCACGTCCAAGACGCCGCTGTCGATGTTTTTGGCCTTTCAAGGTTACAAGGTTGCCAATGTTCCGTTGGCCCATGGCATGGAGCCGCCCAAGTCAATTTACGAGGTCGACCCGATGCGTTTGTTTGGCCTGATTTCGACCGTCGACGTTATTTCCGAGATTCGCGATAGCCGCTTGGGCGATGACTACGCCCGTGCCGTTGCCGGCTCCTATGCCGAGCCCGAGAGCGTGCGCAGCGAGCTCGAGGAAGCTCGTGCTCTCATGAAGCGCCTAGGCTGCTTTGTGGTGCGTACCGACGGCAAGGCCATCGAGGAAAGCGCTGCCGAGATCATTAGCCACTTGGAGGAAATCCAAGAAGCCCGCGCCCGCCGCGCCGCCAGTCGAGTGCAGCAAAGTTAGCTCATTGGAGTAGTTAAAAAGCCCCGTCCTAAATAGACTACCTCAAAATAATGCACGATAATGATAAAGCGATTTAGCAAGAAACTTGCATCTGACCTGCATTTCTCTTGCAGTGGTATCTTCATAAGGTAACCACCTTTATCTACCGTTTACCGCCAGTTTTAGCACGTTTACCAAACCGCGCACTCTCTGCTCAAGCCTGCCCAAAACGCGCCGTATAGTTCCCTCACGGCCCGCATCCGGTGGGTCGATTCGTTACCACGGTCGTGCGCGTAAGTGCATGGAAGGGGAAGTATCGTGAGCGATTGCAAGAGGGTTTACCGTTTTGGAACCGACGCCCAGGGCACCTGTGTCACTGAGGGCGACAAGTCCATGAACTTCGTGCTTGGCGGCAAGGGCGCAAACCTTGCCGAGATGAGCCGCATCGGCCTGCCGGTTCCCGGTGGCTTTACCATTACCTGCCAGACTTGCGTCGAGTACTCCGGTGCCGGCAACGTGTGGCCCGGGGGCGCACTCGATGAGATCGTTGCTGCCGAGGCGGACCTCGAGGCCCGCTGCGGCAAGAAGCTCGGCGACGCCTCCGATCCGCTGCTCGTGTCGGTTCGCTCGGGCGCTCCGTTCTCCATGCCCGGTATGATGGACACGGTCCTCAACTTGGGCCTCAATGACGATTCCGTCCAGGGCCTCATCGCGCAGACGTAGAACCCGCGTTTTGCTTGGGATAGCTACCGCCGCTTTATCCAGATGTTTTCCAATGTCGTCATGGGCGTTGACGCCGACCTGTTCGAGAACGCCCTGACCCAGGCCCGTCTGGTCGCCGGCGTTCGCGTCGATTCCGAGCTTTCGGCCGAGGACCTGCAGGAACTCGTCGAGACCTTTAAGGGCATCTTCTCCGAGAACGTCGATGCCTCCCTGTATCCCGAGCTCGAGGTCGCTGACGGCAAGCCCGTTTTCCCGCACGACCCGGAGCTTCAGCTACGCCTTGCAATCCAGGCCGTCTTTGGCAGCTGGATGAACGAGCGTGCCTGCATCTACCGCAAGCAGCATGGCATTTCCGACGACCTCGGCACCGCCGTCAACGTACAGGCCATGGCCTTTGGCAACAAGGGCGAGACCTCTGCGACGGGCGTCGCCTTTACGCGTAATCCGGCCGACGGCACCAAGGAGTTCTACGGTGACTTTTTGGTCAACGCCCAGGGCGAGGACGTCGTCGCCGGTATCCGCAACACCGAGCCCATCGCCGACCTCAAGGCCACCCCGGGCCTCGAGTCTGCAGGTGAGGAGCTCGAGCGCGTGTTCCTGACGCTCGAGGACCATTACCGCGATATGTGCGATATCGAGTTCACCATCGAGCAGGGCAAGCTCTGGATGCTCCAGACACGCGTGGGTAAACGCACTGCCACCGCCGCCCTGCGCATCGCCATCGAAATGGTCGAGGAAGGCCTGATCACCCGCGAAGAGGCCGTGAGCCGTATCGATCCCGCGCAACTCGACCAGCTCCTGCACCCGCAGTTTGACGCTTCCAAGAGGTACGAGGCGCTGGCCAGCGGTCTGAACGCCAGCCCCGGCGCCGCCGTGGGCGAGGTCGTGTTCTCGAGCGATGACGCCGTCGCGCGCGCAAACGAGGGTCATAAGGTTATCTTGGTCCGTTGGGAGACCAACCCCGACGACTTGAAGGGCATGGTCGCCGCCGAGGGCATCCTGACCAGCCACGGTGGCAAGACGAGCCATGCCGCTGTTATCGCCCGCGGTATGGGTACGCCCTGCGTCTGCGGCGTTGAGCGCTTCCACATCGATGCCGCCGAGAAGGTCGTGCGCATCGAGGGCAGCGACCGCGTGCTGCACGAGGGCGACATCATCTCCATCGACGGCACCCAGGGCATCGTCGTCGACGGTCCCGTCGACCTGGTCTCCGCCGAGCTCACTGGCGATCTGGACACCATCCTGTCCTGGGCCGACGAGATTCGCCTGGACGAGACCGATGGCCACGCCAACCACGTGCGCGTCAACGCCGACAACCCTGAGGACGCTGAGCTCGCCCTCGAGTTTGGTGCCGAGGCCATCGGCCTGTGCCGCACCGAGCACATGTTCCTGGGCGACCGTAAGAACATCATCCAGAGCTTTATCCTGTCTGACGATGAGACCGTGAAGCAGCAGGCCCTGGCCGACCTGCTCAAGGTTCAGACCGAGGACTTCCTGGCGATGTTCAAGACTATGTCCGGTCGCGACGTGGTCGTTCGCCTGCTCGATCCGCCGCTTCATGAGTTCCTGGATAATCCTCGCGAGCTCGAGGTCGCCATCACCAAGAAGGAAGCCGCTGGCGCCAGCGAGGAAGAGCTTGCCGTCCTGCGCACCCGCCTGCGTCGTATCGACGGCATGGTCGAGTCGAACCCCATGCTCGGCCTACGCGGCGTGCGCCTGTCCGTCGTCTTTAGCGATCTGCCGCTCATGCAGGTCCGTGCCGTGGCAACGGCTGCTGCCCGCCTTATCAAGGAAGGCGTCGACCCGCGTCCCGAGATTATGGTCCCGCTCGTCTCCATCACGGCGGAGCATGTCCAGACCCGCGAGGTCATCGAGCGCGTGATCGCCGAGGTTTCCGCCGAGGAAGGCGTCGAGCTCAATATTCCCGTGGGCACGATGCTCGAGCTGCCGCGTGCCTGCATGGTCGCCGACGAGATCGCCCATCATGCCGACTTCTTCTGCTTTGGCACCAACGACCTCACCCAGACGACCTTCGGTTTCTCGCGTGACGACGCCGAGGCTAAGTTCATCCCGCTGTACATGCATAAGAAGATTCTGAAGGACAACCCCTTCGAGACCATCGATACGGCAGTACTCGAGCTGGTGCGCATGGCCGTCGAGAAGGGCCGTGCCACCAACCCCGACATGCACTTTGGCGTGTGCGGTGAGCACGGCGGCGACCCCAAGTCCATCAAGGGCCTGTTTAACGTGGCCGACGTGGACTACGTGTCCTGCTCGCCCTACCGCGTGCCCCTCGCGCGCTTGGCTGCCGCCCAGGCCAAGCTCGAGGCCAAGCGTCCCGCCTAACGTTTTGGGCGTAGACGCCTAGTGTAGCCCCCCTTCATGCCGCCCGTCTCATTTGTGAGACGGGCGGTTATCATGTGCGGGTTTTGTCTTTTTGTCTGCGTAAAAAATTGTTCTTGCAGCAGAAACCCGCGCGTGTATACTCGAATACGTTTGTTCAACTACGTGCCGGCCATGGTGGTACGGCACCTCTAGAAGAGTAAGGAATTGCACATGGATTACATCCGCGCAATCGAGCGTCAGCAGATCCGCGAGGACATTCCTCAGGTTCGCGTCGCCGACAACGTCAAGGTTCACTACCGCATTAAGGAAGGCGACCGCGAGCGCATCCAGGTCTTCCAGGGCGACGTCATCCGCATGGCCGGCGCCGGTGCCCGCGAGACCTTCACCGTCCGCAAGATGTCCTTCGGTGTCGGTGTTGAGCGTACCTTCCCGCTTCACAGCCCCAAGATCGCCAAGCTCGAGGTCGTTCGTCATGGTCGCGTCCGTCGCGCCAAGCTGTACTACCTCCGCGACAAGGTGGGCAAGGCTGCTCGCATCCCCGAGAAGCGCTAAGAAGATCGCAGCGTCTGTCCACTCGTTTGGACACAAGGGTCACCTTCGGGTGGCCCTTCTTTTTATCTGATTTGCATGCAAGGAGGGCCTGGTATGGCCAACATGACGAGCTCGGTTTCGGCATCGCAGGTTGCCGGTGAGTTGGCGAGCGCCACGTTTGAGGAGATTCCCGCCCTCGTGGAGCATTATCGCGAGGACCCGCGCCAGCAGGTGATCAAGGCTTGCGAACGCGCCCTCAAACGCCATGCCAAAGAGCTTGCCGAGCGCGAGCGCGTCAATGACATGTACGAGCTTATGCATGAGCTTGGCGGCGATGGGGTGGTCGTTGGTGTCGACGAGGTGGGTCGCGGATCGGTGGCCGGTCCTTTGACGGTGTGCGCCGTCTGTCTTCCTATGGAGCCGCACGTTTGGGGTATCAACGATTCCAAAAAGCTCACGCCGGCGCGCCGAGAGTTGCTCTCAGTGAAGATTGCCGAGGTGGCGACGGCGATCGGTTTTTGCCATATTGCGCCGAAGGATATCGATGAGATGGGCATGGCCCGTGCTATCCGTACCGCCGTTGCGGGCGCCGTGGCCGATACGGGACTTGAACCCGACTGCGTCCTCATGGATGGCAACCCCTTGGGCGCCGTTCCCAACGAGCGCGACGTGGTGAAGGGCGATGCCAAAATCGCCTGCATCGCCGCGGCGTCCATCATGGCCAAGGTCACGCGTGACGAGATGATGGTCGAGTACGACGCCGAGTACCCCGAGTATCATCTAGCCGAGTCGAAGGGCTACGCAAGCCCCGAGCACATCGAGGCGATTCGCAAACATGGACTTTGTCCGCTGCACCGCGTGAGCTTTTGCGGAAACTTTCTGCAGACTGAGCGCCTTTTCTAGGTCAATTGTGGAGACAGGGACCCCTGGCGTTTTATAAACCTGCTGGTAGCGGGTCGTGTGCAACGTGATTGTTGCGTACGGCCCGTTTTTTGTTGGCATTTGGTCAGCTTTTGGTTTGCTTCCGGTACTTACCCGCATGAAAGGTGCCCTCATCATCGGGGCAATGCAGTGTGCGGGAAAGGAGACCCCATGAGTGCCACAAGCAAAAAGAGCAAGACGCAGCGGCTCAAGGAGCGTTGGGAAAACGGCGAGCTCGACTGCGGGGCGATGACGCCCGAGTTTATCAAGGGACTCAGTCCCCGCGAGCTGGGCATGCTGGGCGAGCTGATCACCATCGACTACTTTAACGAGCGCGGCTACACCTTGCTGGAACAGGGTTATCGTTGCACCGAGGGCGAGGCCGATCTGGTGCTGCTTGATGAGCTCGACGATGTCGTGGTGATGGCCGAGGTCAAGACCAGACGCGTCGCCCTGGATTGCACCACGCGGGTCTTTCCCGAGGAAGCCGTGGACGCCCAAAAGCAACGCCGCTACCGCCGCATCGCAAGTTGCTATCTCATGGAGCATTATCCGCTCAAGGCGATTCGCTTCGATGCCGTGGGTGTCACCATTCGCGGCGGGCATATCGCCGAGATCGAGCATCAGTACAACGCGTTCGATTGGCAGGTGTCGTGATGGCGTTCGAGACGTTTGCCGTTCACGCGGCCTGCATCCGCGGCGTCGAGGCGATTCACGTCACGGTCGAGGTCTCGCTTGCCGGCGGCGTTCCGGGCATTCAGATGCTCGGCATCCCGAGTATGGAGGTGATGGAGTCGCGTGGTCGCATTCGCTGTGCGATGCGCTCCGCCGGGTTCGAGATCCCACGCTCGGGCATTACGGTCAATCTGGCACCTGGCGATATTCGCAAGACCGGTAGCGGCTTTGATCTTCCCATCGCCATCGCGGTATTGGCGGCCGATGGTCAGATTCCCCGCGACAACCTCGATCGTTGTCTTATCGCCGGTGAGCTTGGCTTGGACGGTACGGTGCTTCCCATCAAGGGCGAGGTGGCGTTTCAGTTATTGGCGCGTGATTTGGGGCTGTCTTTTATCGCCGGCAGATCAGACCAGCATGTGCCACTCGCGGGCGTGGATTGCGGATTCATAGATCATTTGTCTCAGCTTGCCCATGGCATGGGCGATGCCGCGCGGCATTATCTGGATTCCGAGGGTGTGGAGGCTACTTTTGAGCCCGAACTCGACTATGCCGACGTGCTGGGGCAGGAGGTTGCCAAACGCGGCATGGCACTGGCGGCAGCGGGTGAGCTCGGTTTGCTTATGATCGGGTCCCCGGGATCGGGCAAGACGATGCTTGCGCGCCGTATGACTGGCATTCTGCCTGAGCTTTCCGTTGAGGATCAGCAGGAGGCACTGTGCATCCATTCGGTCTTGGGCGAGAACATCGATGGCTTATTGGCAGGTCATCGGCCGTTTCGAAGCCCCCATCACAGTATTTCGACCGCAGGCCTTATCGGCGGCGGGCGCCCGGTGCACCCGGGTGAGATTAGCCTTGCTCATGGCGGCGTGCTCTTTTTGGACGAGCTTGCCGAGTTTCCCACGGGTGTGCTGCAGACGCTGCGTCAGCCCATCGAACGCGGCTATGTGAGGATCGTACGCGTCGACGGGGCCTTTACCTTCCCGTCGCGCTTTCAGCTGCTCGCTGCGAGCAATCCCTGCCCCTGCGGCTTTTTGGGCGACCGCGAGGTGCCGTGCCGCTGCTCGGCATCGATGGTCGAGCGCTATCGGGCAAAGCTGCGCGGTCCTTTGGCCGACCGTATCGACATGATGATCGATGTGACCCGTCCCGACCCCCAAGTGATTATCGAGGGTGCGGAGGGTATGTCGTCGGCCGAGTTACGTGACTACGTTGTGCGCGGTCGCGCCTTTCGCGCTTGGCGCGAATCCCGTATGGACGATGCGGATGCCGAGGCCGAGGATGACGAGACGCGGTCCATTGACGGTGTCGTTTCGACCTTTGAGCTCGATGATGCTGCCGAGAAATGCGTACTCGGTCTGTCCAAACGCACACATCTCACAGGGCGTGGCATCGTGCGCCTGGTGCGTATCGCGCGCACGATCGCAGATGTCGCCGAGAGCGAGCAAGTGACGCAGGACCACGTGCTCGAGGCGGCGATGTACCAGGGAAGGAGGGACCAATGATGGCCGAGGGGACCTTCGAGCTGCATCCAGGTGACGCGTTGTATCCCGAGACCGTTTTGGATCTTTCTGATGTACCTCAGACGCTCTATGTGCGCGGCAACCCCGAGGCGCTTTCGACGCCCGCGCTCTCCATCATCGGCGCGCGAAAGGCCTCGCCGTATGGTCTTGCCGTGGCAGAGCTTGCGGCAAAGGTGGCTGTCGAGGCGGGAGTGACGGTTGTTTCGGGCGGCGCGGTCGGTTGTGACCAGGCCTCGGGTTGGGCTGCGGTCAACGCCGGCGGCAAACACGTCGTGGTGCTGGGGACGGGCGCCGACGTGGTCTACCCGCGTTCGAGTGCGGGGCTTATTACTCGCACGCTCGATACGGGTGGCGCGGTCGTGTCGATCTCTCCGTGGGGCATGGGTCCGCGCAAGTTCGCCTTTCCGCGCCGCAATCGCGTGATCGCGGCCCTGTCGCAAGCCCTCTTTGTATCCGAGGCGGGTATGCCTTCTGGGACGTTTTCTACAGCCGAGGCTGCTATGGATTTGGGGCGCGAACTTCTTGCCGTGCCGGGGTCGATCCTATCGCCCGAGTCGCGTGGCACGAATTACCTCATTGCGAACGGTGCCTGCTGCATCGTCGACGAGGAATCTATCGAGATGGCTATCTCACGCATCTACGGAACCCTGCGCTACTCGCGCCCCGATGCTCCCGGCATTGCCGACCTGGATCCAACGCAGCAGACCGTGATGCATGCGCTCATCGCCTCTCCGCTCAAGGTCGACGACATCGCGGCGCTCGTCTCGCTCGATGCTGTCGGCGTACTCAAACTCTTGGGTTCGCTTGAACTCGAGGGCCTTATCGAGCGCATGATGGATGGAAGGTATGCGCCCTCCAAGTTTGCCCTTCACGCCCAGACGCCCTTCGGTCACAATGGAAAACGTGTCAATTAGAAAGGTGTTTGCAGATGCAGTTCGATCAGGTGACGGTTATCGGTGGCGGTCTGGCGGGTTCGGAATGCGCGATCCAGCTGGCAGACCGCGGGTTTGCCGTAAAGCTGTGCGAGATGCGCCCCCAGGTGAGCTCCCCGGCTCACCATACTGATCACCTGGCAGAGCTCGTCTGCTCCAATTCGTTTAAGTCGACCCGTCCAGATTCCGCTGCTGGCCTACTAAAAGCCGAGCTCCAGCGCATGGGTTCAGTCCTGCTCGATTGCGCCCATCGCGCGGCTGTTCCCGCCGGTGGCGCCTTGGCGGTCGACCGCGTCAAGTTTTCCGAGCTTGTCGAGGCCGAGGTTGCCGCCCGTCCCAATATCGAGATCATTCACGGCGAGGTCACGCAGATTCCCGAGGGTCACGTGGTCATTGCCGCGGGCCCCTTGTGCTCGCCGGCGCTGAGCGAAGAGGTCATGAAGCTCGTCGGCGGCGACGCCCTTGCGTTCTTCGATGCCGCGGCTCCGATCGTCGATGCCTCCACGCTCGATATGGACGTGCTGTTCTCGCAGTCGCGCTACGAGGAGCAGGGGAGCGGCGACTATCTCAACGCCCCGCTCAACAAAGAGGAGTACGAGGCCTTTATCGAGGCGCTCACCACGGCCGACCGCGTGGTGCTCAAGGACTTTGAGGGCGGCGATCTGTTCCAGGCCTGCCAGCCTGCCGAGGAGGTTGCGCGCACCGGCAAGGACGCTATTCGCTTTGGCGCCATGAAGCCCGTCGGCCTCACCGACCCGCGTACCGGACGTCGCCCTTGGGCGGCGATTCAGCTGCGTGCCGAGAACAAGGAGAAGACCGCCTATAACCTGGTGGGCTTCCAGACCAATCTGACCTTTGGCGAGCAGAAGCGCGTCTTCCATATGGTGCCGGGCCTGGAGAACGCTGAGTTCTTCCGCTACGGCGTCATGCACCGCAATACCTTTGTCGACGCCCCGCACGTGCTCGATGGCACCTTTGCCGTGCCCGGTACCGGTGTGCGCCTGGCCGGTCAGATCACCGGCACCGAGGGGTACATGGAGGCCGTGGCGACGGGCCTGCTCGCCGCGCTCAACACCTATGCCGAGGCTATCGGTGCCGCGGGCGTCGAGCTGCCGCGCGTGGGCGCTCTGGGCGCGCTCGTGGGCTATGCGACCGATCCTGCCACCGTGGGCTATCAGCCTATGCATGTCAACTTTGGCCTGGTGCCGCCACTCGAGGATGGTAAGCGCCGCAGCAAACGCGACCGCTACCAGGCTTATGCGGATCGCGCCCTCGAGGCCCTTGATGCCTATCTGGCCACTCGCCCCGATCTGTTTGGAGGCGACCGGTCATAGCTTTTGACCTGTACGACACCGTCGACTCGTTTATCGCCTATATCGCACGTGTTGAGGGACTTTCTCCCAACACGGTGACAGCCTATGGCTCGAGGCTGGAGCGCTTTGCTGCTTGGTGCGAGCGCGAGGATATCGATGCTTTCGCTGCCGACGTGCGCACCATTCGTCGCTATCTTGCCGAGCTTTCGCGTGAGCAGGTGGCTCCCCGAACGCTTGCGGCGCACCTGTCGGCTATCCGATCTCTCTATCGCTGGATGGCTGCCGAGGGGATTGTCGAGGGCGATGCGGTCTCGGCGATCGCATCGCCCAAGCTGCCGCGTGACCTGCCGGGCGTCCTTACGACCCAGCAGGTCGAGGCGCTGCTCAAGACGCCTGATAACTCGACGCCCGCGGGACTGCGCGATGCGGCGATGCTCGAGCTGCTCTATGCCTCGGGTGCTCGTATCTCTGAGCTCGCAGCACTCAATGTGGAGTCTATCGCTTGGTCCGAACGCACGTTGCGCCTGTGGGGCAAGGGGAGCAAAGAACGTATCGTCCCTCTGTATCGTCGTGCGCTCGAGGTGACGCGTCTCTATATTGAGGAGGGGAGGCCGGAGTTGCTCGCTCAGGCAAAGCGCCGCGACCTCGCTACCGGGCCGCATCCGCTGCTTATATCGGCGCGCGGCAATCGCATGAGCGCCGCCATGCTCCGGCGGCGGTTCCATACGCTGGCGACGCTCGCCGGCATTCCGGCCGACATCGCCCCGCATGCGATGCGCCATACCTTTGCGACCGACTTGCTCGAGGGCGGTGCGGACCTGCGCTCGGTTCAAGAGCTGCTGGGTCATGCGAGCCTGTCCACGACGCAAATCTACACGCATCTCACGCCCGATCGGCTCAAACGTGCCGTGGCTCAAGCCCATCCCCGCGGCGAATAGTGGCTGGAACGTCCCGCGTCGCACTCAGGTGTGTGGTTTTGATTGCGGGTTGGCAGGAAGATGCATTCCTGCTATCATTCATCGGGTTGCTTCACGGCAACATGTTTTTATCACGCACGCGCGGCTACTTCATACCGTGGTGCCCGGGCTTTGGTAGCACATGTCCGGGTTGGTTTTGGAGGATGACCCCGCGCGGAGGCAAACCACAGGAGGTTTAACATGGCTACCAAGATTAATATCCGCACCCTGCTCGAGGCCGGCTGCCACTTCGGTCACCAGACCCGTCGCTGGAACCCCAAGATGAAGCCGTTCATCTTCGGTGAGCGCAACGGCATCTACATCCTCGACCTCAAGCAGACCATCCTCGACGCCGACCAGGCCTACACCTTCGTCAAGAACGTCGCCAAGGGCGGCAACGTGCTGTTCGTCGGCACCAAGAAGCAGGCTCAGGAGGCTGTCAAGAACGCTGCTGAGCGCGCCAACATGCCTTACATCAACCAGCGTTGGCTCGGCGGTATGCTGACCAACTTCGTCACCATCCGCTCCCGCATCAACCGCATGGAGGAGCTCGAGGCCATGGTCGAGGACGGCCGCATGGCTGTTCTGCCCAAGAAGGAGCAGGCTGTTCTCGGCAAGGAGCTCACCAAGCTCCAGACCAACCTCGGTGGCGCCCGCGACATGAAGGGTCTGCCCCAGGCTCTCTTCGTCATCGACACCAAGCGCGAGGAGAACGCCATCAAGGAAGCTCAGCGCCTGAACATCCCCGTCGTCGCTCTGATCGACACCAACTCCGATCCCGACGAGGTCGAGTACGGCATCCCCTGCAACGATGACGCTATCTCCGCTGTCACCCTTATGTGCGAGCTCATGGCTGACGCCTGCCTCGCTGGCTCCGGCAAGGAGCAGGTCTCCGAGGCCGAGATGGCCGCTGAGCCCAAGGCCGAGTAAATCAGTCTTAGTTAATTCTTTTTCATCTCTTTGAAAGGAACCACAATGGCCCAGATTACCGCCGCTATGGTCAAGCAGCTCCGCGAGATGACCGACTCCCCGATGATGGAGTGCAAGAAGGCTCTCGTCGAGGCTGACGGCGACATGGACGCCGCTGTCGACGTTCTGCGTAAGAACGGCCTTGCCAAGGCTGCCAAGAAGGCTGGCCGTGAGACCAACGAGGGCGCTGTTGCCGCGTTCGTCTCCGAGGATGGCAAGACCGGCGCTCTGCTCGAGCTCTCCTGCGAGACCGACTTCGTTGGCTCCAACGCCAAGTTCACCGGCTTTGCTTCCAAGGTCGCTGAGGTTGTCGCTACCACCGAGCCTGCTGACGTCGACGCTCTGCTCGAGAAGCCGATGGGCGAGGAGACTGTTTCCTCCGAGCTCACCGAGATGATTCACATCATGGGCGAGAACATGAAGATCTCCCGCTTCGCTGCCCGCAAGGCCGAGAACGGCGCTCTCGCTTCTTACATCCACATGGGTGGTAAGATCGGCGTCCTCGTCGAGTTTGCTTTCGAGAAGGCCGAGACCGCTCAGGCTGAGTCCTTCAAGACCTTCGCTCACGACGTTGCCCTTCAGGTTGCCGCCGTCGCCCCGATCTGCGCTACCCGCGATCAGGTTCCGGCCGAGACCGTCGAGCACGAGAAGCAGATCTACATGGCTCAGGCTGCCGAGTCCGGCAAGCCCGAGGCCATTCAGGAGAAGATGGCTGTCGGCCGTCTGGAGAAGTTCTACAAGCAGTCCGTGCTCACCGAGCAGGAGTTCATCAAGGACAGCTCCCTCACCATCAAGAAGTACGCTGAGCAGGTCTCCAAGGAGCTCGGCGACACCATTACCGTCGTTGCCTTTGACCGTCTGGTCCGTGGCGAGTAAATAAGCTCTTGTAGCTGGTAATGAGCAGGCTGTGGGTTTTACTCACAGCCTGCTTTTTCATGGCTCTTCTTAGAGCCTTTGATAGAATGTTGAGAGTTCAATCTAAAGGAGGATCGCTTTGTCCGACATCCGATATAAACGCGTGCTTTTGAAGCTTTCCGGCGAAGCACTGATGGGCGACGGCCAATATGGCATCGACCCCAAGGTTACCGACCATCTTGCCAAGCAGGTCAAGGAGCTGCTCGCCGTTGGCCATGAGGTCGGCGTCGTTGTCGGCGGCGGCAATATTTTCCGCGGCATGGCCGGCGCTGCCGGTGGCATGGAGCGTGCTCAGGCCGACTACATGGGCATGCTGGCAACCGTTATGAACGCGCTCGCCCTGCAGGATGCCTTCGAGCATAACGATGTTCCCTGCCGCGTGATGAGCGCTATTCAGATGAACGAGATCTGCGAGCCCTATATTCGCCGTCGCGCCATCAACCACCTTTCCAAGGGTAACGTCGTTATTTTTGCCGCCGGTTCGGGCAATCCGTACTTTACGACCGACACCGCCGCGGCTCTTCGTGCGTGCGAGATCGGCGCCGAGATTCTGATCAAGGCTACCAAGGTCGACGGCATCTATGACAAGGATCCCGTCAAGTGCGCCGATGCCGTCCGCTTTGACAAGATCACCTACCATGAGGTGCTCGTCCGCGGTCTGCAGGTTATGGATTCCACGGCTACGGCACTGTGCCAAGATAACCGTATGCCGATTTTGGTCCTCAACATCGATGGCGAGGACACTGTCAAGCGCGCGCTCGCGGGTGAGCCCGTCGGCACGCTCGTCTATCAGGAGGATTAAGCATGGCAGAGAACATCACCGCCCATATGGACAAGTCGCTCGAGTCCCTCAAGCATAACTTCTCCAAGGTCCGTACCGGCCGCGCCAATGCCAACATTCTGTCCGACATCACCGTCGATTATTACGGTGTTCCCACGCCGGTCACGCAGGTTGCCGCCGTCAAGACCCCCGAGGCCCACATGCTGCTCATCGAGCCGTGGGACAAGGCACTCATCAATGCTATCGTCAAGGCCATCGGCGCTTCCGATCTGGGTATTACCCCCAACTCCGATGGCACCGTCGTTCGTCTTCCGTTCCCGGCTCCCACCGAGGAGCGCCGTCGCGAGCTCGTCAAGGAGTGCCGCGAGTACGCCGAGCAGGCCAAGGTGTCTATCCGTAACATCCGTCGCGACTTCAACAACAAGCTCGAGCGCGATGAGGAGCTCACCGAGGACGATGTCCGTCGCGAGCAGGCCAAGGTCCAGAAGCACACCGATGAGTATGTCGCCAAGGTCGAGGAGCTTCTGAAGGAAAAAGAAGCCGAGGTCATGGAGATCTAAGGTGCAATACGACGAGCATAAACTGGTCGAGTACTTTGCCGACGCCCCTGCGGGCGTCGGTTTTTCCGACCTTGACCTCAATAACATTCCGCACCATATCTCGTGCATTATGGACGGCAACGGTCGTTGGGCCACATCACGCGGTCTTGCACGCACCGAGGGCCACAAGGCGGGTATCGTCTCCCTTCGCGAGATTATTACCGCCTGCGTGCGTCTGGGCGTCGACGTGCTTTCTGCCTATGCGTTTTCGACCGAAAACTGGAATCGCCCTCAGCACGAAGTCAACGTTCTGATGCACCTGTTTGCCAAGACGTTCATCGACGAGCTGCCGCTTCTGAAGCGCGAAAACGTGCGCGTTGTCTTTTTGGGTGACATTTCCGCGCTGCCCAAGAAGACCCGCGACGTTTTTGAACGCGGTCTTGCCGAGTGCGCCAATCACACCGGCATGACGCTGGCGCTTGCCGTCAACTACGGCGCGCGTGCCGAGATTACCCGCGCTGTCCGTCAGATCGCACTCGACGCTGCCGCCGGTAAGATCGATCCTGCCGCAATTGATGACGACATGGTGGCTTCCCACCTCTATACCGCCGGCCTTCCCGATCCTGAGCTTGTGATTCGCACTTCTGGTGAGCTACGCCTTTCGAACTATCTGCTGTGGCAGGTGGCTTATTCCGAGTTCTACGTCACCGATACCTATTGGCCCGACTTTGATCGTTGGGGCCTTGTCGACGCCATTTTGGCCTTTCAGGGCCGTGACCGTAGGTTTGGTGGTCTGAGCAAGACCGAGGAGGCTTAATCGTGTCCGATCGTCCCAAGGCATCTGCTCCCAAGACGCCTGCGCGCAAAGCTGCCACTGCGGGAGCGCCTGCAGCTAAGAGCGGCACCGGTTCGTGGCTGGCGGGCTTTATTACCCGTGCCGCCGCCGGTATCGTTTATGCCGTTGTCTTTATCCTGTGCCTGGTTTTGGGTATCGTGCCCACGGCCATCTTTGTTTCTGTCATGAGCGGTCTGTGCTGCTATGAGTTTTTCCGTATGACGAGGCTCGATGGCAAGATGGCTAACGAGCGCATGGGTATCGCTGCCGCCGTACTCTTTCCGCTGTCGGCGTTGGGCGATTCGATGTTGCTGAATGCCCTGCTTTTTGCCCTGATGCTCGCTGTGGGCATTTGGTATGTCTGGTCGCCGCGTACCCGCATCTCTGATGTGGCCGTGACGCTCATGGGTCCCATCTACACTGGCTTTATGCTGTCGGCTATCGTGCTGCTGCGCGATGCCGTGCCCGGTTTTGCCGGCGCCTTGCTTTCGGTGGGCGTTTGCGCGTCCCTTTGGGTCTCCGATTCGTTTGCCTACATCGTGGGCAGCCGTATCGGCAAGCACAAGATGGTTCCCAAGATCTCTCCTAAAAAGAGCTGGGAGGGATTTGTCGGCGGCATTCTGGGCTCGGTTTTGATTTGGCTCATCCTGTGGGCGACGCACTTCTACAAACTCAGCCTGCCCTATGCGCTGCTGTGCGGCTTGGTCGTGTCCATCCTGGGCGTTATCGGCGACCTCATTGAGTCGCGCATCAAGCGTGGCGTGGGCGTCAAGGATTCCGGCAACCTTATCCCGGGCCATGGCGGCATGCTCGACCGTAGCGACTCGCTTATCTTTGGCTGCATTACCGCGCAGCTGCTTTTGATGATCGGGGGCGTGCTGTAATGTCATTCCAGACGACGTATGGCTCCGATGGACGCCTTCGTGTTGCCATCCTGGGTTGTACGGGCTCTATCGGCACGCAGGCACTCGACGTGTGCCGTCAGCATGCCGATCGACTGCAGGTAACGGCGCTGTCCGTCAATTCCAGCACCTCGGAGCTCGTTGCCGCCGCCCGCGAGTTCTCGGTTCCGGCCGTTGCCGTGGCCGACTCCGCCCACGGTGCGGACGCCGTGCTGCAGGAGCTGCCCGAGGGCACGGAGCTCGGTGTTGGTGCGCAGGCGGTTTGTGAGCTCGCACGTCGCGATGATGTCGACTGTGTGCTTGTTGCCATTGTGGGCGCTGCCGGGCTCGAAGCGAGCCATGCGGCCTTGACCTCGAATAAGCGTCTTGCCCTTGCCAACAAGGAGTCCCTCGTCGTCGGTGGCGACTTGCTTATGCCGTTGGCGCAACCGGGCCAGCTTATTCCAGTTGACTCTGAGCACTCCGCCATCTACCAGTGCTATCTGGGGGAGAACCCACGCGAGGCTCATTGTATTTGGCTCACCTGCTCGGGCGGTCCGTTCTTTGGCCGCACGCGCGACGAGCTCAATTGCGTGACGCGTGCCGATGCCCTCGCACATCCCACGTGGGCCATGGGTGCCAAGATCACCATCGACTCCGCCACCCTCATGAACAAGGGTCTGGAGCGCATTGAGGCCATGCATCTGTTTAACTGCGACCTCGATTTCATTAACGTGGTCGTGCAACGTCAGTCCAAGATTCACTCTATGGTCGAGTTCGCCGACGGCTCCGTGATGGCGCATCTCGGTGCTTCCGATATGCGTATTCCCATCCAGTTCGCGTTCTCGTATCCCGAGCGTTGGGATACCCCGGCGCCTCGTATCGATTTCCGCGAGCTGGGGCAGCTCACGTTTGATGCTGCCGACATGGATACCTTCCGCTGTCTGGCATTGGCCGAGCGTGCCGGTAAGACGGGTGGCACCATGCCGTGCGTGCTCAATGCCGCCAACGAGGTCGCCGTTGATGCCTTCCTGCACGATGGCTGCAGCTTTACCGATATCGATCGCATTGTGGAATCCTGTATGGATGCCCACGATATGCAGGCGGTCGATTCGTTTGAGCAGCTTCACGACATCGATGCGTGGGCGCGTGAAAAGGCTGCGCAGGTGCTCGCCGCAACCCGTTCCTAACCCATAAGGATTGCTTTTTCGTTTTATGGATACTGTTCTGAGCGTTCTCTCATCGGTCTTTTGGGGCCTGCTGATGCTTTCCGTCCTCGTGTTTTTGCACGAGGGCGGCCACTTTTTGGCGGCGCGCGCCTGCGGCGTCCGTGTGACCGAGTTCTTTTTGGGCCTGCCGTGCCGCTTTGACATCCATTACACGTCGCGTCGCATTGGAACCAAGTTTGGCGTGACCCCGCTGCTGCTGGGTGGCTACGCTGCCATCTGCGGTATGGATCCGACCGATGTCTCGTGCGCCGATCGCGTGCTCGCGGCTATCTACCGTCATGGTCGCGTGACCGTGGCCGACCTTGCTGTCGAGCTCGAGCTTTCCGAGGAGGATGTGCTCGAGGCATGCGCCTTGCTCTTGGGTTGGGGCTCTATCGCGCCTTGGTATGAGGAAGGGGAGAAGCCCTCGCCGAGCTACTATCCCACCAAGTATCAGACGCTGCCACGAGATGCGGCGGGTTACACCACCTTTG
>CAJMRO010000006.1:0-41301 GCA_905215825.1 uncultured bacterium
CGTACGCTTGAACTGAGAAGGGGGAGGCCTCGCGGCCTCCCCCTTTTTGCGTATATACACGTTGTACTTCGGGATTTAGCTTCCCCGTATGCGCTCTTACTGTTTGGCTGTATTTTGAGTCCTTCTAGTGTATTTGAGCGATAATTACTCGCATTGGCGTTAGGGAGGGCTTGATGTTTACCGTATTTGTCTTGGGCAATATTGCTTCGGGTAAGTCGACTGCCTGCCGCTATTTCGAATCTCGTGGCGCTATGCTTATCGATCTGGATGAGCTTGCAAAATCTCTGTATGTGCCGGGCTCTGATATCGTCAATACTCTCGCGGATGAATTCGGTTGGGACATTTTGGATGAGGAAGGCGGCATTCGCCGCAGCATCCTCGCTTCTCGAGCTTTCGCTTCTCCTGATTCGGTCGCACGGCTCAATGGCATCGTGCATCCCGTTCTGATTGAACAGCTTTCGCTTAGGATTCTCGATCCGGTTTGTTGTACGGTTTCGTCTCCCCGTTATCCCTTTGCGGTGGTCGAGGTTTCTGCTCCGACTGGTTTTGAGGATGCATTTGGCTTGGCTGATGAAATTCTGGTCATCAGCGCCCCTTTGTCAGTTCGTCGCGAGCGCGCTATTCAACGTGGCATGGAGCCATCTGATTTCGATGCCCGTTCTGCTTGTCAGCCCGATGAGTCTGCGCTGTGCAATCTCGCTACAACGGTGATTGATAATGCCTCAGGTGATAATTCGCTCTTTGAGCAGCTTGACTCATGGCTTGCATGCCATGGGTTTATAGACACTGCGGATAAGGAGGATGCCGATGCCTAAGACACGTTTCTTTGCGTGGTATCGCCTTATGCCGCTGGCTGCCGTTTTTGTCTTCGGCCTTATCTCATTCGTTTACTCGTGTGCTCCTGCCGCTTTCTTTAAGCCGTTGTATCCGATTGACTACGAGGCGTATGTAAAGCAATCCAGTATTTCGCATAATCTGGATCCGTATCTGGTGTGCGCTGTCATTAAGTCGGAATCGAATTGGGATCCCGAGGCCGAGTCGAATCAAGGTGCTCAGGGATTGATGCAGCTGATGCCCGAGACTGCCCAGGATATGATCGCCAAGGGCCTTGTTGACGGTGACGAGTATTCGGCCGACAATCTTAACGATCCGGCTACGAATATCGAGTTTGGCTGTGCGTATCTTTCGTATCTTCTAGCGTATTTTAACGGGTCGACGGATAGCGCCATCGCCGCCTATAACGCCGGCATGGGCAATGTCGACGGATGGGCGCAGCAGGGTACGTCGCTTCATAATGCAATCACCTTTCCCGAGACGCAGGCGTATCTGATTCGTGTCAATAATGCCTGGGCTCGCTACAAGACCATCTATCCCGATCGGTTCGTATAGGACTATGCCTGCCGCCTGCGTATACTGCAGATGTATGAGTTAGGAGTATCCATGGCGGAATTTGAAGTAGAACGCGTTGGTGGTGAACTTAAGCGCTTTGGCGTTGAAGGCTCTGACGTGCCGTTTAAGGTCGTGTCTCCCTATGAGCCTGCCGGTTCCCAGCCTAAGGCCATTGAGTCGCTTGTGCAGGGCGTGAGGGACGGAGACCGTTATCAGGTTTTGCTGGGCGTGACTGGTTCGGGCAAGACCTTCACGATGGCAAAGACTATTGAGGCCCTGGGAAAGCCGACGCTGGTCATGGCTCCGAATAAAACGCTCGCCGCTCAGCTTGCGAGCGAGCTCAAAGAGTTCTTTCCCAACAACGCTGTGGTCTACTTCGTCTCGTACTACGACTACTATCAGCCCGAGGCGTATGTGCCGCAAAGCGATACATATATCGAGAAAGACTCCTCGATTAACGAAGAGGTCGAGATGCTGCGCCATCAGGCGACCGCGTCACTGCTCTCTCGACGCGATGTGATCGTTGTCGCATCGGTCTCGTGTATCTATGGCATTGGCTCTCCTGAGGACTATGCGGGTCTGGCTCCAAACGTCGACAAGAAGGTGCCGCTCGAGCGCGATGACTTTATCCATGCACTTATCGACATTCAATATGATCGCAATGACTATGACCTGGCACGCGGCACGTTCCGCGTGCGCGGCGATGTTGTCGACGTGTATCCGCCTTATGCTGAGCATCCGTTGCGGTTTGAGTTCTTTGGCGACGAGGTCGAGCTGATTGCCGAGATCGATGAGGTCACCGGTGAGATGCTTCGTGAGTACGAGGCCATCCCCGTATGGCCGGCATCGCACTACGTGACCGAGAAGCCGAAGGTCAAGGCGGCTCTGAAATCAATCAGCGAAGAGTGCGAGAAGCGCGTGGCGGAGCTCAAGGCGACCGACAAGTTGCTCGAGGCGCAGCGTCTGCAGCAGCGCACCGATTATGATCTTGAGATGCTCGAGACGATGGGCTTTTGCAACGGCATCGAGAACTACTCGCGTCATCTGGACGGTCGCAAACCGGGTGAGCCGCCGTTTACCCTAATCGATTACTTTCCCAAGGATATGCTCTGCATCATCGATGAGAGCCATGTGACGGTGCCGCAGATTCGCGGCATGCACGAAGGTGACCGCTCGCGTAAGGTGACGCTGGTGGAACACGGTTTTCGCCTGCCCTCGGCGCTCGATAACCGCCCGCTTCGTTTCGATGAGTTTGAGGCGAGGATTCCCCAGTTCATCTACGTTTCGGCAACACCGGGCGACTATGAGCTGCGGGTGAGCCAGAACGACGTTGAGCAGATTATTCGTCCGACCGGTCTGCTCGATCCCAAGATCGATGTGCGTCCGGTTCGTGGGCAGATTGACGATCTTGAGGACGAGATTCGCGAGCGCGTTGCCCGCAAGGAGCGCGTGCTGGTGACCACGTTGACCAAGCGCATGGCCGAGGACCTGACCGACCATCTGCTCGACGCGGGCATTAAGGTCAATTACATGCACTCTGATACGGCGACAATGGACCGTGTCGAGATCCTGCGAACGCTGCGCGAGGGCAAGATCGATGTCCTCGTTGGCATCAACCTGCTTCGCGAGGGCTTGGATCTCCCCGAGGTCTCACTGGTGGCAATTCTCGATGCCGATAAGGAAGGCTTCTTGCGCAACCGCCGTTCGCTGATTCAGACGATTGGCCGCGCGGCCCGTAACGCCGATGGCGAAGTCATCATGTATGCGGACGTTGTGACCGATTCGATGAAAGAGGCCATCGAAGAGACGCAGCGCCGTCGCGAGATTCAGATGGCATATAACGAAGAGCATGGCATCGTGCCCAAGACGGTGCGCAAGGCCATCAACGACATCTCAAGTTTTATTGCCGAGGCCGAAAAAACCGTGGGTTCCAAGGGACGCTCGAAGGGCGACTCTCTTGGCCATGGTGCATTCTATACGCCCGATGAGTCGGGCGAGGGCGGCGTGCCGGAAACGGTGGCGCCCGAGCAGACACTTGCGGAGCAGTTGGAAGAACTGCCGCATGACGAGCTTGTGCGGATTGTCGAAACCATGGAAGAGGATATGCGTAACGCTTCTGCCGCCATGGACTTTGAGGAGGCGGCGCGCCTGCGCGATGCCGTCGTTCAGATTCGGGCGATGCTCGAGGGCGCGTCTGAGGACGAGACGATCGAGCGCTTACGTTCACAGGCCCGCAAGGGTTCCACGTTCGCATCGGGCAGAAAACGCCAGGGTGCACGGTTTAAGAAATAGCGAACAGGCCCCGAGTTCCCTGTGGAGCTCGGGGCCTGTGTCTTTTGCGCGCTGGAATTCGTGCGTTAGAGGTCTGCGATCAGGGCTTCGGCACAACGGATGCCGTCGGTGGCCGCGCTCATGATGCCGCCGGCATATCCAGCTCCCTCACCACAAGGGTAGAGGCCCAGGGTCGACACGGCATGGCACGTTCGGTCTCGGGTGACAGTGACCGGTGAGCTTGAACGAGTCTCCACGCCGGTAAGAACGGCATCGGGGCGGTCGTAGCCTCGTAGCTTTTTTCCGAGTAGGGGAAGTCCCAGGCGGAGCGACTCGACGATATGCTGCGGCAGGGCTTCGTCAATTGCCGTCCAGGTCACACCGAGCGGATAGGTGGGCTTTACCTTTCCGGGCGCCTTGCTGACGCGTCCTGCGAGGAAATCTCCGACGAGCTGTGCCGGTGCGTTCCAGTTGGAACCGCCCAGGCGATAGGCGGCCGCCTCGCAGGCACGCTGGAGCTCGATGCCGGCGAGCGGGTCATCGTTGGGAAGGTCCTCAGGCGTGACGTTAACGAGCAGGGCGGCGTTTGCGTTGCGTCCGTCGCGGGCATTGAGGCTGGCGCCGTTGACGCACAGGTGGCCCTGCTCGGAAGAGGCGGCGACAACCTGCCCGCCGGGGCACATGCAAAACGAGAACACGCTGCGGCCGTTGGGAAGATGGGCGACGAGCTTGTAGGGGGCTGCTCCGAGGGCAGGATGTCCCGCCGAGGCTCCATATTGGGCTCGGTCGATGTCGCGCTGCGGATGCTCGATGCGAACGCCCATGGCAAAGGTCTTTTGTGCGAGGGCCACGTTGTGGTCCTTAAGGAGCTCAAAAATATCGCGAGCAGAATGCCCACAGGCGAGGATGAGGTGCTTTGTTTCGATTGGCTCGTAAGCGGCGTCTTGGGACGATTGGACATCAATACCGGTGATGGCGCCAGACGCGTCGGTGCGAATGTCGACGAGCTTCGTTCGATAACGGACGACACCTCCGAGCTGCTCGATGCGCTGGGATATAGCGGTGACAACCGTGGGAAGGATGTCGGAGCCAATGTGCGGCTTGGCATCCCACAGAATATCGCGGGGCGCACCTGCCTCGACGAAGGTTTCGAGGATAAGGCGATGGGCGGGATTTTTTGTTCCCGTATTGAGCTTGCCGTCCGAGAAGGTCCCCGCGCCGCCCAGACCAAACTGAATATTGCTCTCGGGGTCGAGGATGCGCTCCTTTAGAAAGAGGTCGATCGCCTGCGAGCGGCGAAATGCCGGGTCGCCGCGCTCGATAAGCAAGGGCTTAAGACCTGCTTCGGCGAGCGTGAGCGCAGCGAAAAGGCCGGCGCATCCGGCGCCGACAACGACGGGGCGCTCTTTGGATGCGTCGGAAATGGGGGAGGGGAATGAAGGCTCATCGTCTTCTATCGCGCGTACGCGCGAGCGGTCACGTTCGGAAACGCTGTCGACCACTTCTCGCTCGAGGTGGGGACTGGTCAGCTCAACACGAAAGCTCAGGATAAAATGGACGTCTCGTTTTTTGCGAGCGTCGATTGACTTGCGGTGGAGCTCGATGGACTTGATCTCGGAGTCCTTGCAACGTAGGACGCGCTTGGCGACTCGCTTGCCAACAATGAGGCAGGCATTTTCATCGCCGGCTTCATCGAGCGAAGCGTTGACTTGGGTGATTTCGATCATCGAGGTCTCCTTAGAGGCAAGAAAGAGGCCGTCCGGTATCCCAGACGGCCCGAATGCGTTTTTGATTATAGACTGCGCGGCTACAGGCTGCTTGCAGCGCGAATGCCCGAGAGCCATGCCCACGCAAGGTTAAAGCCTCCGCAATCGGCGTCGATGTCGAGCGCTTCGCCACAGACGTAAAGCGGGGCGTCGACAACGCTGCGCGCGCGTAGACTGGGTGTTGAGATACTCTCGACAGATACGCCACCACGCGTGACCTGCGCCGAGCGCTCCTCGGCTGTTCCCTCGACGAGCAACTTAAAGTGCTTGAGGATCGAGACCAGGTGGATGACATCGTTGGAGCCTGGATGGCACTGCTCGAACGCCGTGCAGACGACGCGGGAGAGTTGCGGGGCGAGCATGCCGTCGAGCCAACGGGGATCGCGGGGCGAAAAGCCGCCGAGCAGCTCAACGCGCCGGTTGAGCATATCGAGCAGCTCGTCTTTGGAGAGGTCGGGGAAAACGTCGAGCAGGATCGTATCACCGCGCTGGATACGACGGGAGAGGTTGAAGACAGCGACGCCCGAGATGCCGAAGGCTCGAAACAGTACTTCACCGTCTTCGTGCCAGAGCTCACTATGGTTACGGGTGAGCGTCAAGCGGGCGCGGACGCGCAGACCATCCAACGTCTTGAGTGCCGCCCGATCGCCAACGACCGTTGCCGATACGGGGCAGAGGATGGGGCGCAGCGAGGTGAGGGGGAGGCCAAACGTATCGGCGATACCGGTGGGGTTGCCGCCCGTGGCGATAATTACGGCATGTGCCTCCAGGGCCTCGTTCTTGCGAGGGACATCGGCGAGCGCTTTCCGAAGCGAGCGGAGCTCCGATTTTCGGTCGTCGTGCTTCTTTGCCTTGAGTGCCCGCGCTGGACGGTCTATTTGGAGTGTCCAGCCTTCGGAAGCTTTGTGCGCCGAGGCAACGTTGGCTCCGCAGATTAAGGTGATACCTAGGCGGTCGCAAACGTTGAGAAGCGCGTCGCGCACCGATTCGGCGCGAAGGGAGCGCGGGTACAGCCGGCCTTCCTCGGAGGTTGTCATGATGCCCAGCGAGGAGAAGAAACCCATAAGCTCTTGTTCGGGCCGGGGGCCCATAACGGATTCAACGAATGCGGGGTGGTTATACCGCTGTGGATCAATCGATTCGTTGGAGAGGTTGCAGCGGCCGTTGCCGGTCGCAAGGAGCTTAAGGCCGCAGGCGACATCGCGCTCAACGATGCAGACGCTTTTGCCAGCTCGTGCGGCCGTAATGGCGGCGGCGAGGCCTAAAGCCCCGCCGCCGATTACCAGGACGTCATAGAAGGCGCTCGCGTTCACTTAGGCCTCGTCGGTCTCGTGCGGGGTAATGGCCTCGACGGCAGAGACTGCCTTGGGCAACATGCCATCGGGCAGTGCGGTCTCGACCTCGCCCTTATCGCAGGCCTCGGCGAGTGCCGGATTAATGGGAAGCTGGCCCAAGATGTCGAGGTTATAGCGCTCTGCGACCTCGGGGAGCTTGCTCTTGCCAAAGACCTCGATCTTCTTGCCGCAGTCGGGGCACTCAATATAGCTCATGTTCTCGACAATGCCCAGAATGGGGACGTTCATCTTCTCGGCCATGTTGACCGCCTTGGCGACGATCATCGAGACCAGATCCTGCGGGCTCGTGACGATGACGATGCCGTCGACGGGCAGTGACTGGAAGACGGTGAGAGCGACGTCGCCTGTTCCCGGAGGCATGTCGACCAGCAGGTAGTCGATGGGGCCCCATGAGGTCTCGCTCCAGAACTGCCTAATGGCGCCTGCGATGACCGGACCGCGCCAAAGGACGGGGTCGGTCTCGTTTTGGAGCAGAAGGTTGGAGCTCATGACCTTGACGCCGCGCTCGGAGATTTCAGGCAGCATGAGGTTGCCAAGGGCATGGACGTGGCGTCCGCTCATACCGAACATCTTGGGGATAGAGGGACCGGTGATGTCGGCATCGAGGACGCCGACCTTGTGGCCGTGACGGGCAAGCTCGGTGGCGATGGCACCGGTGACAAACGACTTGCCGACACCGCCCTTGCCGGAAAGCACGGCGATGACGCGTTTGACCTCGGACAGCGTATTCTCCTCAAATTGCGACGGCGACGTTTGTCCGCCGGCGGCCTGTGCGTGCTCGCAACCCATGTATGACTCCTTTGTATATGTTGGGGCCGGGGCCCCGTGATGTGACACGAGCGTCATTGTACCCTCGTTTGCGAGCGGGAGTCATTTACGATGCATTTGGGCCGAGCGTGCTTGCAATACGATGGGTCCAAGCGAATGGGCGGGCTTACTGAACTTTGCTGGCGAACTCGAGGTATTGCATGCGCTGCAGCTTGTCGATCGTCGAGGCGTATGGGCTGTCTTCAGATTCCAAGTCGTAGCGCAGCCCGTCGGCACCAAGGTAGCCGGCGACATTGATGGTGGGCACATCTGACCTTGTTGCAAGCAGAGCCTTTTGATAGTCGGTGAGCGGGGCGCCGATCTTATTAAGGGTAATGGCTGCAACCTCGTTTGCCCCGACGGTGTCGTAGACGTTGAGCTCGGTATTGCCGGCGATTTCATAGTTAGCCCAGACAAAATATGTCGACTGATAGATACGGAAAGCGTGGCTTGCCGTATCTTCCTGAGGGTACAGCTCGTCGTTGAGAGTCGTTGCGGCGCTCGGCTGATGGTCGCCAAAAAAGACAAGGACAACCGGTCTGCCGATATTGCGGAGCTCGTTGATAAAGTACTCGAGGTCCCGGTCGGATGCGTTGATGCAGGTAAGATAGGTGTTGAGCGCGCTATTGGTACCCTCGCTGGCTCCCTCGACCCAATAGTTTGTCAGCTCCTCGGCGGGAACGGTGCCATAGTCGTAGCCGCCGTGATTTTGCATCGTGACGTCAAAGATGAACTGCGGGGCTTCGTCGGTTCTAAGCAGGTCGAGTATCTTGTCGTAGGTGGCGTAGTCGCATACGCCGGCATGGTAACAGGGCGCACCTTCGAAATCGCCGATTGAAAGAAAGTCTCCAAAGCCCAGCTGCTGATAGATTTTATCTCGATGGTAGTTGACGGGGTTTTGCGGGTGCATAGCGGTAGCGGTATACCCAAGCTCCTTAAGGTCCTTTGCCAGGCTGTTGACGCCATTCATCTGATATAGCTGATAGGGGATTTTGCCTAATCCGACAAAGGCCGTTGTCGCTCCGGTCAAAAATTCGAATTCGGAGTTCGCCGTTCCGCCACCGGCGACCGAAGCGAGCATGGTGCCGCGAACAAGTGTGTCGGGAAGCGAGTTGTAGAATGCGGGGCCGGTGTACCCGGCCGCCTGGAGCTGCTCAAAGCACGAAAGGTCGCTAAAACTCTCATTCATGACGGCAACAATCGTCGGCTTGATTTCATTGAACTGGGCAACGGCCGCCGCGCGCTGCTCGCTCGAGCCATACGTGCTGTCGTAGGTGGCGGCGAGCTCCTGCTCGATGCTCTGCGCCTCATCGGGCGTATAGTCTTCGGGCTTCTCAATGGGCAACTCGTTGACCATTTCGGTGAACGAAGTGATAAAACCCTGAGACGCATACGTGGTGATGGGCTGCCAACGGTCAAATCCAAAATTCAGCGCCTGCTCCAAGTCGATGCTGGAAAAGCCCGAGAGCCCCACAACGGTCACTAGCAGAAAAGCGCAGAGGTTAGCGGCGATTGCGGGGAAGACATGGGTGGGCGTACGGAGCTTTCTCGGTCGGATAAGCGAAAGAAGCCCTAGGGAAATCTCCAGCAGGGCTAGAGAGGTTACGATTCCGGCGGTAAAGGTAAACTCGTATCCCTCGCTCACTTCCATTGCGGTGCCAAGGGCCAAGATATCGCTTGGCAGGATGGCCTCGCCTTTAAACGTTATGACGAAGTGCTCGGCAATGCCAAGGATGCAACAGGCGACGGGCACGAGGGCCATGACGCCTCCATGACGCTGTCCCAGCAAATAAAGGGAGAGCAGAACCGTCGCGAGCAGCCCGACGGAAAACCCGAATGAGTTGGCGGGAATGCGATAGAACGTTTCGTTACAGGCAATTTCGAGTGAAACGAACGAGAGCGCTGAAACAGCGGCGATGACAAGGATGTCACGGCAAATACAGGCAACCGTTCCCGTCGCAAGATCGGTTTGGTCGATAAGTCCCGAAACCAAGGGCTCGACAAGAAGTATGACGGCGGTAGCACCGAGCGCCGAATAAGAAAGGACCCATAGGGAATTGTCCTCATTTACGAGCAATTGATTCGTAATCCATGCAGCTACCATGCCGAGCGGGATGAGGAGCGTCGCGCACCAAAAGACGCGGGCAATGGGCGGCTTTTCATTGTGTTTGATTGAAAAATATACACGTACCACGACGATGGCCACGATAAGGACGGCGATGAATATGGGCAGATTGGCCATGTCGCTCGAAGTGATTTCAAGGGGGATATCTTCGGTCATGGACGTTCCTCTGTTACGGCAAATTAAGTTCAGTATTAGATTACTGTAACCTTTCCACGGCATTTCGAGAAACAAAGCGCCCGATACGCAAAGCTAAAGGTCTGCGAATCTTGTATTACGAACATCTGTGCGCGTCGAGTGCGCTAAACTCATCGACAGTATGATTCGATGCAATAGGAGGCAAGGAGCTTCCATGTCTGATTCTTCTATCGTTATTCGCGGCGCTCGTGAGCACAACCTCCGTGATATCGATGTTTCCATTCCGCGTGACCAACTCGTGGTCATTACCGGTCTTTCTGGCTCGGGCAAGAGTTCGCTGGCATTTGACACTATCTATGCCGAGGGCCAGCGTCGATACGTCGAGAGTCTTTCGAGCTATGCGCGCCAGTTCTTGGGCCAGATGGACAAACCCGACTTGGATTCAATCGACGGCCTTTCGCCGGCGGTGTCGATCGACCAAAAGACGACGTCTAAAAACCCTCGCTCGACGGTTGGCACCGTAACCGAGATTTATGACTATCTGCGCCTGCTGTTCGCCCGTGTGGGCACCCCGCACTGTCCCGAATGCGGCCGCGTCATTGAGCGCCAGACGACCGACCAGGTTGCCGACAAGGTCTTGGCGGCGGGGGAGGGCCGCCGCGCGTTTGTGCTGGCACCGGTGGTGCGCGGGCGAAAAGGCGAGTACACCAAACTGTTTGAGGACCTTCGCGCCGAGGGCTTTAGCCGCGTGCGTGTCGACGGTGAAGTGCGCTCGCTCGACGATCCGATCGATCTGGACAAGAAGTTCAAGCACGATATCGAGGTCGTGGTCGATCGCATCGTGATCCGTGAGAACTCTCTTGGCCGTATCGCCGAGTCTGTTGAGCAGGCGACCGCGCTGGCTCACGGCAATGTAAACGTGTACATGCTGCCCGATCGTGATGCTCCCGAGGGGACCGAGGGCGAGCTTCTGGAGTATTCGTTGGCCTTGGCGTGCCCGGAGCATGGACACTCCATTGACGATCTTCAGCCGCGTGATTTTTCGTTTAACGCTCCCTATGGCGCATGTCCTGAGTGCGACGGCCTGGGCTTTAAGAAAACCGTTGATGCCGAGGCGCTGATCGAGGACCCCTCGAAGTCCATTGCCGACGGAGTCTTTGGTAGCCTGTTTGGCAATTCGAACTACTATCCGCAGATTTTTGCTGCGGTCTGCAAACACTTTAAGGTGAGCGCCGATACGCCGTGGGAGGACTTGCCCCCTCGCGTGCGTCGTGCATTCTTGGATGGCCTGGGCGATACGAAGATCTCGGTCGACTACCAAAAGCTCGACGGACGTCGCAGCCAGTGGGATACCAAGTTTTCGGGCGTTCGCAACATCCTGTACGAACGCTATACCGAGACGACGAACGAGAACACCAAGGCGCGCCTGGAGAAGTACATTCGCGAGGAGCCGTGCTCGACCTGCCACGGCGCTCGTTTGCGCCCTGAGATGCTCGCCGTCACCGTGGGCGGCAAGTCCATTTACGAAGTTTGTTGCCTGTCGTGCCGTGAATCGCTCGAGTTTTTTGAGGGCCTGGAACTCACCGAGCGCCAACAGTTTATCGGCGGCCGTATCGTCAAGGAAATTCTGGAGCGCCTGCGTTTTCTGGTCGATGTTGGACTCGACTATCTGACACTCGATCGCGCCTCGGCGACGCTTTCCGGTGGCGAGGCACAGCGTATTCGCTTGGCAACGCAGATCGGCGCGGGTCTCATGGGCGTGCTCTATATTCTGGACGAGCCCTCGATCGGTCTTCATCAGCGTGACAACGAGCGCCTGATCAAGACGCTCGAGCGCCTGCGCGATATCGGCAATACCGTTATCGTTGTCGAACACGACGAGGATACAATCCGTGCCGCCGACTACGTGATCGACATGGGGCCCGGCGCCGGTGTCAACGGCGGACACGTAGTCGCGGCGGGAACGCCTGCTGATATCATGGCGTGTCCTGAGTCGATGACGGGCGCTTATCTGACCGGCAAACGAATGATTCGGGTGCCTGATGAACGGCGCAAGCCCGGTCGCGGCTGCCTTAAAATTACGGGCGCTCGAGCCAACAACCTCAAAAACGTTACTGCCAAGATCGAGTTTGGTACGCTTACGGTTGTTACCGGCGTGTCGGGATCGGGCAAGAGCTCCCTGGTTACCGACACCATTGCGCCTGCCCTTACGAATGCTATTCACCGTTCGACGCGCCCTGTGGGTCCGTATAAAAAAATCGAGGGCATCGAGTGTATCGATAAGGTTATCGATATCGACCAGTCGCCGATTGGCCGCACGCCGCGTTCCAACCCTGCTACCTATATCGGCCTGTGGGATGATCTTCGCGCGCTGTTTGCGAGTACGCCGGAGTCGAAGGCGCGCGGCTACTCGCCGGGTCGTTTCTCCTTTAATGTGAGTGGCGGGCGCTGCGAGGCGTGCAAGGGCGACGGGCAGATCAAGATCGAGATGCACTTCCTTCCCGATATCTACGTTCCCTGCGAAGTTTGCGGCGGTAAACGCTACAACCGCGAGACACTCGAGGTCACCTACCGTGGCAAGACCATCTCGGACGTGCTCGACATGAGCGTCACCGAGGCGCTGGCCTTCTTTGGGAATATCCCGCAGATTAAGCGCAAGCTCCAGACGCTGTACGATGTAGGCTTAGGCTACGTGAGCCTGGGCCAGCCCGCCACGACGCTCTCGGGCGGCGAGGCGCAGCGTGTGAAGCTCGCCAAGGAGCTTCATCGACGCCAGACGGGCAAGACGTTCTATATTTTGGACGAGCCGACGACCGGTCTTCATTTTGAGGACGTCCGCCAGCTGCTCGATGTGCTGCAGCGCTTGGTCGATGCGGGCAACACGGTGCTGGTGATTGAGCACAACCTTGATGTCATCAAGGTTGCCGACCGCCTGATCGATATGGGTCCCGAGGGCGGTAACGGCGGCGGAACCGTCGTGGTTTCGGGCACACCGGAGCAGGTTGCGGACTGTCCGCAGAGTTATACGGGCAAGTTTTTGGCGCCGTTGCTCAGGCGTGACCGGGAGCGTCAGGCTCAACTTGATGCTCAATAAATAGGCGATTCAGTTTATGGGCGCCATCGACTCCTTGTGATTCGATGGCGCTTGCTGTGTCGAAGTGACGTATGCAGCCGAATTGGACATATACTTAATCCTTGCGTCCGAATGCGAGAGAAAGGATATGTCATGGCAAAGGCTGTAAAGACGCCAAAAACCAATGCGATGCGCGAGCTGGAAAGTGCCGGCATTTCCTATGTTCTACATACGTACGAAGACGATGGTGATGAGTCGGTGGGCCTGGGGGTCGCGATTTCGGAGCAGCTTGGCGAGGAGCCCGGTCAAGGATTTAAGACTTTGGTCTGCGTGACGCCGTCCAACGACTATGTCGTGTGCTGCATCCCTGTTGCCGACGAGCTCGATCTAAAGTCCGCCGCGCGTGCCGCGGGGGAGAAGTCCTTGGCCATGATGCATGTGAAGGATTTGCTTGCGGCGACTGGCTACGTTCGCGGCGGCTGCAGCCCGGTCGGTATGAAAAAACGCTACCGGACGCTCATTGACGAGACATGCGTCCTTTGGGATACCATTTTTATTTCGGGAGGCAAGCGTGGTTATCAGCTCGAGCTTGCACCCGATGATTTAATTGCATTTTGCGGGGCGACGGTTGCCGCGATTACGAGAGAGGACTGAGCGATGCCGCAGGAAGAATTGAAGTGCGGAGCTCATTTTGCAAAAGAATCTGCGCCTCAGACACCCTCATCCGAAGTTTCTTCGTCGCGAGATGACACTGACGACATGGGCTCGTCGGACTACTCCACGGTTGGTCGTTCCGCCGGGCTTATGACCATTCTGACTATCGTGTCTCGCGTCACCGGTTTTATCCGCACGTGGGCAATGGCGGCCGCTATCGGCATGTCGCTACTCTCGTCCTCCTATCAGGTCGCCAACAACCTGCCCAATATGCTCTACGAACTCGTGATGGGTGGCATGCTCGTGACGGCGTTTTTGCCCGTGTACATGGGCGTGAGGCGTGAGCAGGGTCGCGAGGCCTCGAACGAGTACGTGGGCAACCTGCTTGGCATTCTGCTTTTGGTGCTGGGTGGCATTTCGTTGCTGGGGACCGTGTTCGCCCCGGGCTTTATCTGGACGCAATCGTTCCTTTCGGGTGACGGCGGCAGCATGGATACCGCTGCGTTCATGTTCCGTTTCTTTGCCATCCAGATTCTCTTTTATGGTTTGGGCTCGGTGTTCTCGGGCGTTCTCAACGCACACCGCGACTACTTCTGGTCGACGTTTGCCCCGGTCCTCAACAATGTGATCGTCATTGCGAGCTTTATGGGTTTTGCGCCCGTGTCCGCACAGTTTGGCGAACGTGCCGGCATCATCTTGATTGCGGCCGGTACGACCCTCGGTGTCTTTGTTCAGATGGCATGTCAGATTCCCGCGCTTGGCAAGCACGGCGTGCATCCCCATATCCATATCGACTTTAAGGACCCCGCGCTGCGCCAGACGATTGCGCTCGGTATCCCGACGCTGCTCGCCACGGTGTGCATGTTTGTCTCGACTTCTATCACCAACGCTGCCGCGCTGGTGGTCCAGCCCGAGACGGGTCCTTCCGTCATCGCCTATGCGCGCCTGTGGTACACGCTGCCCTACGCGCTGATTGCCGCCTCGCTTTCGACGGCGCTCTATACCGAGCTCTCTCATGACGCACAGGAGAAGGATTACGACAGCGTTCGCACGGGCATTTCGCGTGGCGTCGCCCAGATGCTGTTCTTCCTGATTCCGTTCGCACTGTACCTGATTGTCTTCGCACGTCCGCTCAACATGATTTACTGTGCCGGCAAGTTCGATGAATCCGGCGTGGCGCTGGTGTCCGAGTACCTTGTCTACCTGGCGCTCTCGCTGCCGCTCTACGGCGTGGTCGTGTTGATGCAGAAGAGCTTCTCTGCCTTGCTCGACATGAAGCCCTATAGCCGCTATTGCCTGTATTCCGCCATCGGCCAGGCTGGCTCGGTTCTGCTGTTTGGCGTTGTGCTGGGCTTCGGTATGCCGGCAATCGCGTTTTCGTATGTTGTCGACTACGTGATCTTGGTCGGCTGTTCGCTGTGGTGGCTGCGTCGTCGCCTGCGTGGCCTTCAGGTCAAATCTATCCTGCATGGCGGTTTCTTTGGCCTTTTGCTCGGCGGCCTAGGGGCTGCCGCAGGCGCCGGCGTCATGTGGGCGCTTGAACACTTTGTCGGGGTACTTGGCGGCTCGATTCTGATTACTCTTGGCTATGTTTGCGTTGCGGGTGTCGTCTCGCTTGCTGTTACCTTTGGCCTTGCCGTCGTTCTTAAGATGCCCGAGGTCTCGGCGCTGCTTCGTCGCAAGTAGGTGCGTGTGGCCGGTCACGACAACATTCCAACACTCGCCGAGCAGGTTTCGCGCGTTCCCACGCAGCCCGGATGTTACCTTTGGAAAGATGCCAAGGGCGATGTCATCTACGTTGGCAAGGCGAAAAACCTGCGTTCCCGTATGCGCCAGTACGTGACGCTGCAGGATGAGCGCCAAAAAATACCGCTCATGATGCAATTGGTTGCGAGCTTTGACTACATCGTTGTCGAAACCGAGCATGAGGCGCTTGTACTCGAGCGCAACCTGATCGGCCAGTACCATCCGTACTTTAACGTCGACCTCAAGGATGACAAGAGCTACCCCTTTATCGCCATTACAAAGGGCGACCTGTATCCCGCTATCAAATACACGCGCGAGCGTCATAAGCCGGGAACGCGTTATTTTGGTCCCTATACCGATAGCCGCGCGGCGCGTGAGACCATTGACACGCTGCGCAAGGTGATCCCGATCTGCTCGGCTTCTTGTGCGGAGTGGCGTCGTTGTCGTCGTATCGTCGAGTCCCACAAGGGCGAGGAAGACATCGTCAATATGATTTGCGCGCAAAACGGGCGTCCCTGCTTCGACTACCATGTCGGGCGCGGCCCAGGTGCGTGTGTCGGCGCGATTTCTCCTACGGACTATGCCAAGAACGTCAAGCGTGTCGAGCGCTTTTTGTCGGGCCATCGCAAGGATGTCGTCGATGAGCTGACCTCCGAGATGACGGATGCCGCCGAGGCGCTCGACTTTGAGCGCGCGGCACGCGTCAAACGTCGTTTGGAGGTCATCAGGGGTCTGGACGACCGTCAGCAAGTCGTTTTTCCCTCCAGTGTCGATATCGATGTCATCGGTTTCTATCGCGAGGAGACCATCTCCGCCGCTTGCGTCTTTGTCGTGCGTGAGGGTCGAACGGTTCGAACCTGCGAGTTTATTCTCGATAAGGGTTTGGATGTCGACGAAGAGGAACTTCAATCGGGCTTTCTTAAGCGCTATTACGACGAGACGGCTGATATTCCAGCTGAGATAAACCTCTCTGTCGAGCTTGAGGATGCGGAGGCGCTGGGGGAGTGGCTTGCAGGCAAGCGCGAGCGTTCCTGCCATCTCCATAGGCCGCAGCGTGGCGAAAAGCACCGTTTGCTCGATATGGCATCCAAAAATGCGCGCCATGCCCTCATGCGCTACATGATGCGAACGGGGTACGCTGACGACCGCACCAATCAAGCGCTCCTGGAGCTCGAAAGCGCGCTGGCGCTGCCGGCGCCGCCGATGCGTATCGAGTGCTTCGATATCTCGACGCTGCATGGAACCTTTACGGTCGCCTCGATGGTGGTGTTTACCAACGGACGCGCCGACAAGAGCCAGTACCGTCGTTTTAAAATTCAGGCCGAATTGGACGAGGCAAACGACTTCGTGTCGATGTCCGAGGTTTTGGGACGACGCTATGCTCCCGAGCGCATGGTCGACGAGCGCTTTGGCTCGCGCCCCGATTTGCTCGTTGTCGATGGCGGTAAGCCGCAATTGACCGCTGCGATCAAGCAACTTGAGGCTCTTGGGCTCGATATACCGGTTTGTGGCTTGGCGAAGGCCGATGAGGAAGTTTTCGTGCCTTGGGACGAGACTCCCGTCGTGCTGCCGACCGGGTCTGCTTCGCTCTATCTAATTAAACAGGTTCGCGATGAATCGCACCGTTTTGCCATCACGTTCCATCGCGAGTTGCGCGATAAAGCCATGACGGTTTCGGTACTCGATGACGTTCCAGGCGTGGGACCCACCAGAAAACGTGCCCTTATGCGCCATTTTGGCTCGATGAAGCGTTTGCGCGCGGCGAGCGAGCAAGAGATCGCGGAAGTTCGCGGCATACCTGCCGATGTTGCCAAGGCGGTCCACGAGGCGCTCGTTGCATGGAATGCCGAGCGCGCCGAGGCGGCGGCTGGCCATTCCGATAGCTAAACACGAGCCAAACAACTGATATACATGATTGCGCGATTTTCAACCATTTATTTCGCCATGATTGCCTGCTGGTTTCGGGTTTTATTAACGCTAAAACGTTTGACTAACCCAAGCGAAAACCCTGCTATCCTGCGGGTTGACGAAGACTGATATCTCACCTCGCCGATACATACTGTCTGGCGAATCGTTTGTCAACGAATTCGGTGAACGGTAGTAAATACCGTTCAAGCGTATGTATGTATCGGTCGCCGAGCGCGGCACCTCAGTTGGGTTCGTCGGTAGGTAAGGTATATATCGTCCGCAAGTTGCGCGGGGGCAAGTCTAGGTGCTCCCGAGTAAGATTCTCTATTGATAGGAGAAGACATGGCCATCATCAACAAGGGTATGTCCAGGCGTTCGTTCCTCGGCCTCACCGGCAGCGTCGCTGCTGTCGCAGGGCTTGGTCTCACCGGCTGCGGTGGCAGCTCTAGCGACGAGGGTTCCGCTTCCGGTTCCACCGATTCCGCCAACCGTGGCGGCGGCGTGATCACCGCTGGTTCCGCTTACGCTCCGTCCAGCTTCGATCCCGCCAGCACCGGCTCCGCTGTGGGCCTGGGTGCTAACTGGCACGTCGTCGAGGGCCTCTACGGCATCGATTACCACGACTACAGCACCTTCAACGAGCTCGCCACCGACGATCCTAAGTCCGTGGACGACACCACTTTCGAGGTCACCATCCGCAAGGGCGCCAAGTTCTCCGATGGCACCGAGGTCACCGCTGACGATGTCGTTGCCTCCTACACCGCTTGCGCCGCTTCCGCTACCTATGCTCCGTTCTTCCAGCCCTTCGAGTCCATCGAGGCCAAGGACGCCAGCACCGTGACGGTCAAGACCAAGGTCCCCAACTTCTCCCTGCTCAAGGATCGTCTGGCCATCGTCCGCGTTACCCCGGCCACTCAGACCGAGGAGGATCGCGCCAAGCAGCCGATCGGCTCCGGCCCCTGGATGTACGACTCTATCTCCGATACCGAGATTACCCTGGTTCCCAATCCTGAGTACAACGGTGAGTATGCTGCCGAGGATAAGAAGATCCAGTACAGCATCCTGACCGACCCCACCGCTCGCGTTACCGCTCAGCAGGAGGGCTCCACGCTCGTTATGGAGCTCGTTACCGCTGACGCCGTCGACCAGCTTGAGAGCGCCGGCTGCAAGATCGATAACGTTCAGGGTTTCGGCACCCGCTTCATCATGTTCAACGTCGCCAAGGAGCCTTGGAACAACGTCAAGGTCCGTCAGGCTGTCATGTATGCGCTCGACACCGAGAAGATGGTCAGTAACACCTTCGCCGGCCTTGCCACCGCTGCCAGCTGCTACCTGCCCAAGAGCTTCACCAACTATCATGAGGCTTCCACGGTGTACAAGACCGACGCCAAGAAGGCTAAGAAGCTCATCGAGGAGTCTGGCATCACCCCGGGTGCCATCACCCTGCGCACCACCGACAACGAGCAGATTAAGGGCATGGCCGCCCAGGTCAAGAACGACCTCGATGCTCTCGGCTTCGATGTGACCATCCAGACCGATACCTCGCCGGCTACCTACGCTGCCATCGACGGCGGCGAGGCCTACGATATCCTTCTTGCCCCTGGCGATCCTTCCTGCTTCGGCGCCGACCCCGACCTGCTGCTCAACTGGTGGTACGGCGACAACGTCTGGATGCAGACCCGTTGCCCGTGGAAGGAGTCCGCTGAGTGGCAGAAGCTCCACGGTCTCATGGACGAGGCTCTTGCCGCCGAGGGCGACGAGCAGCAGAAGAAGTGGAACGAGTGTTTCGACATCATTGCCGACAACGCCGTTCTGTACCCCGTTGTCCACGTCAAGACCGTCTCCGCTTCTTGGGACGATCCGTCCACTGCGCCCAATGGCGAGGCCCTCGATGGTTTCAAGGGCATCGGCACGACGAGCATGTCCTTCAGGGGCGTTGCGACCGTCAAGGCGTAAGACTCGCTTGAGTCTATATGCAGGATGTCGGTCGTTGGGACCGTATCCTCATAGTTGAAAGAAAGACCCGGGCGGCAACGATGTCGCTCGGGTCTTGTAATGAGTATCCGTACTCATATACCAGTTGGTCCTACCGACAAAAGAAAGGGGAGAGAACGTGAACAACTTGCTACGTTTGATTGGAAGGCGTCTTGTGGCGCTGCCGATCATGGCATTGGGCGTCACCGTCCTGGTGTTCTTCCTTATGTCGTTCTCCAAGACCGACCCCGCCTACACGGCGTTGGGTGACGGCGCCTCGCCCGAGGCGGTTGCCGAGTACCATGAGAAGTATGGTCTGGACGACCCCTGGCCCGTGCGCTACGTGCGCTATATGGGCGATTTGATCCATGGCGACATGGGCACCTATGGTGCTGCTCGCAACTCCGTTGCCAAGCGCATCTCCACGGCCCTGCCCGTCACGATGCAGCTGACCTTCATCGGCCTTGCCATCGGTGCGGTCGTTTCGTTTTTGCTCGGCGTCATCGCGGCACTGTATCGCGACAAATGGCCGGACCAAGTGATCCGCGTCTTTTCCATCGCCGGCTTGGCAACCCCGTCGTTCTGGCTTGCCGTTCTGTTGATCCTGCTGTTCTCTTCCTACCTTAAGGTGCTCCCGGCATCGGGTGCTCTGCCTCACTTCACCACGAATCCGGTTGGCTATCTGGGACGTATGATCATGCCCGCTATCGCCTTGGCATTTCCGCTGACGGGCCAGATGACTCGTATCGTGCGTACCGCCATGGTCGAGGAGCTCGACAAGGACTATGTCCGTATGGCTCGCGGCGCCGGCGTTCCCGAGAAGGTCGTCGTCGGCATCAACGTTCTTCGCAATGCGCTGATCACCCCGGTCACCACCCTCGGTCTTAAGATCGGTTACCTCATGGGCGGCGCCGTCGTCATCGAGGTTATCTTCAACCTCCCCGGCATGGGCACTGCGATTCTGCAGGGCGTTCAGGGCAACGAGGCGAACCTGGTTCAGGGCGTCGTTATCGTCGTTGCTCTTGCCTTCATCATCATCAACATCGTGGTTGACATGCTCTACCTGCTCATCAACCCGCGCATCAGGACGGTGTAGATTATGGTAAAGATTCGAGAGAAGCAAACCGAGCAGCTCGAGAAGGCTGCCTCCAAGGGGCTCAAGCTCGGTGGCTGGAAGAAGATGACGTTGTCTTCTAAGATTGCCGCCGTCGTGCTGGTGCTGGTCGCCCTGACTGCGATTCTGGCGCCCCTTCTTGCCCCCTATAGCCCGGTCGAGATCTTTACGGCTCGCCAGGCTCCCGGCAACGGATTTATCTTCGGTACCGACGATAAGGGTCGCGACATTCTGTCGCGTATGCTCTACGGTGGTCGTTACTCGCTGATTATCGGCTTTGGCGCCACCGCCATGGCTCTGGTCTGCGGCTCGGTCGTGGGCGCCCTTGCAGCGGTTTCGCGCAAGGCCGTCTCCGAGACGATCATGCGTATCCTGGACATCATCATGTCCATCCCGGGCATCGCCCTCGCGGCCGTCTTTGTCTCCATCCTGGGCAACTCCGTGCCGTCGATCATCTTCGCCATCGGCTTTATGTACACTCCGCAGATTGCCCGTATCGTGCGCGCCAACATCGTGTCCGAGTACGGCGAGGACTATGTTCGCGCGGTCATCGTTTCCGGCGCCAAGGCTCCGTGGATTTTGATCAAGCATGTTCTGCGTAACTGCATCGCCCCGATCATGGTCTTCACCGTTACCCTGGTCGCCGACGCCATCATCTTCGAGGCCTCGCTGACCTTCATCGGCGCTGGTATCCAGGAGCCCACCGCTACCTGGGGCAACATCCTCGCCGACGCCCGCGGCGGCGTGCTCGCCGGCCGTTGGTGGCAGGCACTGTTCCCGGGCCTGGCCATCATGATCACCTGCCTGGCGCTCAACATCCTCTCCGAGGGCATTACCGACGCCATGGCCGCTGCTCCCTCCGCCGCCCTGGATCCCACCGATTCCTCCAAGCGTCGCGAGGCCGACCTGCTGGTCTCCGACCCCGTTCGAGCCTACAAGGAGCAGGCCCAGTCCCTCTCCGCTCGCCTTGGCGCCCTGCGCGATGTCGAGCTCAAGCGTGACGATCGCCATGTGCCCGACGAGTCTGTTGAACCGATTCTCTCGGTCCGTGACTTCTGCATCCAGTTTGAGCATCACGGTGATATCAACGTCGTCGACCATGTCAACTTTGACGTCCGTCCTGGTCAGACCATGGGCCTGGTGGGCGAGTCCGGTTGCGGTAAGTCCATCACCACGCTGGCCATCATGGGCCTGACCGATGAGGACGAGCACCTTTCCGGCGAGGTCCTCTGGGAGGGCCGTGACCTGCTCAAGATGAGCAAGAAGGAGTGGTTCGGCCTGCGCGGTACCGATATCGCTATGGTCTATCAGGACGCCCTGTCCTCGCTCAACCCCTCCATGCTCATCTCTGCCCAGATGAAGCAGCTCACCAAGCGCGGCGGAACCCGCAGCGCCGAGGAGCTCCTGGAGCTCGTCGGCCTCGATCCCAAGCGCACGCTCGAGAGCTATCCGCACGAGCTTTCCGGCGGCCAGCGTCAGCGTGTCCTGATCGCTATGGCCCTTACCCGCGACCCCAAGCTGGTCATCTGCGACGAACCCACGACCGCTCTGGACGTTACCGTCCAGAAGCAGGTCATCAAGCTGCTCAACGATCTTCAGGCCAAGCTCGGCTTTGCCATGATCTTCGTTTCGCACGACCTGGCGCTGGTCGCCGAGGTCGCCCACAACATCACGGTTATGTACGCTGGCCAGGTTATCGAGCAGGCACCCACCAAGGAGCTGCTCACTAACCCGATCCACGAGTACACCCGCGGTCTTCTGGGTTCCGTTCTGTCCATCGAGAGCGGTTCGGGCCGCCTGCACCAGGTGCCCGGCGCCGTTCCGAGTCCGCGCGATTTCCCCAAGGGCGATCGCTTCGCGCCCCGCTCGAGCCATCCGCGTATTGGCCTGGACACCCGTCCGGTCTTCAAGCGCGTGCCCGGCACCGAGCACTTCTATTCCGAGCTCCCCGACGAGGTGCTCAAGGCAAATGGTTTGACCCCTCACGCGGAGGTGATGTAGATGAGCGAGACCGCAGTCAACGGCGTCGAGCCGATCATCTTCCTTGATGACGTCCACGTCACCTTTAGGACCCGTACCGGCTCGATTCTGCACCCCAACCTGGTTCACGCCGTCCAGGGTGTAACGATTAAGCTCATGCCCGGTCAGACGATCGGCATCGTCGGCGAGTCCGGTTGCGGTAAGTCCACCACCGCCAACGTCATGTGCGGCCTGCAGGCCCCCACGAGCGGCAAGGTCTACTTTAAGGGCAAGGACGTTACCAAACGTACCGCCGAGGACCGTCGCCACATGGGTCGCGTCATCTCGGTCGTGTTCCAGAACCCGGCCACGGCGCTCAATCCCCGCATGGTCGTTCGCGAGCAGCTGCTCGACCCCATGCGCGTCCACAACCTGGGTACCGAGGCCGAGCAGGAGAAGCGCGTCAAGGAGCTCCTGGAGCTCACCGGTCTGCCCAGCTCCGCCGCCGAGGTTCTTCCCGGTCAGCTTTCGGGCGGCCAGCGTCAGCGCGTCGCAATTGCCCGTGCCCTGTCGCTGAACCCCGATGCCATCATCGCCGACGAGCCCACCTCGGCTCTGGACGTTTCGGTCCGCGCACAGATTCTGAACCTGTTGACCGACCTTAAGAAGGAGCTCGGCCTGGCCATGGTGTTCATCAGCCATGACATCCAGACGGTCCGCTATATCTCTGACGACATCATCGTTATGAATGGTGGCAGGATCGTCGAGCAGGGCGAGGCCAAGCAGGTCTTCCAGCACCCCCAGGACCCCTACACCAAGATGCTGCTCGGCGCTGCGCCGTCGCTGCTGCATCCCAAGCTCGGCGAGTAGCCTCGCTTTCCCTCCCGTGCGCCCGGTTCCCTTGCCGGGCGCACCTCCGTTGCGATTTCGAAAGGTTGGGTTCACGAGCCATGCCAAGTGCTCAGGAGCTACAACATCAATTTGGTGAATACCGAGGCGCCATGCCCCGTCCATCAGATTTCGATCTCTTTTGGAAGGATCGCATGGCCGAGGCCGACGCCGTCGGGCTTGACTATGCGATCGAGACGGCTTCGGTCGCCGATGCCGCGACCTGCCAGCTTTTCGACCTCTGGTATACCGGCATGTGTGGCGCGCGCCTGCATGCCAAATACCTTAAACCTGTCTCGGACGAGCCCGTGCCATTGGTACTTCAGTTCCATGGGTATCCGGGTGCAAGCCGCAGCTGGTTTGAGCAGGCGTCGTTTGCGGGCATGGGCATGGCACTCATCGCCCTCGACTGCCCCGGCCAAGGAGGTCCCTCCGAGGACATTGGTGGATTTGAGGGCACAACGGTTGCCGGGCATATCGTCGCCGGCATCGACGGCGACCCGGCCAACCTCTACTATGTCCGCTTGCACCAAGATATTCGCATCCTGTGCCGTATTGTTCGCGAGCTCGAGGGCATCGATCTTTCTCGTGTGTTTGTGAACGGCGCGTCGCAGGGTGGTGGTTTGGGCATTGCGACCTGTGCGCTTAACAGCGAGCTTATCAATCGTGCCGCCATCCTCTATCCCTTCCTGTCAGATTTCCGCCTAGTCTGGGATTTGGATGCAGACGACATTGCCTACGAGGGCCTGCGCTATTGGTCTCGCTGGTTTGACGAGGACTCGACTCGTATTGACGAAGCCTATGCCAAGCTGGCGTACTTCGATTCCAAGAACTTTGCCCCTATGGTCAAATGCCCCGTGCTGTTTGGCACCGGCACAGCCGATATCGTCTGCCCGCCAGCGACGCAGTTTGCGGTCTATAACAACCTGACCTGCGAAAAGCGTCATGAGTTCTTTGAAGGCTTTGGCCACGAGGAGATTCAGGATTTTGACGATCTGATCATTCCGTTTTTCTGCAAGGGAGGGGAGGCTCATGTCTAAGTGCGAGAGCAATGTTAATGAGCTGATTGTCCCCGGGCTCGTGGGAATTCCTGGAACGGTTTCGTCAAGGCTCGCAGAATATCGGGACTGGCGCGGTGATGTCCAAGCAGATGTTTCTGATTTAGAGACATGCGCTTCGAATCTTGAGATTCAAGGCCTGGCCATTACGGCGATTGACTTTGTTAACCCCTGCGCCCGTTACTCGGAGGTCTCCTTTGAGCTCGGTGACGATGCGATTCACGCTCGTTTGATCGAGCCTGTCGGTCGTGCCCGAGTGTCTGAGCGCGTGCCGCTGTGCCTGATGTTCCACGATATCGATCGGCCTGTGCGCGGCTGGCATCACATGACGAGATTTGCCGCCATGGGGTATGCCGTCCTCGCGCTGGATGACGATGTTGCTGGTGCGGACGACCTGCAGCGGGGGATTTCTTCGCCCGCTTTTGTCGAGCGCGTCCGTTGGGGTTGCGCGCTGGCGAAGGTGGCGCGCAATCTTGATGGCATGGACCCCGACCGCATCTTTGCATGGGGCGAGGGTCTAGGCGGCGGAGTCGCGCTGGCGGTTTCTGCTCTGGACGAGCGGGGTCTCGCCTGCACGGCGGTTGCCAATCCGCTTCCTGGCGGCCTCGAGGCGCTGTCGTCTCGGGTGCGCGGATCGGTGCTCATGGGCACATCGCTCATGGATACCGTGAGCGATCCCAAGGATCAGTTTGCCGTATTCAACGGTCTTGAGTGTGACCGGAGACATATCATCTATGCCAAATACGCTCACGAGCGCATCAATGCGTTCGAAAACGAAGTCGTCGACTTTTTTAACCAAACGTTCTACTCGTGTTCTTTGGCCTAGACGGCCTGGACACTGCCAACAAGAGTGGGCGGCATAGGGCTGCCCACCAGACAACTAAGGAGATTCTTGTGGCAACTCAGAAATTCACCGGCGTTATCCCTCCCGTCGTTGTTCCCGATACCGAAGACCACCAGCTCGATGTTGCCTCCTTTGAGCGCAGCATCAACCGCATGATCGATGCCGGCGTCGATGGCTTGTTCTTCCTGGGCTCCTCGGGCGAGGTCGTCTTCTCCACCGACGAGCGTCGCCGTCAGATCATCTCCGAGGCCGTCCGTATCGTCGACCACCGCGTTCCCGTTCTGGTCGGCATCATCGACACCGAGACCGAGCGCATGATCGAGCACGGTAAGGTCGCTCAGGAGCTGGGCGCCGATGCGCTTGTCGCCACCTGCCCGTTCTATGCCCTGCAGGGCATGACCGAGGTCGAGGAGCACTTCCGCATCCTGCATGAGGAACTCGACCTGCCCATCTTCGCCTATGACATCCCCGTGTGTGTCCACACCAAGCTCCCGTGGAAGCTCCTTGCCAAGCTCGGTGCCGAGGGCGTTCTGGCCGGCGTCAAGGATTCCTCGGGTGATGACATCTCGTTCCGCTACCTCGTTCAGGAGAACGAGAAGAACGGCCATCCGATGAGCATCCTCACCGGTCACGAGGTTGTTGTCGACGGCGCCTACCTCGGTGGCGCCGACGGTTCCGTTCCGGGTCTCGCCAACGTTGAGCCCGAGGGCTACGTGCGTCAGTGGAAGGCCGCTCAGGCTGGTGACTGGGCTACCGTCAAGGCCGAGCAGGATCGCCTCAATGAGATTTCGCACATCTGGGATGTCACCTCGGGTGTCCAGGGCTATGCCGGTGGCGTCGGCGCCTTCAAGACCGCTATGAACCTCATGGGCATCTTCGACAGCCCGACCATGCCGCGCCCGGTGAAGGCCATGACCGGCGAGAATGTCGAGGCGATTAGGAAGGTCCTCCAGGACAACGGTCTCCTGTAAAGCTTCCCCGGGCACCCGATTTTGGGGCTCAAGCGGTCGAGCGTGACCCATTAGGTCAACGCCCGACCGCTTTCACCCCAACCTCGGGCACTCGGGAAACCTTTACCAAGCTGCGGCGATAACGCCGCTTTCATTTCCTGTAGTTGTTTTTTATCTCCTAAGGAGAGCGACATGGAGAACAAGTACGTCTGCTCTGTCGATATCGGCGGAACTAAGATCGCGACTGCCATCATGGAGTACCCGGCTGACGGCAGCGTGCCCCATCCCGTTTTTGAGGCCGAGGTTCTCACCGAGGCCCAAGAGGGCGGCGAGGCCGTCTTCCAGCGTATCGAGGCGTCCATCAAGGCTGCTCTCGAGGCGAATCCCGATGTCGAGGTCCTTGGCGTCGGCATTGGTACCGCCGGCGTCGTCGATCCCAAGACGGGCGCCATCGCGTATGCCAACGAGATCATGCCCGGCTGGTCCGGCGTCCAGTTGGGGCCGCGTCTGCGCGAGGACCTCGGTCTTCCCGTTGCCGTTGTAGGCGACGTGCAGGCTCATGCTCTGGGCGAGGCCCACTGGGGCGTCGGCAAGGGCAAGTTCTCCGTCTTGTGTCTTGGCATCGGTACGGGCATCGGCGGCGCATATGTCGAGAACGGCCGCGTGATGCAAGGCTTCCATGGTGCTGCTGGCCATATGGGCCACATAGAGTGCTCGGCTGCCGCCGGCATTCCCTGCGCTTGCGGGCGTTCTGGCCATCTGGAGTCGGTTGCTTCGGGCACTTCCATTGGTCGAATGTACGATGAGCGTTTTGGCCGCGTCGACCCCAGCCGTCCTTCGGTCGGTCGCGATGTGAACGACCTGTGCCGCGCGGGCGACGCAAAGGCGACCGAGGTCATCCATGACGCCGGCTTTGCGCTGGGTGCCAGCTTGGGCTCGCTCGCTAACATCCTGGACCCCGAGGTCATCGTGCTTTCGGGTGGCGTGATTCACCAAGGTCCCGATTGGCGTTCACAGACGTGGAAGGATTCGGTGCACGAGGGCTATGCCAGCCAGGCGCTCGATCCGCTTCAGGACACGCCGATCCTCATCGGTTCTCTGGAGGGCGATGCTCCGCTCATCGGTGCCGCTGAGCATCTTCTTGCCTCGTTGAAGTAAACGTATCTTCTGTAGGAGCCTCCCGAGACAACACGCCTCGGGAGGCTGTTCTGAGAAAGGTTACAGCCTTATGACCGTTGATCCATTGATTCAATCCCTGAAGGGCAAGCTCGTCGTGAGCGTTCAGGCGTATATGGGCGAGCCGCTTCGTACGCCCGAGACCATGGCTCAAATGTCTCGCGCTTGCGAGCTCGGCGGCACCGCCGCCATTCGCTGCCAGGGCCTTGCCGACATTGCCGCCATTAAGGGTCGCTGTGAGGTTCCCGTCATCGGTCTGTGGAAGGATGGGCACGAGGGCGTTTACATCACGCCGACGCTGCGTCACGCTCGCGCCTGCGTTGCTGCCGGTGCCGATATCGTGGCGATCGACGCCACCGATCGTCCGCGCCCCGATGGCAAGACGGTCGAGGATACCTTCCGTCCTCTGCACGAGGAGGGTGTGCTCCTGATGGCGGATTGTGCCACCATCGAGGATATTCGCCGTGCTGCTGATATGGGCTTTGACCTGGTATCCACCACGCTTTCTCACGGCGTCGCCGCCATCGACTGCACCATGGCCGATGGCCCCGATCTGCCGCTCCTGCGTCAGGCGACCGAGGAATTCCCCGGCCTTCCCATCATTTGCGAGGGTCGCGTGCATACGCCCGAGGAGGCTCGCGCCGCGATCGATGCTGGCGCCTGGGCCGTTGTCGTCGGCACCGCCATCACGCACCCCACGAGTATTACGAGTTGGTTCAAGGCTGCGCTTGAGGCGTAAGACAGGCCTCGTATCCGCTCGGGGCGGTATACTCAATATAGGCAATTGACCGCGCGGGATCCGGGTTGCTGGGTCCCGCGCTTGTTTTCGGGAGGCAGCACATGCAAAAGGGAGATGCCATGGATGCGGCGGAGCGCTCGGAGCGCATCCCCGATATCGTCATCATCACCGGAATGTCCGGATCGGGCCGCACGCAGGCCATGCACGTGTTCGAGGACATGGGCTATTTTTGCATCGATAACCTGCCTCCACGTCTCATCGCCCAGCTTGCCGAGCTCGTCGGCATCAATACGGGCGTGGGCAGGCATCTCGCCGTCACCTGCGATTTGCGTAGCCAGGGACTGTTTGACGAGTTGCTCGATGCGGTCGCCGCGCTCGAAGAGCGCGAGATGAGCTGCGACATCGTGTTCCTGGAGGCTTCTGACGAGGTGCTGATTCGTCGCTACAGCGAAAATCGCCGCCGTCATCCCATTGCCAAGCCGGGGGAGACTACGGCCGATGCCATTCAGCGCGAGCGCCTTCAGCTTCAGGGCGTGCGCGACCGAGCCGATATGATTATCGACACGAGCCGTCTGCGCACCTCTGCGCTGCGCAACAAGCTACGTATGGCATTTTCCGAGCTGTCCGACCAGCAGCTCATGGACGTCCACGTGTTCTCGTTTGGCTTTAAGCACGGCATGCCCGTCGAGGCGGACATTATGATCGACGTCCGCTTCCTGCCTAATCCGTTCTACGATCCCGAGATGCGCACGATGACCGGTCTCGATAAAAAGGTCTCCGATTTTGTTCTGGACCATCCCAAGACGCAGGAGTTTTGGAAGGCTTGGACACAGCTGCTCGATACGGTGATGCCGGGCTATATCGCGGAGGGTAAGCCGCAGCTTTCTATCGCCATCGGCTGCACGGGCGGCCAGCACCGCAGCGTTGCCATTGCCGAGGCCACGGCCCGTTATTTGGAAGGCGCTCAGTATCATGTGAGCATCTCCCACCGCGACCTGTCGCGCGCCAACACGAAGGCATAGGCCTGCATGTCGTTTACCGCTGAGGTGCGCGACGAGCTTGCGCGCTGCGAACCCGAATGTGAATACTGCGACTTGTCGACGCTTGCCGCCCTCACGCGCGTGAGCGGTACGCTCTCGCTTACCGGCTCTGGGCGGTATCGTTTGACGGTTGCGACTGAGACGGGAGCCGTCGCGCGCACGATGATCACGCTGACGCATCGTATCCTTAAGCTCAAAACGGAGTTCACCGTCCGTAAATCTGTATTGCATAAGGTTCGAAACTACCTCATCACCTTGCCTGATCAGCCAGACCTGGATAAGGCCTTGGTTCTGCTGGGTATCCTCGAACGTAGGGGAGGACTTGTCGCCGGCGTACCCCGACATATCGTTGCCCGTCCTTGCTGTAGACTTGCCTATATCCGCGGCGCGCTCATCGCGGGCGGCTTCGTGGCCGATCCACGCGGCGATTTTCATTTGGAGATTGCTGTGCAGGGCGAGCAATATGCCAAGGGGCTTTGCGATCTGTTGGAGCAGATTGGGGTCCATGCTCGTGTTAATGCACGGCGGGGGTCATATGCCGTGTACATTAAGAGCGCCGAGGAAATCGAGCATCTATTAAAGCTGATTGGCGCCAAGCGCAGCGTTGCCGAGATTGAGGAAGCGCGCGCGGTCAAGTTGGTTAAGAACGATGTGAACCGTCGCGTGAACGCCGAGCTCGCCAACCAGACCAGAAGCGCCGGTGCCGCCCAACATCAGCTTGCGCTTATCGATGAGCTCGAGCAGCGTGGCCTTCGTGATGCGCTTCCGGATGCCTTGGCGGTCTTTTGCGACCTGCGCGAGCGCTATCCCGATCTGTCGTTGCGTGATTTGGGGGAGATGGCTGACCCTCCCTTGTCGAAGTCAGCCCTCTACCATCGTGTTTTACGGCTTGAAAAGCTCATTGAAGCAAACAGGTAGTTTGAAGTAACGACTTATATATGGATTTAGCTGCTATTTTAGTATTTAAAACGTTTTAACGTAAATTTGATTTTCAATTTCGAGCATTCTCGTGAAATTCAAGTCAAAAAAAAGGTATATTAGGCGAGTGGTTAGTTTGTGGGCCTCAACGGCGGGCGCTGTAGCTCGCGGGGGCCTTACGAAAGGAGACACAATGGCAGTAAAGGTTGCTATTAACGGCTTCGGTCGCATCGGTCGTCTGGCTTTCCGTCAGATGTTCGGTCATGAGGGCTCCGAGATCGTCGCTATCAACGACCTCACCTCTCCCGATATGCTCGCTTACCTGCTGAAGTACGACTCCACGCAGGGCAACTACGCTCGCGATCACGAGGTCGTTGCTGGCGAGGATTCCATCACCGTTGACGGCAAGGAGATCAAGATCTACAAGGAGGCCGACGCTAACAACCTGCCTTGGGGCGACCTTGACGTCGACGTCGTTCTCGAGTGCACCGGCTTCTACACCAGCAAGGCTAAGGCTCAGGCCCACATCAACGCTGGCGCCAAGAAGGTCGTCATCTCCGCTCCGGCCGGCAGCGATCTGCCCACCATCGTGTACAACGTCAACCATGAGACGCTGACCGCTGAGGACAACATCATCTCCGCTGCTTCCTGCACCACCAACTGCCTCGCCCCGATGGCCAAGGGTTTGAACGACTTCGCTCCCATCGTGTCCGGCATCATGACCACCATCCACGCCTTCACCGGCGACCAGATGCCGCTCGACGGCCCGCAGCGCAAGGGCAACTTCCGTCGCTCCCGCGCCTGCTCCGAGAACATCGTCCCGAACACCACGGGCGCTGCCAAGGCCATCGGCCTGGTTCTCCCCGAGCTCAACGGCAAGCTGATCGGTGCCGCCCAGCGCGTTCCCACGCCCACCGGCTCCATCACCAACCTCTACTGCGTCGTTGACAAGAAGGTCACCGTCGACGAGGTCAACGCTGCCATGAAGGCCTACGCCGAGACCATCCCCGAGACCTTCGCCTACAACGAGGACCAGATCGTCTCCCGCGACATCGTCGGCGAGACCCACGGCTCCATCTTCGACGCCACTCAGACCATGTGCTCTGACCTCGGCAACGGCCAGACCCTCGTTCAGGTCACCTCTTGGTACGACAACGAGAACTCCTACACCTCTCAGATGGTCCGCACCATCAAGTACTTCGAGAAGTTCGTTGCTTAATTTAGCTTTTAGCGAATAGCTCGTTGAGCGTCTAAAGAAGGGCGCGGCCTTATAGGGCTTACACCCTAGGGTCGCGCCCTTTTTATAAGAAATCGTCTGCCGTAATGGGAGGCAGACACGTACGAAAGGTAGAAGCAAACATGGCCTTTACCAAGAAGACCGTCCGCGACATCGATGTCGACGGAAAGCGCGTTCTCGTCCGCGTTGACTTTAACGTGCCTATCAAGGATGGCGTCGTTGGCGACACCACCCGTATCAAGGCTGCCCTGCCCACCATCAACTACCTCGTTGAGCACAACGCTCGCGTCATCCTCATGAGCCACCTCGGCCGTCCCGAGGGCACCGGCTTCCAGCCCGAGCTGTCCCTCGAGCCCGTCGCCAAGAAGCTCGCTGAGCTCTCTGGTCTCGACGTTGCCTTTGTCGCTGACACCTACGGCGAGAAGGCTGCTGAGGCTGTCGCCGCCGTCGAGCCGGGTAAGGTCCTCGTTCTCGAGAACGTCCGTTTTGACAAGCGTGAGAAGAAGAACGATCCCGAGATCGCCAAGAAGCTCGCTTCCTATGGCGACGTCTTCGTTCTCGATGCTTTCGGTACCGCTCACCGCGCCCAGGGTTCCGTCGTGGGCCCCGCCGCTTACCTGCCTGCCGTCGCTGGCTTCCTGCTCGAGAAGGAGGTCGACACGCTGACCGGCATCTTCGCCGAGCCCGAGCGTCCCTTCGTCGCCATCGTCGGCGGTTCCAAGGTTTCCTCCAAGATCGGCGTTCTCGATCACCTCATCGACTCCGCTGACACCCTGATTATCGGTGGCGGCATGGCCTACACCTTCTTCCTGGCTCAGGGCCTGACCGTTGGTCAGTCCCTCAAGGAAGAGGACTGGGTCGAGCGCGCCGGCGAGATGCTCAAGAAGGCCGAGGAGAAGGGCGTCAAGATCCTGCTCCCCATCGACAACCGCGTTGCCGATCACTTTGGCGAGGACGCTGTCCCCGAGGTTGTCGCTTCCGACGCTATCCCCGACGATCGTGAGGGTATGGACATCGGCCCCAAGACCGAGGAGCTTTACGCCGAGGCCGTCAAGGGCGCCAAGACCGTGTTCTGGAACGGCCCCATGGGCGTCTTCGAGTTTGACAACTTCGCTCACGGCACCCAGGCTATCGCCGAGGCTGTCGCCGAGGCCGACTGCACCTCGATCATCGGCGGTGGCGACTCCGTCGCAGCTGTCAACAAGTTCAACCTGGCCGACAAGATGAGCTGGATCTCCACCGGTGGTGGCGCTTCCATGGAGCTCGTCGAGGGTAAGGCCCTGCCCGGAGTGGAGGCGCTTCTCGATGCCTAATCGCACCCTTCTTATCGCTGGTAACTGGAAGATGAACAACGACGTCGCCGAGGCCGCCAAGCTCGCCGACGAGCTGGCTCAGGCTCTGCCCGAGGTTCCGGCTGGCGTCGAGGTGCTCGTCTGCCCTCCGACCATCGACATCACCACGGTTCATGACCGCATTCAGGCTGCCCCCATCGCCCTCGGTGCACAGAACGTGTACTGGGAGGCCAAGGGTGCCTTCACCGGTGAGTCTTCTTGCGACATGCTCAAGTCCGCTGGCTGCACCTACTGCATTATCGGTCACTCCGAGCGTCGCGACTACTTCCACGAGACCGACGAGGACCAGAACAAGAAGGCTAAGGCTCTCGTTGCCGCCGGTCTTGTTCCCGTCTTCTGCTGCGGCGAGTCCCTCGAGGTCCGCGAGGCTGGCACCTATGTCGAGCACGTCGTGAACCAGGTCAAGGCTGGCCTTGCTGGCCTTGAGATCACCTGCCCCAAGCAGGTCGTCGTCGCCTACGAGCCCATCTGGGCCATCGGCACCGGCAAGACCGCTACCGCCGAGGACGCTCAGGAGGTCTGCGGCGCTATCCGTGAGACCCTCAAGGAGATGTTCGGCGAGGAGCTCGCCAACGGCATCCGCGTTCTCTACGGCGGTTCCGCCAAGCCCGGCAACATTGCCGAGCTCGTCGCCAAGCCCGACGTTGACGGCGCCCTCGTGGGCGGCGCTTCGCTCAAGGCTGCCGACTTCGCCTCTATGGTCGTCAAGGCAGGCGAGTAGGACATATGGCACAGCGTCATCTTCCTGCACTCCTGATCATCATGGATGGTTGCGGCCTTGCTCCGGCCGATGGCGAGAACGCCGTCGCCGCTGCCAAGACGCCCTTCCTTGATAGCCTGTACGAGAAGTACCCCCACACCACGCTCGGCGCTTCGGGCGAGGACGTGGGTCTTCCCGATGGCCAGATGGGTAACTCCGAGGTGGGTCACCTCAACATCGGTGCCGGACGCATCGTGTTCCAGGAGCTTTCGCGCATCAACAACGCCATCAAGGACGGCTCCATCGCCAAGAACGAGGTTTTTGTCAAGGCTATGGACGACGTCAAGGCTGACGGTAAGACTCTCCACCTCATGGGCCTTATGAGCCCTGGCGGTGTTCATTCTCACATGAACCACGTCGAGGCTCTGGTCAAGATGGCTGCCGAGCACGGTGTCAAGACCGTTCGCGTCCACGCCTTCATGGATGGTCGCGACGTTGACCCGCAGTCCGGTGCCGGTTACATGAGTGAGTTCTGCGCCTTCCTGGCTAAGATCTCCGAGGAGACCGGTTGCGACGCTCGCGTTGCCACCGTCTCGGGCCGTTATTGGGCCATGGACCGCGATAATCGTTGGGAGCGCATCCAGCGCGCCTACGACGTCATGGTCAACGCGTCCGATGCTGATACCGACCCCGTTGCCGGTATCAAGGCCTACTACGAGAAGGACCCGCGCGGCGACGAGTTCGTCGAGCCCTTCGCTGCCCACAACGAGGGCATTCACGAGGGCGACGCGGCCATCTTCTTCAACTTCCGTCCCGACCGCGCTCGTCAGATGACCCGCGTGTTCACGGACAAGGAGTTCGACGGCTTTGAGCGCGAGCAGATCAAGCTTTCGCACTTTGTGACGATGACCGAGTATGATCCGACGTTTGACGTCGAGGTCGCCTTCCCCAAGACGTTCCCCGAGAACGTCCTGGCCGACGTTATCGCCGCCAATGGCCTGAAGCAGCTGCACACTGCCGAGACCGAGAAGTACGCCCACGTGACGTTCTTCCTCAACGGTGGCATCGAGGAGCCCAAGGAGGGCGAGGAGCGCGTGCTCGTCGCTTCCCCCAAGGTTGCTACCTACGATCTGCAGCCCGAGATGAGCGCTCCCGAGGTTACCGAGAAGCTCGTCGCCGCCATCAACGAGGATCGCGCTGATTTCTACATCGTGAACTTCGCGAACTGCGACATGGTTGGTCACACCGGTGTCTTCGACGCTGCCGTTAAGGCTGTCGAGGCTGTTGACGATGCCCTGTCCAAGGTTGTCCCGGCGATTCTCGCCAAGGGCGGCTTTGCACTGATTACCGCCGACCACGGCAACGCCGATCACATGTTTGACGTTGCTTCCGACGGTTCCAAGCATCCGTTTACGGCTCACACCACCAACCGCGTGCCGTTCATCATCGTTGATGAGAAGGCACAGCTCACCGGTATCGAGGACGGCCGTCTTTCCGATATCGCTCCGACCATGCTCACCATGGCTGGTATTGAGCCTTCCGCCGAGATGACGGGCCGCGTGCTCGCCACCGAGGCCTAATAGAAAACAAATACCGTTTTCTAGTAAGGGGGTTGTCCACAACCGGACAACCCCCTTTTTGGTATTTCTGCCATTTCCACCCCGTCCTTGAGTGGCAGGTAGGGGAGAGCGGGGGATTGTGGTACAGTACTGGAGTTTGAACTGTTCTATTAAGGAGCTTATCTATGGGTCCGTTCCAGATTCTTCTGTTTGTCGTTTGGGCTGTCTCTGCCGTGGCGCTGACGATTCTCGTCCTGATGCATTCCGGTAAGGGCACCGGCGTTTCGGATATGATCGCTAGCTCGCTGTATAACTCCAGCTCTGCCACGGGCGTCATGGAGCAGAACCTCGATCGCCTGACGGTAATTATGGCCGTTGTTTTTGCCGTGTGCGTCGTCCTGTGCATGTTCTTCTTCCCGCAGGGCATCGTCGGCTACTAAGCATCGGCGTATATACGTTTGCAATGGGTCTCGCAGGTGCGGGACCCTTTTTGTTTACATATTTGTAACAGAGTCAAAATATCCCCACATACTTCGCCCAACTAAAGAAATTCTCGACCGTTAACCGGAATTAGCCCCAAATCGTGCATAAAATGCGCTACTGTATTGCGAAACGTTGGTCCGTTGTGCATAACCAGCCATAGCAGCGGGCGGCGTTTTGATGGTTCGGATCGGATTGTCTCGACATATGTCCGACTGAACATTTCTTTGTCCTATCTCATAAGGAGGATGGCATGGCTGATTCTATGTTCCACCAGCCCGTTATGGGTCGTCGCGCCTTTGTTGGCGGCACCCTCGCTGCGAGCTCCATGGCTTTTCTTGCCGCATGCGGCAAGAAGGGCGGCGACGCTTCCGGTTCTGAGTCCGGTTCGACGCTGAACTTCTACATCAACAACCCGGTCTGCATCGACCCCTACAATGTCCAGGAGGACCAGGGCACTCAGGTCGAGTACCAGCTCTTTGACGCTCTGACCTCTTATGACGCCGAGAAGGGCGAGATCGTTCCGCTGGCTTGCGAGTCCTTTGAGGCCAACGACGACGCCACCGAGTTTACCTTCAAGATCAAGAAGGCCAAGTTCCACAACGGTGACGACGTTACCTCCAAGTCCTTCAAGCTCGGTTGGGAGCGTCTGGTCAACACCAAGTCGGCCATCGCTACCGAGTACGGCCCTTCCGAGGTCTCCTATCACCTTTCCATGGTCGAGGGCTATGACGACCTGCTTGCCGGTAACGCTACCGAGCTCAGCGGTGTTACTTGCCCCGACGATGAGACCCTCGTCGTCAAGCTGTCTTCCGCTTACGCCGACTTCCCCTTCGTCGCCTCTCACCCGGCTCTGGCCCCGGTTCCCGAGTGCGCCGAGTCCGATGTCAAGAGCTTCTACCTTGCACCGGTCGGTAACGGCCCGTTCATGATGGACGGCAAGTGGGAGGATGGTCAGGAGATCAACCTCAAGAAGTTCGACGATTACTATGGCGACAAGGCCAAGATCGATGGCATCCACTTCCAGGTCATCAAGGACATGGAGACCGCTTACAAGGAGTTCCAGGCCGGTAACCTCGATGTCTGCGACGTTCCCGTTGCTCAGATCGACGCTGCCAAGAAGGATCGCGGCGTGTCCAAGGACGGCTACACCATGGGTGACGGCGAGCGCATGCTGCTCGGCGCCGAGCCTTCCACCTACTACCTGACCTGCAACAACACGGCCGAGCCGTTCAACAACGCCGACCTGCGCAGGGGTATCTCCCTGGCCATCAACCGTGAGGCCATCTGCAAGACCATCTTCAAGGGTACCCGTACCCCTGCCGACGGCATTGTTCCTCCGGGCATCGATGGCTACAAGGAGGGCGCATGGGAGTTCTGCGCCTACGACGTCGACAAGGCTAACGAGTACCTCGACAAGGTTGCTCCCGCTGGTGCTAACGGCGATCGTGGCATTAACGTGACTCTGTCCTACAACCAGGACGGTGGCCACAAGGAGATCATGGAGTCCATCATCGGCGACCTCGCCAAGGTTGGCGTTACCGCTGTCTCCGATACCCCCGAGTGGTCTGCCCTGCTCGAGCAGTACCAGAACTTTAACTATCAGTTCGGTCGTCTGGGTTGGATTGCTGACTACCCGATCATGGACAACTTCCTGTATCCGCTGTTCCACTCCGACTCCCTCGGTGGCGACAACCGCTCTGGTTACAACAACCCCGAGTTCGACGCCAAGGTCGATGAGGCCCGTACCACGGTTGACGACGAAGAGCGCGTCGCTAAGATGCAGGAGGCCGATGCAATGGTCGCTGCCGACTGCCCGGTCATCCCGGTGATGTTCTACACGCACACCATCGCCGGCTCCGATCGCATCAAGCACCTCTATGTCGATCCGCAGAAACACGCCGATCTGGGTACCGCTGAGCTCGCCTAAGAGTTTGCAGCTTCCGTGAGGGTCAAGTATTTACGTAGACCTCATGGGAAACATACAGTTCTCCCTAACCTGGGGTAAACTGGCTGATGGTAATTTTGGGATGCCGGTCTGGCGATCGGCATCCCATTTAGGTTAATCCCTAGATAGGGGAGTGGTATGGGTAAGTACATCGTTAAACGTGTGCTTCAGTTCATCCCGGTGTTTTTGGGCGTTACGCTGATTTTGTTCGCCCTCCAGAATATCGTGCCGGGAGATCCGATCAAGCTGATCGGTGGAGACAAGGCTCTGTCCCCCGAGGTGGAGCTTCAGCTTCGCGTTCGCTATCACCTGGTCCAGTCGGACGAGGACGGCAACGCGATCCTTGACGAGAACGGCGACCCCGTTCAAACGTCGCTCGTGGACCGTTACTTGTATTACATGAACGGCCTGCTTCATGGCGATCTGGGCAATTCGTATCAGCGCAAGCTGCCGGTTACGGAAATCTTTGCCCAGAAGTATCCGTATACGGTCAAACTTGCCGCGTGCGCCATCGTGCTCGAGGCAATCATGGGTATCGGTGCGGGTATCATTTCGGCGGTAAAGCGTTATTCCTTCTGGGATATTTTGGTAACGCTCACCACGTCGATCCTCGTTGCCGTCCCGGCCTTCTGGCTCGGTATGTTGCTGCAACTGTTCTTTGGCGTCATTCTCAAGGACGCCACGGGCGGTGCATTCTCCATGCCGATCTCGGGTGCCGGCGGTGCCAGCTCTCAGTATCAGGATTGGATGCACTATGTGCTTCCGACCATTACGCTGGCTTCGGTTTCGACCGCTTATGCTGCCCGCATAATGCGCTCGCAGCTGCTTGACGTCATGAACCAGGATTACATCCGTACGGCAAAAGCCAAGGGTCTCTCCAATCGCGCGATCATCATCAAGCATGCGCTTAAGAATGCACTCATCCCCGTCGTTACCTATATTGGTGTCGACTTTGGCGGCATGCTTTCGGGCGCCATCCTGACCGAGACGGTCTTTAACTGGCCCGGTATCGGCTATGAGGTCTATCGCGCCATTAGCATGCGTGACTGGCCCATCGTTATGGGCGGCGTTACGCTCATCGTCGTCGTCGTCATGGTGATCAACCTGCTCGTCGACATTAGCTATGCATTCCTCGACCCGCGCATCCGCCTTGGCGGTCCGTCGGATAAGGCCTAAGGGAGGTACGTCTCATGCAGGAAACTGATTCTCAGTCTCAGGAGCAGGCTACCGCCACCAAGGCCGCATCTGCTCCCGCCAAGTCCCGCACGCTGTGGGGCGACGCTTTTAAGCGTCTTCGTAAGAACAAGCTCGCCGTTATCGGTGTCTGCTGGATCATCATCGTCGTTGTGGTTGCCCTGACCGCAGATCTGTGGGCTAAGCCCTGGCTCGGTTCGCCGACGGCTTCCGACTCGACCACCATGGCCCAGACGTCGCTGATGGCTCCGTGTGCAGAGCACCCGTTTGGCACCGACGCTCTTGGTCGTGACATTCTCGTTCGCGTTATCTACGGTGCACGTGTTTCGCTTTCCGTCGGTATTATGGCCACTGCGATCTCCACGGTGATTGGTCTGGTCATGGGTGCTCTGGCCGGTTTCTACGGCGGCATCTGGGATACGATCATCATGCGCTGTGCGGATATTTTCCTAGCGTTCCCGTACGTGCTTTTCGTTGTCGCCATGATCGCCGTTATCGGACGTGGTCTTCAGAACGTCTTTTTTGCCATCGGCATTCTCGGCTGGCCTTCGATTGCGCGCGTCTTCCGCTCTGCAATCTTGACGGTCAAGGAAAACGACTATGTTGACGCTGCGCGCGCGATGGGTGCATCTGATGCTCGTATCGTTGTGCGTCACATCTTCCCGAACTCCGTCGCCTCCATCGTGGTCTACGCGACCATGAACATTGGTGGCGCCATTCTGACCGAGTCCGCTCTGTCCTTCCTCGGCATGGGCGTTATTCCGCCTACGCCTTCGTGGGGCTCCATGATTCAGGACGGTCAGCAGTATCTTCTGACTGCTCCCTGGATGATGATCATGCCCGGTCTGGCAATTCTTTCGACGGTGCTCGCCTTCACCCTGCTGGGTGACGGTCTGCGCGACGCCCTCGACGTCAAGATGAAGGACGCATAAGGATGAAGAAGAACAAGAACTATGTGGACCTGAAGGACCAGCCGGTTCCCGAGGGCCAGCATCTGCTCGAGGTCGATGACCTTAAGATGTATTTCCATACCGAGGACGGCGTCGTTCGCGCTGTCGACGGTGTCTCCTACACGCTCGATCGCGGCGAGACCCTGGGCGTCGTCGGTGAGTCCGGCTCCGGTAAGTCCGTGACCGCCATGACCATCATGGGTCTTATCTCGATGCCTCCGGGAAAGATCGAGGGCGGCGACGTTCGCTATCGCGGTCGTTCTATCCTCGAGATGACCGAGGAAGAGATGCAGCACATTCGCGGTAACGATATCGCGATGATCTTCCAGGATCCTATGACCTCCTTGAACCCGGTCTATAAGATCGGCAAGCAGGTGGGCGAGGGCCTTCGTCTGCACCGCGGCTACTCCAAGCAGGAGGCACTCAAGCGCGCCACCGAGCTTTTGGACCTCGTTGGCATTCCCGAGCCCGAGAAGCGCGTCAATGAGTATCCCCACCAGTTCTCTGGCGGTATGCGTCAGCGCGTCATGATTGCCATGGCTCTTGCCTGCGATCCCGATATTCTGATTGCCGACGAGCCCACGACTGCCTTGGACGTTACCATCCAGGCTCAGATTATTGAGCTTATGCAGGAAATGCAGGAGAAGAACGGCAACGCCATCATCATGATCACCCATGACCTGGGCGTTGTCGCTGATATGGCCGACAAGATCATGGTTATGTACGCCGGCCGTCCCGTCGAGTTCGGTACTGCTGAGGAAATCTTCTACGAGAGCCGCCACCCCTACACCTGGGGCCTTATCCGCTCCATCCCGGAGCAGGCCATCGATGAGAAGAAGCCGCTTACGCCGATTCATGGCAACCCGCCTTCGCTCATGAACCTGCCCGAGGGCTGCGTGTTCTCGCCTCGTTGCCCCTATGCGACCGATAAGTGCCGCAAGCAGCGCCCCGAGCGCGTTGTCACCGAGTCTGGTCACTACTCTGCGTGCCACTACTCCGGTGACCCCGAGTTCCTCAAGAACGCTCCTGAGACGTCCCGTACGCGCAAGGATTCCAAGAAGGGAGGCGAGGCGTAATGGCAGATACCAACGAGCGTACTCCGCTGCTGAAGGTCGAGCACCTCTCTAAGGAGTTTCCCGCTGAGTCCGGCATGTTCGCCAAGCGCTTCTCCAAGCGTGTCGTCTCTGCTGTGAACGACATTTCGTTCGAGATCTATCCTGGCGAGACCTTTGGTCTGGTCGGCGAGTCCGGTTGCGGTAAGTCCACCACGGGCCGTACCATCATGCGCCTCACCAAGCCGACGGCCGGCAAAGTGTTCTTCCAGGGCAAAGACGTTGCCGAGATGAGCAAGCACGAGATCAAGGATATGCGTCGCGAGATGCAGTTCATCTTCCAGGATCCTTATGCTTCGCTCAATCCTCGTATGACTATCGGTGAGATCGTCTCCGAGCCCATGACCATTCACGGCGTGGGCACCAAGGAGGAGCGCATTGAGCGTGTCCGCGAGCTTCTCGACGTTGTCGGACTGAACCCCGAGCACATTAACCGCTATCCTCATGAGTTCTCCGGCGGTCAGCGTCAGCGTGTCGGCATTGCCCGTGCATTTGCGCTGAAGCCCAAGCTGATTATCTGCGACGAGCCGGTTTCCGCTCTGGATGTGTCCATTCAGGCCCAGGTTCTGAACCTGCTCAAGGAACTCCAGGACAAGTTCGGTACTGCATATTTGTTTATCGCCCACGACCTGTCTGTCGTGCAGCATATCTCCGATCGCGTTGCCGTTATGTATCTGGGCAAGATGGTCGAGGTTTCGGACTGGAAGACGCTCTACAGTGAGCCTCACCATCCGTACACGCAGTCGCTGCTGTCTGCTGTGCCGGTGCCCGATCCTGATATCCAGAAGACGCGCAAGCGCATCATCCTCGCTGGCGATCCGCCGTCACCGCTGGATCCGCCGACCGGTTGCCGTTTTCACACTCGCTGCCCGATCGCGCA